>NZ_JANHZS010000003.1:0-258939 GCF_041414765.1 Pseudoalteromonas sp. DY56-GL79 | reverse complement strand
GAAGATGCAATTGAGCGTATCAAAGAGAAAGTAGGGGATGACGAAGTTATCCTTGGTTTATCTGGTGGTGTTGATTCATCAGTGGTTGCAATGCTTATTCACCGTGCGATTGGCGACAAGCTAACCTGTGTATTTGTTGATAACGGCCTGCTGCGCTTGAACGAAGGCCAGCAAGTAATGGATATGTTCGGTGATAAGTTTGGTCTGAACATCATCAAAGTAGAAGCTGAAGAGCGTTTCCTTAACGCGCTTAACGGCTTAAATGACCCAGAAGACAAACGTAAAGCAATTGGTCACACCTTTATTGAAGTATTCGATGAGCAAGCCAGCCAGCGCGTAAACGCGAAATGGCTAGCGCAGGGTACAATTTACCCTGATGTTATCGAATCGGCAGCATCTAAAACAGGTAAAGCGCATGTGATCAAATCTCACCACAATGTGGGTGGATTACCTGAAGATATGGAGCTTGGTCTGGTTGAGCCACTGCGTGAACTATTTAAAGACGAAGTTCGCAAGATTGGTCTAGAGCTTGGCCTACCGTATGACATGCTTTATCGTCACCCGTTCCCAGGTCCAGGTCTAGGTGTTCGTGTACTTGGTGAAATCAAGAAAGAATACTGTGACCTACTGCGCCGTGCTGACGCTATCTTCATTGAAGAGCTACATAAAGCGGATCTATACCACAAAGTATCTCAAGCATTCGCCGTGTTCCTACCGGTACGCTCTGTTGGCGTGATGGGCGATGCACGTAAATACGATTGGGTGATCTCACTACGTTGTGTTGAAACTATCGACTTTATGACGGCACGTTGGTCACACTTACCATACGAGCTACTAGGCCACGTTTCAAATCGTATCATCAATGAAATCGATGGTATTTCTCGCGTGGTTTACGATGTATCAGGTAAGCCGCCAGCGACAATCGAGTGGGAATAAGCTTGATTGTAAAAACCTAACCTAGCTTTCGTTAGATTAAGAAAAGGCCAGTCAGTATTTCTGACTGGCCTTTTTTATGAATTTTTACTTTCCTAAAAACCTTGCGGAGGTATTTGGTTTCTTCGCAGTGATGTTTATAGTGATGCTGGCCTGCTATTCTTTGGTATTGCAAACGCATACCAGCAATGTGTTGACCTAGACCAATGGATAAGGCGCAGGATCAGGATGTGTTACTGGCGACAATGGCGAAAACCGAGAACTAAAGTGAGGAACCTGATGAAGCGTGGAGTTCATGTGCAAGCAGCCGTTGCCTGTGGCATCACAAGTAAAGGGCCTTGGTGTAGTTCCAAAACACCCGGTATTCAACAAGCTTTAAGCTTAAATTATCTGAAAAACGAGGGACTATATTCACTCAAAGACGGATGGATAAAAGTGCATTACCCAAACGGGTAATCTGTTAGATGAAACGCCCTGTGCGGACCCGCATGCAGGGTGTTGTGGAGGCTGAGGGCTAGATACCCTCGGCTACCCAATTAGGGCGTGACTTAGCGCTACCCACCTTTAATTGCCGCTCCGACAAATACACCAACCAATGAGGACAACACGCCGATGACCACCGGCACCCACCATCGAAGCTCCTTACGACGAACAACTGCTTGAGTTTGTAGCTTCACTGCTACATCTATTAATGCAAGGATTTGTTCCGAGGACAGAGGCAAACGG
The DNA here is from genome assembly GCF_041414765.1 of Pseudoalteromonas sp. DY56-GL79. Taxonomy (NCBI): domain Bacteria; kingdom Pseudomonadati; phylum Pseudomonadota; class Gammaproteobacteria; order Alteromonadales; family Pseudoalteromonadaceae; genus Pseudoalteromonas; species Pseudoalteromonas sp. DY56-GL79. The sequence goes on along the minus strand of NZ_JANHZS010000003.1, from coordinate 257,280 downwards.
GAGATATGAGACCTATTGTCTTTCGGCAATGCCCTAAATTGCTCTACCGTAATTACTTCTTCAGTCTGTGTGTTATAGACTCTAGGTTGAGCGCGCCGAACGACTAGTGACTGAAAATCGTCATCGCCTATACCGGCCCGAAAAAATTCGGGATGCTCATTAAAAATGGATTGCCAGTCATTCGCGCTCTTTGGCTTTTCGCCGAGCAAATTAGCCCATGACTCTACCTTGCGTCCCGAAGACCTATATGTACCCATTACCTGGATTGCAGCGATTACATCAGCAAGCCTATGTTGATGAGCAAGGTAAGGAGATTGTTTCTCAATCATGACTTGTCCTGTTGTGAGCCCTAACGCCTCGCTGAACCGGCGCAAAAATAGCAGGCTAAAGTTAACGACGAAGGAGCGCAAGCCTGCTGTTTAGCGTCCATTGGTTAAAGCGTTTGTTATGTTTTTTAGTCCAAATTTACCATAGATGATACTGCTAGCGATATGGCTAACCCCTCATTAATCTTAAAGGAATTGTATTTAATTCCACTCCATTTTCGGTAGCGATTTTTGCCACCTTGTAAAATGAATTTACAAAGCCAATTAATTCTATTTTCTTCACCTATAGCGGCAACCAATTCATCATCCAAATAAATTTTATTGAAGCTATCTATTTTCAACTTACCTTCGACTAAATTGCTATATTGGCTACCAAACCATACAAAATCTTTAATCGCCTTTTTATTTAAGTATGTTTCAAAGTCGCCATTGCATTGAAGCTTGGCTATCAAAAACTCACCCTCAGGTTCGTTCAACTCATAAATGTAATACTTGTTGTCGAAAAAACTACGAAATACTCTGTAATTATTTTTTGTATCCTTAACTAGAAACTCCCACAAGTCTCCTTTTAACTCTTTAAAGCCCTTTAGAGAATCTGAGGTAAGAGAAACCTTTTTATTCCATGAGAGGTTAACAACTGACAAAATCAACTTACCTATTTGTATAAACTCGAAGCTTGATTAAAAACATAACATTTTAGTATTTATGCGACATGCAGTTTGTGTTGCATAATCGCTTGTTGGACTAAGCCGCTATCCGCTCGATGTGTCTGAGTTGGAGTTGTTTATGCTATGGCTTACTTAGAAGAAATAGGCTTTTTGGAGGCTCTCACTCTCCTAGCTAGTGTAATCAGTTTAGCTAGTGTTATGTAAGCTTTCCCTGCATTGCTCAGCGCTCATTATGTATTCATTACACCTAAATTTGCCTTAATAAGCAATTATATTTTTTACGTATACAGAGGCCGCTAGCTTGAGCAATTAAGCAGGTTAACTAATTGATTTTGAGCAGCTAACTAGCTGCTAACTCGTTCGGTCTACTTTGATCATTGTTGCATCTAACTTGAATACGCCAATTAGCCACAAGATACCTACCTTACAATGCTGACAAGGCCAACGCGGTATCAGTGTCACGTTTTCTGTCTTTAGTTAGCTTCTCCACTTATGCTTTAATGCGTTTTAAAATGTGCTGCGACAGATTGGAGGCACAAGATGGATAGAATTACCTCGGGTCCGAGAATGTTTACTACCGAAGAGATACAAGAGCTTCGTCGTGATATGGCAGAGTCCTCTGCTTGGGCCAAAGCTGAACTAAAGCGCCGACGAGTAATAAAAAATCAAAAAGTTCTGCGCATGGTATAGGTGATGGTATCGAGAACAGCTAGCTTTCTAACTAGCTGCTATGTAGATATATTTTCTTCTGTTGATCTTCAAGTGGGAATAATGACTCTAAAATGAGTTAGCACTCGGCTTAAGAAAAGGGCGAATATGATAAATATTCGCCATTTTGCTTGTTTTAGAAGCAGTTGAATCAAAAAAGTGATTTTTTCACTTTACCTTTCAAAAAAGCGCTTTATAATGCGTCGACATTGCAGGGGCGTAGTTCCAATTGGTAGAACAGCGGTCTCCAAAACCGATGGTTGCGGGTTCGAGTCCTGCCGCCCCTGCCACTTCTTATTTTGCACTTCGCATTTTTTCAAAGTAAACTCCCTTAAAAAATTAAGCTGCTTAGCCATGAATCCGATTTACGCAGATATTCTTGATATTGTACCGCTAAAGCTAAATTCTACATTTGCACATCTTGACCCTAACGCTGTTGTTACTACTGCTGCAAATGAGCTTCAGCAAATAGCTTTACCGGCTGTTTTGTTGCAGGACTTTGAATTGGTGACGGGTAGAAAAATTGAGGTTGTCATGGGCAACACGATTGCACTTCAGGATAACCAATTGAGTTTGCCAAGTGCACAACTAAGTACGGCTCAAAAGCGTGCGTTGTGGCAATTAATCTGGAGTCAACAAGATGCAAGTTAAGCAAGGTGGTTTACTGCAGTTTCCACTTAATGAGATTATGCAAGTAGAACAAGCCTGTCATGCTTTTCCTTGGAGTGAAAAAACTATGCAGTCTTGCCTTCACGGTCGTTACTTTAATACGGCTATTGTCGATGGTAATACGCTGGTAGGCTTCTACGTTGCAGAGCGTGCGGGCCCAGACTTAACCTTGATGGATATTTGTATTCGTCCTAATTATCAAGGTAAGGGCTACGCGAAGCCACTCATGGAAGATTTGTTAGCGCAAGCGGAGAGCTTGCAGGCAGAAAATATCTTTCTTGAGGTAAGAGCGTCAAACACTACGGCAATCGCGTTATATCATCGCTATGGCTTTGTCGAAATGGGCTTGAGAAAAAACTACTACCCGAGCACTCATGGTCGTGAAGATGCAATGCTCATGGCTTTACCATTAGCCTAAGTGACTATGATCCGTTGGCTGGTCTATTGATAGGGTATAGCGCATAGCCTCAGTGAGCTTAAGCAAATAGTAATGGCGGTTACTGTTTTGTGTTTTTTGCAAACTGGTTTCTAGTTCCCCTGCGGCTTCATGAATATTCATAAAGCCAAAGCAACCCGCGCTGCCTTTGATACTATGTGCCAGTGCCCTTAAAGATTCCCATTCTTGTTTATCGTAAAGCTTTTGCAGCTCAACTAGCTGTGACGGTAGCTTTTCGACATAATTACGACTTATTTGTAAGAACTTCTCGGTTTGTAACAAGGCATCCCATGAAGAGGACTTGTCATTTTGAAGTTCAAGGTACTCTAGTAGCAATTTACCTAGCAATTCTTTATCTATCGGCTTGCCAAGAGTAGCATCACACCCTGCTTTAATATGGTTGTCTATGTCGTGTTTCATTACGTTGGCGGTAAGCGCGATGATTGGTCCATCATAGGCGGCATGTCTGAGCATTTGCGTTGCTTCTTCACCACCCATGACAGGCATTTGCATATCCATTAAGATCAGTTGATAGTCTTCAACCAGCGCCATCTCAACCGCTTCAGCACCGTTATTAGCAATATCAGGAACTATGCCCCAGTTAGACAGTAGCAGCGTAATAAGCTCTTGGTTATCGGGGTTGTCTTCCGCAACAAGCACTTTGGCATCAAGCTCTTTTACCGCCGCAATATGGGTTTTACTGTTATCCGGTTGTCTTGGTCGCTCAAGTGCGTTTAGCCAAGAGTACGAGCGCTCTTTGAAATTACCTGAGACCTCAACAGAAAATAAGCTTCCTGTGCCTTGTTGGCTTTGAACATGCACGTCACCGCCAAGCAGTTGTGCTAAATTCTTTGAAATACAAAGGCCAAGCCCTGTGCCACCGAAGCGTCGAGTTGTTGTTGTGTCGGCTTGCTCAAAAGGCTTAAATGCACGCTCTAGCTCATTTTGTGACATGCCAATTCCGGTGTCTTTGATGCTAAAGATAAACTTTTCAGATTCTGGTTTAAATTCCACCTTTAAATGAACGCCACCGTATTCAGTAAATTTCACCGCGTTTGTTGCGATGTTAAGCAAGATTTGTTTTAAGCGAGTAATGTCGGTGTAAAGCTTGTCAGGCAAGGGTAGAATAAATTCAGTGGAAAAGTTCAGTAGTTTTTCATTCGTCATCGGTTCAATGATGGATTCAATATCATTGATGAGTGGCATTACCAAGACCTCTGATTCTTCCACATCCAGCTTTTCAGCCTCAATTTTAGAAAGGTCTAAGATATTATTGATAAGCTCTAAAAGGTGTTTAGAGTTTCTTAAAATGGTGTCTAGGTGCTGTTTTGAGGTCGGAGAATTAGGATGCTGTATAAGCTGCTCGGTAAACCCCATGATAGCGGTCAGCGGGGTACGTATCTCATGACTCATGTTAGCTAAAAAGCGGCTTTTAAGCTGGTTTGCTTGCTCGGCTTCTACAATAGCAACTTCTAGCTTGCTATTGGTCTCTTCTAATTCTTTGGTTCTATCTTCAACTTTTTCTTCCAAGTGCTCTTTGTAATCCTCAAGCTCTCGCTGAAAGGTACGAATTTGGCCGATCATATGGTTGAAATCTCGGAAAAGGATGCCAACTTCGTCACTGTTATGCTCCGGTAGCGCCACCATTAGGTCACCATCTCCGACTCTATGGCTCGCTTCCCCCAGTAATTCAATGGGGTTGAGCAACAGGTTGCGGACCACGATAAAAATCAAAATGGGCAAAGTAACTACAGATAGAATAACGATCAATGCAGTGATCAGACTAATAGTTTTACCTGAGCGGTAAAGTAGCGACTTAGGGATCGTAGAAATATAAAAGTAGCCTCCGCTTAGTTGCGCGCTGTAGGTCATCCTTTCTACATTATCAATACTATGAATAACGGTAGAGTCTAATTGCCCAAGGTCAGCAATATAGCCAATTTCTTCTATTTCACTGGCGCTTAAGTAGTGGCCAATGAGGTTCGTATCTGAGCTGAATAACACTTCACCATCAATGCTCACTAATAGGTTTAGCGTATTGTCGTAAGGTGCTTCGAGAATACTGGTACTTAAAAGAGAAGGAGAGACTTGTACGACGATATAACCTTGTTGTCTAGGTTGCTTGAGCTCGTAATCTACGCTGTAGATTTGCTGGACAAAATACAGCTGTGTACCTGCACTTGAAGCAACCATAAATTGATGTTGGCGCAAGTTACTTTGCATGATTTGTTTGGCGAAAGGGTAGAGGTTTGGCGCTTCGCCTAAGTTACTGGAATAAAATGCAGAGCTTCTGCCATTGGGAGATAAAAGATTGATGCTGATAATATCTGGGTAGGCTTCACTATAACTGGCAAATACATCCATCAGTGCACCTAATCGCTTGGTTTTTTCCATCCTTTCAAGGTTAGCTGAGTTAAGAAAGTCACTAAGTACTGGAGAGGTTGAGAGCAGTTTTGTTGTTGACTGGTAAATCTCAATATAATTGAACATCTTCTGCTGTTGTTGTTCAACGAAACGACTAACAATGAGCTTGGCTTGTTTTTGCGTTGAGCTAGTTACATTCGTGAGCGTAAATCCGCCAAGAAACAGCAAGGGTAATATCACAAGCGGGGTGATATACCAAAGGAGTCGAATACTTAACTTGCTTGTTTTCATGGATAACTAGCTGCCTTGCTACACGAAATCTTAATGACAAAAAAATTAACATGAGTATTAAATCATAAGCGGGGAGAGGTGAATACTCAAGTTTGTCCAATTGCGTCGAAAATACGATAAAAGGTGGGGGGCTAAATAAAAAAGCCTCCAAAAAGGAGGCTTTCGGATCGAAATTTTACAGCAGATTAGAAGTTATACTTCATACCTAGTGATAGACGACGACCTTTAACATCGAAGAATTCACCGTCATCGTATGTATAAGGTGTACGAGGCGGCTCTCTATCAAACACGTTATTTACACCAACACGTAGTTGTAGATCTTCAACCAAGTTCGTTTTATACATGAAATCTACAGTAGTATAAGAAGAAACCTCATTGAAGTTGTTATCTTCAGGTGTCCACTCGTTATCTTCAACAGTGCTGTGGCGATAGTTTACTGTTACTACGTATGCAGAATCATCATGCGTGTATAGCGCGCTGAAACGGCCTTTCCAGCGTGGTGCGTCATCCGTTTCACCCATGTAGTTACGGAAGTCTTCCGCACGGCCTGTTGAGTTTTGGTTATCTTCAATCAAATAAGTCGCAGTTAGTTTAAGTGCAAACTCACCGTTTAATGCGTCAAATTTGTATGCAGATTCAAAGTCCATGCCTTTTTTGGTGATTTGTGCAGCGTTAATTGGACGCGAGTAGTAGTTTTCAATTTCACCAGTATCTTTGTTACGAACAAAGTTACCACAGAAAGGGTTGTCTAAAGAAGACGCTTCGTAACAAAGCTTAATACTGTCACGACCAAAGTATTCAATTGCACCATCAATTTCAAATGACCAGTAATCAACAGTAAGATCCAAGCCTTCAACAAACTCTGGCGTGTAAATTACACCGATAGTGTAGTCATTAGATACTTCGTTTTTCAGCTCAGTATTACCTTGAATGTAACCAGGTAAACTACCACCAGATAACCATTCATCAGAAGGCATCCAACCAGCAGCTAGACCAGCAGCTTGACAGTTGTTGATGATGTTATCTCTGTACTTGTAGTCACTGCTTAACTCTGCAATTGAATCTGCGCGACAAATGTCTGCACGGCCTGAGCTGTAAGTTTTAGAGTTTGGAGTAAACAGGTCACCTAGGTTTGGCGCACGTACCGATTTAGAACGGTTTACACGTACACGTAGTTCGTCAGTCACACCCCAGTTTAGTGCTAGTTTCCAAGCATCGTCACCACCTGTTACAGAGTAATCCATGTAACGGTATGCACCTTCAAAAGTAAGGTCAGTAGCTAGGAACTCATCCATCAGTAGCGGTACAGAAACCTCTGCTGAGAATTCTTTAACTTCGATCTCGCCATCCATAGGTAGGCTTGAGTTACCTTTAATAAGGCCCTGCTCCATGTTTTCAGATGGACGGATCTTAGCAACTTCACGGCGGTGCTCAGCTGTAAACGCTGCACTTACGTAACCTGCTGGTAATTCGAATAATACACCATCAACCGTTGCACCAAATACTGCTTGGTCGTGTCTTGCAAAACGAGTTGCAGTCGTTGAAATATAACCTAGTTGTTCCTGAGTTGCGCTTGTTGCACCCATTGGGTTGAATGGTACACAACCTTCACGTGCACCAGTCACGTTACCCTCAGCATCACGGGTAGCACACACAACTTGACCATTGATTAGTACAGAGTCAATCGCATTAGCTAGGTTGTTTTTGTAAACTTCACCAGTCCACAGCGTGTCTTGTTCGATGCGGCCGAATTGGAAGTATGTGCTGTAGCTCCAGTCATCGTTGATGATGCCTTCAGCACCAATTGATGAACGGAACACTTCACGCTCTTGATTATACTTACGGTCACCCCATAAGTTTTCATTTGCTTGATAAAGTGTTACAGAGCCTAGACCTGCGTCATCCATCACTTTACCCATGGCATCATTTACAAATGCGCTATCGCGACGGATTGTATGTGAGAAGAATGCAGGACTACTTTCAGTTGTTGCTTCTGTCTTAGAATAAGTCGCATCAAACGTTAGTGCATGTTCATCATTCAGCTCATATGTACCGTAAAGAGTACCGATCATTCGCTCAAGTGGTGTGCGGAAATAATCTTTATAACCGTGTCTGAAGATAGCATCACCAGGGTTTGCTTCGTCATACGTGTAACGGCCAGCAGCACGCTTTGAAATAGCTGGGTTAGGATCATCGATTAGACCAAGACCGTAATCGAATGGACGCATTGTACCGTCTTCATCGAAAGTGAAGTGGTGGTTCTCAAACGCTTCACGTGTCTTTGTACCAGTCCAAGCAAAGAAGTCACCACGCTCTGAGTAATAGCCAAGCGCTGTTGGGTGATTAAACTCGATATCAGCAGGAATACCGTCACTACCACCTGTATTTGCAGGGTTAGAGATAGATCTCATGCCGCGCTTGAAGAAGTCACGGTCTAGTTTCGCGTAGCTTTCATTTTTGGTGTAGTTTAAAGAGGTAATGAAAGATAGCTTTTCTAGTTCTTGGCCACCTGTAATAGAGAAGAAATATTCCTCACCACCGCTTTGTTCAGGCTTTACTGTAGACACATCAACTTCTACACCATCGAATGACTTTTTCGTGATGATGTTTACAACACCAGCTACAGCGTCAGCACCGTATACTGCTGCTGCACCACCTGTTGCGATTTCTACGCGCTCAATGATAGAGGTAGGGATGTTGTTTAAATCTACAGCAGTATCACCAACAGAGCCTGGTACAAAACGACGACCATTAACTAGTACCAATGTACGCTCTGAACCTAAACCACGTAGGTCAGTTGTATTTAAGCCTGATGCATAGATATAGCTAGTAGTATTCTCTGGAGATAGGCCAACTGTTGCTTGAGGCATTTCAGCTAAAAGGTCATTTACGTTTGTGATGCCTTGGTTTTCAAGCTCCACACCACCGATAACGGTAACTGGAGTCGGCGAAGTTAGGTTTGCACGTTTAATTCGAGAACCTGTAACTTGAATACGCTCTACTGATTTTGCTTCTGTCTGTTCGTTTGCAACAGCTACTGAACTACTTACGGCACCAGCCACTAAAGCAACTTGGATACCTGCGGTAACTAGATTTAACTTCTTCAACATTTTGACCCTTATTTACTTTGTTTATAACGACGGTCAACTCTTTCCATACATTTGAAAGAGGAGATATCGCAATATAGGTGCAGCGTTTTTACCATAAACAATTGTTAAATATGGCTTTTGTCTAAATGTGTATGATGTTTATAAAAGGTGTAATATGTGATTTTGCTGTTCCTGTTTTGATTTTATTCTTATTAATCATGTGGTTGTGTTGAGTCTTTGTGTCATCTTTTATTTACGGTTAGTGAGTATTTACAAATGCTGTTATTGTTTTGAAAACAATAATTTTATATTTGATAGGAATGGTATAAGTTTTAGCGGTAATTTTGAGCGTATTTGTAGCTGGATTTGTAATTTTTATGTAGTATTCGCTGTGTTAAAAATGAGCGTTTGATATTGTGGAGCTCATTTTTGTGGGAACTTTTAAAGATAGGCTGAAAATCAACCTATCTTTTCACGATAGATGGCTAGTTCTGTATAGCTTTTAGGCGTCTGAGTTTGAGCTGCTCTTGAATAGCCTTTCCCTGATAGCCTTTTGCAATGATCTCTTGTACGTCTATGTTGCGAGTTGCTAAAAAGTTCTGTGTAAGTTTGTCACAAAGCACGCGTAAATTATCACTTACCTTGCTACAAATATAACAAAAACGCGCTAATTTCTCAGGTCTGCGCCATGCGTCAATATTTTGTAATATAATAAGCCAATCCTCCGGTGTTTTACTTTCCTTGCTCAATAAATCGAGATTTGTGATGAGCTCTTTGCTGCTTTCTATGTAACTATTAGGTACTTTGAATTGTTTTGCTTGCGCTAACTGAATCAAGCTAGTACCCGAAAAGTAACAGGCAAGGCTGAATTGTGCTAACCCATCTAACTCATCATTTTTTTCAAGTTTAGAGAGTGCATGTTGGAACTTTTCATAGGTTACTTTATCCCATGTTGGGATATATGGAGTGACAGCATCAAGCGCACTGAGCCTCCAAACGGTATGTAGAAAGTGCCCCAAACCTCTATCTTGGATTGTCTTTTCTATTTCTAGCCAAATACGCTCTTTGGTTAAGGTTTTTAATTCACCGTGAGCAACCATGGTTTGCATAAGCTGCCAAGTTTCAGCGGCAATGGTGAAGTTGTATTCTGTATAACGAGCTGCAAATCGGGCCACTCGTAACACTCTAAGTGGATCTTCACTAAAAGCACTGCTCACATGGCGTAATATTCTGCTTTCTAAATCTTTTTGACCGCCATAAGGGTCGATAAGTGAACCATCATCATCTTTAGCAATTGCATTAACGGTAAGATCTCGGCGAAGTAAATCTTCTTCCAGTGTGATTTCTGGGCCGAAGTCGCAAATAAATCCGGTATATCCTTGACCACTCTTGCGCTCAGTGCGCGCAAGTGCGTGCTCATCTTTGGTCGTTGGATGTAAAAACACGGGAAAATCATTACCAACCTGCTGATAACCCAGTTTGCTCATTTGCTCAAGTGTGCTGCCAACGACGACATAATCTCTTTCTTTTATTGGGCGTCCTAGCAGTTCGTCTCTAACTGCACCGCCGACGAGGTAGATTTTCATTTTCTATGTTCCATTTTCTGCGATTCGAGGTTTTATCTTGAACCGGATTTTGCCATTATAGAGCGCATCATAACAATAAAGAGACAAGTCGTGTATTTACGCTATTTTGGGTTAACTGAAAAACCCTTCTCGATTGCTCCAAATCCTGAATTTTTATTCCTTAGCGAACGTCACAAGGAAGCACTTGCACACTTAACCTATGGGTTGGGTGACGCGGGTGGCTTTGTGCTACTGACAGGTGAAGTGGGAACGGGAAAAACCACAGTAACACGCAGCATGTTGGCTCAATTACCTGAATCAACGAAAGTTGCTTTTATACTTAATCCATCACTATCAGAGCTTGAACTACTTGCGACGATTTGTGACGAGTTGGGGATTACTTATGACAGCAACAACGCCACGTTAAAATCGCTTACCGATGTGATTAAGCATAGATTATTAGAGAATCATCATAGTGGTGGTCATACTATGTTGATCATTGATGAAGCTCAGCATTTAGCACCAGAGGTACTTGAACAGCTTAGGCTGCTGACTAATCTGGAAACAGATCATAAAAAATTGCTACAAATTGTATTGGTAGGTCAGCCCGAGCTACAGCATTTGTTACAGCGCAACGAGTTACGTCAATTGGCACAAAGGATCACTGCACGTTATCACTTGCTACCACTTAGCGAATCGCAAGTATTTGCTTATATACAGCACCGACTGCAAAAAGCTGGTTGTCAGCAAGCGTTGTTCCACCACGATGCGGTAGCCTATGTACATCAAGTGACAGCTGGGATCCCAAGATTAATAAACTTGTTGGCCGACAGATGTTTATTAGGTGCTTACTCGGCATCGCAAACTCAGGTAACGAAAGCAATCGCTGTTCAAGCTGCAAAAGAGGCGCTACCCACTAATTTAGTGCCAGACGCAAACCAGGAAAAGAGTCGCGTGCCTTTATTGTTTACGGCTTGGCTTGGTGTGTTATTTGTTGCAGGCTTTGGCTTGGCAAAATTGGTGTAGAGGGAAACATGTCGTATTTAACAAGTGCAATGAAACAGTCGCAACAAGGCGCAGATGCAGAGCAGGATTATTTGAGTCAACGTCAAGACGCCCAACTCATTTTCTATAAAAAGCTCGTTACCTATGCCGGTGCGGGTCTCTTGTCTTTGTCTTCACTTGGGGCGGGCTATTATATTGGTAAGATAACGACCCCTGCGGAAGTGCAACCAGCAGCAACGTCTAAAGTGGAGCTGAAAAAAGAAGAGCAAGCTGAGCTTGCTACAGATCTTGCGGTGGAGAATAATCAGCAGGTGAAAAAGGCTAATGCTGCTAGTCAAGAAGTGAGTAGACCAGCGACTACTTCAGCGACAAACAACACTGTTAATCCTAATCTAGCGGCGCAAACTAATGAGCCTGAGCAGCATTTCCAGTGGGTGTCTGTGCAAATTGGTGTTGATAACCAAGGCAAGCCTTTATATCAACAACAATTGGTACCGGTAGATTCTGTTAAAGCTGTAGCTGTTGTTCCTGCCCCTACATCTGATGCCATTCAACCTAATCAGGTTACTCAAGATTCATCTCCCGGAGAGATCCAAATGGCTGGTGAATATGCGGGTTATCGCGTATTTGGCGCTAAGCCAAAACCACAAAATGATGAACTTGCCGGGGTATCAGAAGAACTTAAAAAAGCCTTTGCCGAGGCGGTAAAAGAAACGGCACCGCATGAAGAGCCTGAGGTGCTTTCTACGACTAAGGACTCTGCTTCAGCTACGCCCATCGCGCTGCTGCCTGCCCAATTGCAAAATAGTATTCCAAGCTTACGTTATCAAGCGCATATTTATGCTACCGACTCGCATGAGCGGTGGATAAAAATAAACAATAGACCTTTATATGAGGGGGATAGTCTAGGTGCTTTGACCGTTGTAGAAATTACACCAGAGCAAACACGTTTTGATTTCGATGGTATTGAATTCAGCCTCGAGGCAATGGAGGACTGGCTGCCTTAATATCAAGGCAGCATTGAGTGTTTAAAAAACCGAATAAGATCAAGCTTGAATTCTTCAGGCTTGATCGCTGACTCTAGCTCATCGTTTGCTTTTTTCGCGCTTAAATCTATATCCTGAACTTCAATGTAATGCATGTGCTTAGCGTGATAAAACACTTTTACTACGGGTTTTAGCGGCGTTTTGGGATTGCTTTGGGCAATAACACCGACCTTACCACTAGTGAGCTTTACTAAGGTGCCCACGGGGTATACGCCAATGCAAGCAATAAACCGGCTTAGTAGTTGTTCGTCAAAATGGTGAGGGCAGCCTTCACGCATTAACTTAAAGGCTTTAATTGGTGTCATACCTTCTTTGTAGACGCGCTCGGCGGTCAATGCGTCATACACATCTACAATAGCGGCCATTCTCACATGCTGTGGTAGTTCGTCCGCGGTTTTGCCATAAGGGTACCCTGTGCCATCTAGGCGCTCGTGGTGATAACCCGCAATTTCGCAAGCAACTCGTCCAAGACCCGCATTGAGCAAAATATCAAAGCTATATTTTGCGTGTGATTTCATAATGCCGTATTCATCTAAGCTCAACTTTCCAGGCTTATGTAAAATATCGTCGGGAATTTCTATCTTACCAATGTCATGGAGTAGTGCTCCTGTAGTCATTTCCTCGGTTAACTCTCTCGAATAGCCAAGGTGCTTACAGAAAATAGCCATTAAGATAGAAACATTAATAGAGTGCTCCAATAAATAGGCGTCTTTTTCTCTGATCCGAGCAATGCAGGAAAGCGCATCTTGATTACGAAAAACGGAGTCAATAAAGCCACTCGCTGTTGCTTTAAACGCCTCTATTTCTATCGCTTTACCCGCTTTAATATCCGCAAACGCTTTGCTTTGAATTGCTTTTGCTTCGTCGTAAAGTGTCACTGCGTGTTGCATTTCTGCGTCAACACTACACTTGGTTTGCCAAGGATCATGCTCTGGTTTATGCGGCTCTTCTATATTTTCATCATGAGGAGGTTCATCGTGAGGGTCGTGTTCTGAAAGGCGCTTACTGGGATCGACCGTTACCTCTAAAACACCACTCTTTTGTAGCTTTGTAATGCTTGTTTTCGTTCTCACCCAGCCCTTGGTTTTAATCGCAACTGAGCCTGTCTGCTTTGTCACACCGACAACAAACATACCTGGCTCTAAATCACTGATATTAATATTAATCTCTGGCATGAGGATTCCTTAAGTTGTGTCTTTAAGCGTAGCAAAGCTTGGTAAAATAGAAAGGATTAAAATATAAATATGATTGATTTTCCCCCAATAAACCCGCATCCTGAAAAAAACAAAAAGGAGTCTATCTTATGCGCTTATCTCCCTTGGCATTAGGCCTCATTGCCACTTTGTCTTGGCATGCGAATGCCAATTTGAAACAACAAGTTGCAGAGTCTATGCCTGAACTTGAATCTTTATACCTACATTTACATCAAAACCCTGAGCTCTCTTATAAAGAAGAAAAAACAGCAGGGCGTTTGGCGGATGAAATGCGCAGACTAGGTTATGACGTGACTGAAAATGTGGGTGGTTTTGGTGTTGTCGGCATGCTGAAAAACGGTGATGGTCCAACGGTGATGATCCGAGCCGATACCGATGGTTTGCCAATTATTGAAGAAACAGGGAAGCCATACGCGTCAAAAGTAAAGGTGAAAGATGATGCGGGGAATTTGGTTGGTGTGATGCACGGTTGTGGTCACGACATCCATATGACCAGTTTAATCGGCACAGCAAAACAGCTAATGGCTAACAAGGAAAAATGGCAAGGTACATTGATGTTAGTAGCTCAACCCGCTGAAGAAGTGGGTGGCGGCGCAAAAGCCATGTTAAAGGAAGGGTTGTATACTCAGTTTGCTAAACCCGATCATGTTATTGGTTTACATGTAAGTGCTGCGGTTCCTGCCGGTAAAGTGGCGATCGCACCGGGTTATGCTCTGGCTAATGTTGATTCAGTTGACATCATAGTTAAGGGGAAAGGGGGCCATGGGGCCTATCCACATACTACCATCGACCCTGTGGTACTGGCATCGCGAATTGTTATGGGACTACAGACCATTACATCACGAGAGATATCTCCGTTAGAACCGTCGGTGATCACAGTAGGCTCTATTCACGGTGGTTCTAAGCACAACATCATTTCAAACGAAGTGAAGCTACAATTGACGCTACGTTCTTATAATCCGGATGTACGTGAGCAACAAATTACGGCAATCAAACGCCTGACTGCAGGCATAGCACAAAGTGCAGGATTGGAGGACAGTCTTGTGCCTGAGGTTATCGTTCATGAAAGCGAAAGCATTCCATCTACGTATAATAACCCCGAGTTGGCTGAGTTTGTAACTAGCGCCATTAAGCAGGAAATTGGTGCAGAAAATGTTGAACAGTCTCAGCCTGTGATGGCTGGTGAAGATTTCGGCTTATATGGCCGTACTGATGACAATGTACCAATTACAATTTTTTGGCTAGGCGGTGTTAATCAAGCGGTATTCGATGCGGCACAAAAAAGCGGTGAGCCTTTACCTTCATTGCATTCTAGTAAATTTGCGCCAGATTATCCTATCGCCATCGCAACAGGAGTAAGAGCGATGAGCAATAGTGCACTTGCTTTGTTTAATCAAAAATAAGCTTTATCTAGCATTTTTATCTCGCATAGTAAAAAGGTAGCCTTGGCTACCTTTTTAGTTTTTAGTCTTTGTTTGCTGCTGCAAGCATTAACTCTCTATTGCGCTCTAGTTTTACCAGCATCGCATCAGCAATGGGTTTGAACTTAGCGAGCTCAGACTGAGGTAATGGCTCAGACTTCGGCAGTTTTACCGTTTTAGGATTTCGGTGTACGCCGTTCACCAAAAACTCATAATGAAGGTGAGGACCCGTAACGCGGCCAGTTGAGCCGACAGTACCAATTTTCTGTCCTTGCTTCACTTTTTGACCTGTCTTCACTGCACGTTTATTCAAGTGCAAGTACTTAGTCACATACTTGCTGCCGTGCTGAATAAACACATAGTTACCATTGAGTTTATTGTAACCTGACTTGAGTACTTTACCGTTACCAGAGGAAACCACCGGTGTGCCTACGCGTGCCGCATAGTCTATACCATTGTGAGACGATACTCGGCCAGTCACCGGGTGAAGGCGACGCGGATTGAAGCTGGAGCTGATATATTTGAAGTTAACCGGTGCTCTTAAGAAAGCCTTTTTCATGCTACGGCCTTCAGGGGTATAGAATTCGTCATCAGTATGACGAACCGCGCTGTAACGCTCGCCCTGGTTGATAAATTCGGCAGCAATAATTTTACCATTACCGATTTCTTCACCGTCTACATAGTGCTTTTCAAATACTAATGCGAAAGAGTCGCCCTTACGAATATCGTTTGCAAAGTCGACATCCCAACCAAAAATATCGGCGAAGTTCATTATTTGACGTTCGCTAAGACCCGCGGAAATACCGGCGCTCCAGAAGCTGGAACTGATCTCGCCACCGGCTGATTTTTCGCGACTTTCGATTTCTTTGCTTTCGATTTTGGTTTCGTAACTACCCTCGTCGTTTAGGGTAACCAATAAGGTATCCGTTTTTGACAAGATGTATTTTAATTGAGCTAATTCACCACCATCATTGCTAGCAAAGCTAAGCACTTCTCCCGGGTGGATTTTAGTCAGCTTACGGGTTTCTGCGTTGGTATTGACCAGATTGTGTAACGTTTTGGCAGAATAACCTGCGCGTTTAAAAATCACAGCTAGGCTGTCGCCAGACTTCACTTCGTGGTCTTTAAATTCAAATACAGGTTGTTTAGGGGCAGACTCAGGCGTGATGACTGGCGCTGCATCTAATTCAGTAAGTTGCTCTGTTTTTTCTGATATTTTTACTGGCAACTCGTAACGTTTCCCAACTTCTAAAGCTTTTCCGTCATTGTCTTTTGAAGCCGTTGCTTTTTCAGAGGGGATCAGGGCAATTCCGACCATCGCAGATAGGAAGCCGATGATGAGCACTTTGTGCTTTTTGGGGAGCTTATGAACCACATGAACCATAATGCGCCTTTTCTGCTGTCAAGAATTATTGTAGATAATATTGCAGGATATACGTAATAAACCCGTAATACCAGCGTTTTGTGCATTTAAACTCGGATAAATATAGGCTAGAATCGAGCGATTACAAGTTATAGCTGTTGGAGTGAGAATAGTGGATTTAGAAACTGCATTTGCAGAGATTAGCCGTGGTGCAGAAGAAATTCTGTTGCAGGATGAATTAAAAGAAAAGCTGAAGTCAGGTAAAAAACTACGTATTAAAGCGGGTTTCGATCCAACAGCGCCTGATTTGCATTTAGGACACACAGTGCTAATCAATAAAATGAAAACCTTTCAAGACTTAGGCCATGAGGTGATTTTCTTGATTGGTGATTTCACCGGTATGATTGGCGACCCAACGGGCAAGAATGTAACTCGTAAGCCACTCACTCGTGAAGATGTACTGGCAAATGCAGAAACATACAAAGAACAGGTTTTCAAAATCCTTGATCCTGCTAAAACCACAGTTGCATTCAATTCTGAGTGGATGGAAAAGCTAGGCACTGCCGGTATGATCAAGCTTGCTGCACGTCAAACTGTGGCACGTATGCTTGAGCGCGACGACTTTAAAAAGCGTTATGCAAATGGTCAAGCAATCGCAATCCACGAATTCTTATATCCACTGGTTCAAGGTTGGGACTCGGTTGCATTAGAGGCGGATGTTGAGCTCGGTGGTACCGATCAGCGCTTCAACCTATTAATGGGTCGTGAGCTACAAAAAGACGAAGGGCAAAAGCCGCAAACAGTACTGATGATGCCGTTACTTGAAGGCACCGACGGTGTACAGAAAATGTCTAAGTCATTAGGTAACTACATCGGTATTACTGACGCGCCAAACGATATGTTCGGTAAAGTGATGTCGATTTCTGATGATTTAATGTGGCGTTACTACGAATTACTAAGTGCAAAAACACTGGATGATATCGCTGAACTTAAAGAAGAAGTTGCGGGCGGCCGTAACCCTCGTGACATTAAGATTGAATTTGCAAAAGAAATGATTGCTCGATTCCACAGTGAAGCTGACGCTGAAGCGGCACATCAAGACTTTATCAAGCGTTTCCAGAAAAATGCCTTACCTGATGAGATCCCTGAAGTCACGGTAACTATCGAAGGTGAAAGCACGTTTATCACTAACTTGCTAAAAGAAGCAGGTTTAGTGGCAAGTACTTCAGAGGCGATGCGCATGATCAAGCAAGGCGCAGTAAAACTTAACGGCGAAGACAAAGTAACAGATACTAAATTAGAAGTTACTAAAGGTTCTTGTGAAATCTACCAAGTAGGTAAGCGTAAGTTTGCGAAAGTAACGGTAAACTAAATTAGTTTGCCTACACTTCATCTTAAAAAGGCTAGGCTAGCGAGTGACTAGCCTTTGTAATTTGAGATATAAAAAGAGCGGTTATCGCTCTTTTTCAAGACAAGTCAATTCCCGCTTCAATTTCGCCTATTCCCACGCAAACTTTATTTTTAATTAAGCTGCAAAAATCGCCTTCAAACCTTGATTGATTTTGAGCATGAACATTATTTGAGTGTTGTTGAATGCAAGCAAGCTTATCAGAATTACACCTTGGCAGAGTTTACCCTAGCCAGTATGCTTAGGTTAGGGTTAATGGTGTAGCGCATACATGGAACAAATTGAGATATTCGAGATCCCAAGTCCGTGTAAGGGGATCTGTCAGGTAAATAATCGCGGTTATTGTAAAGGTTGCTATCGCAGTCGCGAGGAGCGCTTTGAGTGGAATAATTTGAATAACGAGCAAAAGCGTAAAGTTATCTTGTTGTGTCAGCAACGTTATAAAAGGTATCTGCAACGAAAGTCAAAATCAGAGCATATGGATGATGATCAAAAAGGGGAAAACTTTAAATTTGATATTTAGCTTTAAGCATTTTTATTATTCCTTGTCGCTCAAACTCCTCTAACTTTGCTTTGATAAGTGGAACTAGTTGTTCGTTACGCTTATGTACAAAGTGGAAACTTTCAACGACGGCTAAATTTTTTATCTGTAATGTTTCTTCATTTATGTTCTTTAGATGTGGCTTTAAGTGAAAGTCGAGTATTAATGCACCTTCAACCTGTTTCTGCATGACTAAGTTAAGCTGCGCCACCGCGCTTTTAACGCCAATAACATAGGCTGTGGTATGGTGTTCAGCCAAATAAGTAGTTGCGACAGGGTAGCCGCTGCGGACCGTTAAAGATTTGATTTCGTTAAGCTTGCAGTGAGCACATAGGGTGAATAACTGTAAATTAAACTGAAATAAAGGATAGTCAATACGGCGCAGGTTTGGATACTCATTCTCCACACTGGCAACTCGAGCTAGCTGTCCGTCTAAGTTTCCTGCGTTGGCTGCAATTAAAGAGCCTTTATGATTAAACTCCTCAAGGCGTAACTCTATCCCGAGAGATTGATAAACCATTTCCATCAGCTCTATCACGTAGAGCGCTTGTGGAGTTTGCGGTGGTTTATTGAAGCGCATAACTTTTGGCAGTTCATTCGCGGCGTGTGCAACAGTTGAAATAATCATTAGTAAACACAGTAATACGGCTTTCAATCCAACTCCTTCGGTGGGTCACTCAGCGATTTTTATGCATTTAAGTATACATAATTTTTACAATAAAGGGCACGCTATCGCGCTTTAATCAAAACTAGATTTTGCTGCAATAGACAGACTGCCTTGTGATACACTTGGGCTTTCCTTTGCTTAAAATTGAATGATGCGTAATGAGCTATAACCTGTGTTTGCTACCTAGACAAGAAAAATACCAAATTCAACTAGAGTATGAGGCGTCGTTTTGGGCCTACCAAATAAAACGAGGCAAAAAAAGTAGAGAAGCGATTTATGACACCATCAATCAAAGGCCGTTGTCTGAACAGGATACGCTAAAGCAAAAGTTTGAGTATTACCTGAGTCTAATGCTTGCTTGATGCTGACAATTGAATTGCTCCCAGCCGTAATGACGCCGCTTGTTAATAAGTTTTATGCTGCACATAAGGCGCGGGGACGAGCTGCAAAACACGACAAAGTTTGGGTTGCAAAAAATAGCAATGAAATTATCGCAGCTTGTCGTTTGCAGCCGGTAGACGGATATTGGTTGCTGGTGGGCGTTTATATTGCTTCACAACATAGAAAACAAGGCATTGCGAAGAAACTAATTGAAACCGTTATTGCACAGTTTCGTAGTCAGCAGCCACAGCAGATAATTTATACTTTTGCTTACTGTCATCTTCATGACTTTTACAGTGCACTAGGGTTTCAAAGCAATTCACGAGAGCTACCACCTGAACTTGCTTCTCGCTTATCTAGTTATCTTGGACAAAATCGTCAACTCGTGGCAATGTATTACGTCTAGTTAACAACCTCGGCTTTTTATGTTTCGCCTGTGTTTTATATTTTGTATTTGCCTATTTACTGCATTGGTAAATGCTGCACAAATTTCTCGACTTTCACCCGCGGAAGGATTATCACAAAGTTACGTAAATACGTTGCTCATAGATGAGCAGGGCTATTTGTGGCTTTCTACCGAAGGAGGACTTAACCGTTACGACGGTTATCAAGTGCTGGACGTGAATGGACCAGATGGCGTGCTTGATAAAGTGCAAGTGAATTATATTTACCAGGACAACCTTGGTGGCATTTGGATCACCACGGGGATCGCGGGTTTATTGCGATACGACCCGATGAAAGACGAGTATAGAAAGTACATAGAACCCCCCTCCACAGAGGACGAGTTTTATTCCAATTTGGTTAATATCGTTTTGACCAAAGATGATGACCATATGTGGGTTGTACGCACCAATGATGTTGCTATCCTCAATATCCATACAGGCAAACTTGAGAGTGAAGTGACTTTACCGCTAGATGAAGAAAGCGGTTTTATACGTGCCGTTTATCAACATCAAGACATCTTGTTTATCGCCACTTCAGAGCGCTTGTTTGCATATCATTTAACAACGAAAAAACTAAGACCCCTTGACCACCTTGCTCCCATTGCACATCCCTATCAAACAAATACTAAATCACTATTTATTTTAGACCAAGATACCTTGCTCGTGGGAGCGGTTCAGGGGATGTACGAGCTAGATATTTCTCAATTACTAAAAGATTTTGACGCAGAGGTACCGTTTAAAACGCTGCTTCCTGAGCTAAACATATGGAAAATGCTCAGACATGATGAACACACCTTGCTACTTGGTACCGATAAAGGTCTTGTTTATTACACGATTGAAGATGGCAATGCGGTTCGTGATAAACGCTTGTCTACAAGCGTATTTTTACCATCAAATACCAGTGTTATCGATATTGTTAAAGACAACTATGGTGGGCTTTGGGTTGCGACTAAAGAAGATGGTGCATTTTACTTACCAGACAGCACGCTGGCGTTTGACAACGTTAGCGATCTTACCGTTGAAGGTGAAGGTTTTTCTCACAGTAATG
Source organism: Pseudoalteromonas sp. DY56-GL79 (assembly GCF_041414765.1). NCBI lineage: Bacteria > Pseudomonadati > Pseudomonadota > Gammaproteobacteria > Alteromonadales > Pseudoalteromonadaceae > Pseudoalteromonas > Pseudoalteromonas sp. DY56-GL79. The sequence goes on along the minus strand of NZ_JANHZS010000003.1, from coordinate 236,627 downwards.
TCTGGGCAATGCATGAATCTAATCAGTTCTTGTGGCTGGCAACAAATGACGGCCTAACACGATACAACCCAAAAACCAGAGAGACTAAACAGTTTCTAAAGGGTTACTTGGGTGACGAAATTCTCTCAGAGTTTATTATCTGGAAGATTGCGGAGTATAACAATAAGCTTTGGCTAACAACTGTGAAAGGATTGTTTGTCTTTGACCCTATTACTCATGAAGTGACAAGACCCAAGGCTAATAACCCAGAAGATAAAGAGATACTGACCTCCTTTGTGAAAGGAGGGGAGTTGTTAGCTGATGGTAAGTTTTATTTCGTAAATAGTGACATTGGGATGTTCGTTTATGATATTAATACAGCAGAGCTGACACACCTGACGAAGTCATTTGAAAATGTCGATCCGTTTCTTACTTATGGCTTCTACCCACCACTTCCAAACGAACCGCTTAAACCCCTTTACTACTATGCTGGCGTATTGCTGCAATATGATCCGCAGTTGGAAACGCTAACTGAGATCTATAAAGCGCCAAAGGCAAATAAGCATTTAGCGGTTGATATCACCACCTATACCATAGATAAAAATAATATCTTGTGGTTGTCGTTATCATCCTTTGGTTTGATTGGTCTGACGCTGGACGGTTATGAGCCGATTTATAACATCGATTTAAAAGCCCATAAAATAGATACTTTGATGTATGAAATGCGCCAAGACAAAGAAGGAATGATTTGGATGTCATCTCACAAGGGAATTTGGCGTCTAGATCCGGATAATTTGCACTTACAACAATTCACCACCGAGGATGGCATACTTTCTAATGAATTTAATGGTGGTGCTTCCGTGATGTTGGAAGATGGTCGCATTGCGTATGGTATGTTAAAAGGGTTTGTGGTGTTTTCTCCTGATGACAATCGGCCTAAAAAGCCATTACTTGATCATGTTAATATCACCAGCGTGGATTTAATTTCTCGGCCAAATCAAAAAGCTGGATTAAAGCAATTTGATCACATTGAACTTGAACATGACGATATTGGACTCGAAGTGTCATTCTCTGCGATGGCATTTAGCTATCAGGATCGGATCATTTATGAGTATCAAATATCCGGTGGTCAGAAGATCTTGAGCCGCAATCAAAATCGTGTGGTATTTCCTAAACTTAATCCCGGTGAATATGCGTTAAAAGTGTGGGCCAAAGACCCATTAACGGGCGATTATACGCCGCCTGCAAAATTAACCATTAATGTAAACTATCCCGCGTGGCGTTCACCCGTTGCGATTGCTGGATATGTGTTTCTCACGCTCTTACTACTGTCTCTTTGGAGCTATCGAAAGTATCGTGTTGAGCAACTTATTCTTGCCGCTCATAAGGAAACACAAGACCGCGAAGCTAGGTTGAAAATGGCGCTAGAGGGAAGTAACTCCGGCGTATGGGAGTGGCATGCGGGTAGTACGTTAATCTATCAGCCTCGATTAGTTACGGAGCTCGACTACGAGCTTGAGAGTGTCGGCTTGGACGATTACCTGCAAAAGATACATCCCTCGGATAGAGCCATGTTCCGTTTACAGTGGCTTGAGTTCGTCACAACGAACAAAGGGTTTATCGACTGTACTTATCGATTAAAAGACAGCAAAGGCCAGTGGCGTTGGTATAAGGATTTTGGCAAGGTACTCGAGTGGGATGAAGGTAATCCCACACAAGTGGCTGGCACCTATACCAACTTAACGCGTGAACGTTTATTTGAAGAGCGTGCCGCATTATTTGGGGCTGCGTTTGAGCAGACCCGTGACTGGGTTATGATCTTAGACAAAAGACTACGTATCCAGGCTTGTAATCGTGCGATGCAAAATGCCTTTAATCTTGACTCTATCCCGTCATCAAGCACTGCGGTAAAACTTGGGATGTCGAGACAAAAGCGGATGATGTATCTACGCCAAACGTTGGCGTTGGCAGTACATCAACACTTGAGTTCAGAAGAAGTCGTTAGTCTGCCTAATGGTGATGAAAGAGACGTATTGATTAAGATTAGTGCCGTGGCAAATGGTGATGGCGAACTATACAGTTATGTCGTGGTGCTAACCGATATTAGCCAACAAAAGCGTACTGAAAAAGAGCTATATCAGCTCGCTAACTACGATTTACAGACAAAGTTGCCGAATAAAGCGTTATTGATGGATAGAGTGCAGCATGCTATCAAGCAGTCGCAGGCTCAAGAGACACATTTTGCATTACTGGTAATCAAATTCAATCGCTTACAGAATCTATACGATATTTATGGTGCAGACTTTGTGGCCGAGCTGCTTCCACTGCTTGCAACAAAGCTACGCTGTTGCTTCCGAGAATTAGACAGTTTAGCAACGGGGCATGATAAGTCGTTTTATGTGCTGATGGAGCATCTCGATAACCCTGAAAAGGTGCATCAATATGTAGAGTGTTTAGTTCACTCATTTAGCACACCTTTGGAGGCCGCTGGACATACTGTGCAGATGCAACCTACGATAGGAATTGCAATGTACCCGGATGATGCGTCCGACGCTTTTGAGCTCAATCAAGCGGCTAAGGCGGCTCTTGAGCATGTTAATGTACAACAAATTTCTAGTTATCAGTTTTTCCGCGAAGAGATGAATGGCAAGGTTAGGCGTTCTCGTGAAGTCGAACAAGCGCTTATGCGAGCACTCAAAAATGGTGAATTTAGTAATCATTATCAGCCAATTGTCGATGTACAAAGTGATACCTTGCTTGGCTTTGAAGCGCTATTACGTTGGCCTGAAAATAGTGAGTTTTGCGCTCAGGAGTATGCGCTAGCAGCTGAACATGCAGGCGTAGTTACCGAGCTTACCTTACAAACCCTTTCTCGGGCATTGGTTGAATTGAGACACTGGCAAACCATTGAGCGCGATTTGTATATATCTATTAATCTATCCGCCATTGATTTTGAATCCTCGAGCTTGGTCGATAATATTCAACAGGCGCTAAGTCGCAGTAAAGTGTCTGGTCACTCAGTGGCTTTTGAGATAACGGAAACCGCATTGCTTTCTAACGTTGATAGCGCCGTGAAAGTGATGAAAGAAATAAAAGCACTAGGCTGTCGTATCTATATGGATGACTTTGGGACGGGGTACGCCTCTTTGACCTATCTGCAACAATTGCCTATTGATGTCATCAAGATAGATAAAAGCTTTGTACAACAAATTGCTGAGGATCCTGAAAGCTATTTAATCATTCGCTCATGTGTAAATTTAGCGCATGGACTGGGATTAAAATGTGTCGCTGAAGGGGTGGAAAACGACCTACAGTATCAGCGAATTAAAGCTGAGCAAGTTGATTATTATCAAGGCTATCGCTTCAGCTCGGCGATTAGTGGTGAACAGGTAGCGCAATTACTCTTTGAAACATCGCTGTAGCCTCTTTGGCTACAGCTTTTTACCGCAGTGGCGACAGTACATATGATGGACGCGTTGACTGCTCATTAGTTTAATTGCTTGGTTCGCTTCCAATTGGCTTAAGCCAAGCTCAATACGAAGCGCTTCTAAATGGGCTCTGTCACTTTTGTCGACATCGCCATCGACTAATGCATGCAGCACAGCCTCATTGAACGCATCTCGACGTTTGCGCATTTGGTCCGCAAAGCTTGAAGCCAAGAGGCCTGTGGGGATCGCGACCATGCCCATACTGAGTAAAGTGATAAGGCCACCAAAAAATTGCCCGAGCGGGGTGATAGGCACTACATCGCCGTAACCCACGGTAGTTAGAGTGGCCATCGCCCACCACATGGCTTTGGGAATGGAGCCAAACTTATCCGGTTGCACATCGTGTTCAATAAGATAAATTCCGCAAGAGGCCATGATAAGCACCACACTCATAATGAAAAAGGCAGCAAGTAATGAGCTTGACTCTTCTTTAAATGCTGCGAGCAGCAACTGCATGGCTCGAGAGTAGCGCGTCAGCTTAAAGATCCTGAGTAATCGAATAACACGTAAAAAGCGCAGATCAAAGGTGATAAAGGCCATTAATATGGTTGGTAAAATAGCGATGAGATCAATCACTGCCAGCGGTGATATCAGATACTTTAGGCGTTTTTTCCAATTGGGTATATCCAATTGGCGGTAATCAAGCTTATCGACACAGCACCAAAACCTCAGTAAGTATTCGATGGCGAAGATGGTCACACTGACTAACTCTAGGGTTAGAAAGTAGTGATGGTACACACTTGCTAAGTCGCGCTCAGATTCCAACACGATAGCGACGACATTGGTTAAAATCAGGGTGATGAGGAAGATATCAACTGCGCGCCCAAGTTTTCGATATTGCCCTGTAGCCTCGAGCACCGCAGCCGTTTTTTCTCTGATGTGAAGTTGCATCAAGTTGCCAGCATCCCTTATCTTTTTTGTGTTTAGTTTAAGTGTAACACCATCTGAATGGTGCCTTCCTCAAAATCTCGAGATACGGTAAATCCAAGCTTTTTGGCAAGGCCTATCATACCGCTGTTTTCAGGCAGGGTGATCCCTTCAATGCTTTGTACGCCCTGTTTACGACAGTGCTTTATAGCGGCTTCCATGAGTATGCGTCCAAGCCCAAGCCCTTGGCAATCTGAGCGTACCACTACGGCAAATTCAGCCACTTGGTTATCTGGGTCCATCAGCACGCGTGATACTCCAAGCGTTTGATAGCTCGACTTATTAGGTACAGTGACGATAAACGCCATTTCCCGGTCGTAGTCAATTTGCGTCATTTTGGCGAGCTGTTCATGATTAAATTGTGGCAACTCACCAAAAAAGCGGCGATATCTATCTTCTTTACTTAAAGACTGGTCAAACTCTTGGTGCGCTCTTTCATCCTCAGGACGAATAGGTCTCAAGGTTGCGGGGCGGCCATCTTTTAACGTCACGGTTTTTACCAGTTCTCGAGGGTAAGGTCGGATGGCCAAGCGTTTACGGCCAGATACTGGCTCGTATCGTCTTAGCGTAATACTGGCGTCGAGCACCTGGAACTGACCCGAGCAGGCCAAAATAGGATTGAGCTCCATATCAATGATATCGGGTTGGTCGACTACCATTTGAGACACTCGAGTGAGTAGGGCGCATAAACGGTATTTATCGACCTTTTCAGGTAGTGCCCGCTCTTTGATAAAGCCTTTATCATGGGCGGCTGCAATTAGGTACTTTGCAAGGTTCATATTCAGTGGCGGCAATGCCACCGCAGCTTGCGAGAAATTAAGCCCAGTGCCCGCCTCACCCAGTAAAATAACAGGGCCGACACCGGGTTCGGTTTTTACCGCTATCCGTAATTCTTGTCCACCAGCGCGTTTTGCCATGCGTTGCAAAGAGAAACCTTCTATTTCAGCTTCGGGGGCAGCCTCACGGATCCGTAGTAACATCGAAAATGCGGTTTGTTCTACTTCTTCGGCATCGTTGAGGTTGAGTACAACCCCACCCACTTCCGATTTAGAAGGAATATCATGGCTTATCAGTTTGAGTGCAACGGGGAAACCAAGCTGCTGAGCTTGCTCTTTTGCTTCTGAGGGGGTGAGTGCGATTTGTGTCTCTATACATTCTATATCGTAATTAGCCAGCACCTGAGAAGCCAAATGGGTCGCGAGTTTATTGGCACCTGAATTTAAAAAGTCATTGATTAAACGTTTGCTTTGCAGGTGTTGCAGCTGGCCTTCATCACTGTAGGACTCAGGTGTTTGCGTGAGATGTTTTTGATTTCGACGGTAGCTCACCAAGTGCATAAAGGCGCCAACGGCACCTTCTGGGGTGCGATAAGTTGGGATCTTAGCATTTGCGCATACAAGCCTTGCGGCGTAGGCCGCTTCTTCACCCATAAAGTTTGTCATCACATAAGGGCGTGCCATTTTTGGAATTTTGGCTAGGGTCTGTGCAATGATCTCGGCATAAGCGGTACTTGGCGCAAGCGCTGAAGGAGTATGAATTATCAATAAGTTTTTGACTTCGTCAGCCTTTAATAAAATTTCTAGTGCTTGTTGGTAACGTTTTGGCGAGGAATCACCAAAAATATCTATAGGGTTACAAGCATGATCCGTTTGTGGGATCAGGGCGCTGAGCGCTTGCTTGGTCTGCTCGCTTAGCACCGCCAGTTTGCCTGAGTTCTGTAGTAAGGTATCGACGGCCATAATGCCTGGGCCGCCGCCATTGGTTAAAATGGTCAGCTGTTCTACTTGCAGCAATTTGGGGTGTAAAGCAAGGGTTTGAGTGGCAGCAAATAGTTCCCTAAGATCGTTTACCCTCAGCATACCAGCACGCTGGAACATAGCATCATAAACCGCGTCATCGGAGGTATTGCCGCCGGTGTGATTCAGCGCAGCGATTGCGCCAGCCTTGGTTTTTCCGGTTTTTATGGCGATGACAGGCTTACTAAATGCAGCGGCTCGAGCTGCAGAAATAAAGCGCCTAACATCGTCGATATTATCAATGTAAAGCAAAATAGCTTGGGTTTTTGGATCCCGTCCAAGGAAATCAAGTAGTTCGTCGAAATCGATATCAAGGCAGTCCCCAACGGAAACAAAGTAAGAAAAGCCGATTTTTTTATGTTGTGCCCAGTCCAGTATGGTTGAACATACCGCCGCCGATTGTGAAATAAAAGCAAGCTTACCGGGCGCTGCAACGGTATGAGAAAAGCTGGCATTAATACCCAAGTGAGGAATGAGTAAACCGAGACAATTAGGACCAAGTAAAGTGACTTTCGCTATTTTGGCAGCTTCTTTTAATTGTTGTTTGTGCTGATTATCAAGCCCCGCCGCGATGATGATTGCATGTTGACAGCCAATATCACCAAGTTCATTGATGATTTGCACTAAGGTTTGTTTGTTGGTACAAATAACAGCGAGATCAGGGACTTTGGGGAGCTGCTTGATGGCGCTGTAGGCGAGCACCCCATGCACGGCGGTATGCTTTGGACTGACGGGCATAATGGGCCCTTTAAAGCCGCCTTGTAGCAAGTTACGCATTACGATAAAGCCGGCGCGATCAGGATTGTTAGAGGCGCCAATCACCGCGATGGATTGGGGGTTAAAAAATTGGCTAATACGCTTTACGCTCATACTGTTTCCTAGTTCAGCCGCAGCTCATAAGCACCACTCTACCATTTTGCTCGCGGTTTTCGAGTGCAATTAAGGTAGACTTTGATCTATCCCCTTAATAATTGTTTGAAAACTATGACTGAGGCGTAACGTTGAGGACAGAGATATGTCTACTATGAGTAAATATTTGGCTCCTGCAGCTTTGCTATCACTAGCGGTGGTAGTGAGCGGTTGGATGGTAAAATCGACCATTCTAGAAGTAAAAGGAATGGAGCGAACGGTAAGTGTAAAAGGCTTATCGGAAAAGGAAGTAACAGCAGACACGGTGATTTGGCCCGTATTTTATCGTGATGCAGATAACGATCTGGAAGCCTTGGTGGAGCGCACGGAAAAGAAAAATGCGGCGATCCGCGCGTTCTTAACCTTGCATGGCTTTGATGCTTCAGAGCTTTCGATATCAGCGCCTTCCATTACGGATAAATACGCCCAAGAGTACGGTCAAAACAATCAAGGATTTCGCTATGTGGCAAAAGCCGGTGTGACTGTGTACTCCAATAATCCAGATAAAGTCTCGCAAGCACTAGGGCAGTTAAGTGAGCTGGCCAAACAAGGTATTGCTATCACCAAAGACGACTATCAAAATCGGGTTGAATATTTGTTTACTGGTCTTAATGATATTAAACCTGAAATGGTGCAAGAAGCCACACAAAAAGCTCGAGAAGTGGCGGTCAAATTTGCTAAAGATTCCGACTCTGTGCTTGGCAAAATAAAATCGGCAAGGCAAGGACAATTTAGTATTCGCGACAGAGACAGTAATACGCCACAGATAAAAATCGTGCGTGTTGTGACGAGCGTGGAATATTACTTATCGGATTAAAACGCGTGTATTGCACAACCAAGCAATCAAAAGTGACGAATTCGTCAACAAGCAAAGCCGCTGCTATCAAGGAGCTTTGCTTTTTATTTCTTGCCAATCAACAATTCGTTTTCGATTGGTATAAACTCACTGGCGGCACGGATCAGTGAAGCGGCGGTAAGCTGCGGCACGCCGTAAACTTCGACTCGGGTATGGTATTTATCTCTGAGCTTATTCGCGAGTAAATCAAAATCACCATCGCCAGTAACTAGAATTATCACATCGGATCCTGACGCGCATTCCATGGCATCAATGGTAATGCCAACATCCCAATCACATTTTGCGGAGCCATCGGCACGTTGAATATAAGGCTTTAACTTCACCTCAAAGCCAATCGCTCGCAAGATATTTTGGAACTGTCTTTGCTTGTCGTCACCCCGTTCGCTGGAATAGGCAATGGCTTGATATACCTCGCGATTAGCCGTCGCTTTGCGCCAAAACGAATTATAGTCGAAGCCTGTTTGGTAGGCTTGCTTGGTGGTGTAATAAACATTTTGGGCGTCAACTAAAATGGTGACTTTTTCCATAATGGACTCTTCGCAATAGATTTGCTTTATGATAGCAAGATTAGCGTTTGTTTAGCCATTTACTCATTGCGGCGTCATAGGCTTTTTTAATGGCACCGCCATCGCAAGGGCGAGGCGCAGTACGCCAATTCTTATTTAATCCTTCCGGTGTAGGAATGCTTGGGTCGGGCCTAACTTCAGCGTAACACAGGCCATTTTCCCGGTAGACTGTGTATTGAGACGTAGACTCGAGTTGCTCTCTTTGCATGCTCGCAGCAGTGGTTTGATGCGTTTTAGGCACGGTGATCCGCTGCGGCTTTTCTTGGCTTTGGCTGAGTACAACGTCACTCGGAACGCGCTCTAAAAGTTGCTGACGAAATTGAGAGATTGCTTTGCGATGGTCTAATTTTTTAGGTTGCGTGACGACCGCTGCTTTGGTTATGTGCTTAGTTGTACTTTCAACCGTAGGCTTTTTTTGTTCTGCTTGCGCAGTTTTTAGTACTTCAACTGTATCGTCCGGCAGCGTCGGTTTTAACTCCTCTACTGGCTTATCTTCAGTTATCGTCGGTGTCTCAATGCGCTCCATCTTAGGCTTGGCAGGCTCAATAACCAAATAGGTTTTCATTGCCTTAATTTCTACAGGCTTTGAGGGGATATAAATACTTTGCTGCAGATACCAGCCGAGCAGTAGATGCAGCACAATAGAGGCGATAATGGTGAAACTAATCAGGTTGTGTTGGAGCAGCCGCATTATTCTTATTAAATCCTTGAGTCATGCGGAGTTAGAGCTTAATAAAGACTTAATTGTTCCCTCAATAGGCAAATTAATCTGTGACTAATTGCGCGGAAATGTGTTTTAGCAAAGTGAGTTCACGTAATACGGACATCCCTTTGTTATTTGCATCATTTAGTTTTGCTTCGTTATGCGCGATGGCTTGGTTTATGTTGATCCACACCGGCTTCATACCATTGGCGTGTTCATAATCCTCCATAGCTGGCGCATCAAATTCGCCACAAATCTCACAAACGTAGCAATAAGAAATAATATGCACATTGTCATGATCGGGTTTATACCAAGGGCGGTACTCTTCGTAGCGACCAAAAGGAGTCAAACCTGTGATGGATACGGCACCCGTTTCTTCTTTTAGCTCGCGCTCCAATGCCGCTTCTAAGCTTTCACCCTCGTCGACGCCGCCACCTGGCAAGGTGTAATCATCATAACGTTTGGTGTAAAGCATAAGGATGTCGTTGTCTCTAAGGACAATGGCGCGAGTAGTTTTTCTGGTAAAGCAGCTACCTTGAAGTGGAGTGACTGGATTGTTGTTTAAGCTTTGCATGGGGGTTTTAACTTCGATCTAGGTAACAAAAATGGGTTTACAAAGCGATACGCCAGCGTAAAAGCGGCGTATCGCGAATGAAGATATTAAAACGGAGCAGGGTACGCTTTAAATACCGTATCAATCTCGGCTAAAGATTCTGCACATAGCGGTTGTTCAAACGCTTGAATATTTTCTTTAAGCTGTGCCATGGTTGTCGCGCCAATAATAGTTGAAGTCACGCCATCGACTTGATTGCACCAAGCTAGCGACAGTTGCGCTGCAGTCATATTAAATTCTTTGGCGATCTCTAAATATTTTGCAACGGCTTCTTGCGCTAGTTGCGTGTCTCTAAATAGGCCTTGTCTTTGCACTAAGGTAAAGCGGCTGCCTTCAGGTCTTGCGCCCCCTAAATATTTACCGCTCAGCATCCCACCAGCCAGCGGCGACCAAGGTAAATAGGCAATATCTTCGTTTACGCAGCTCTCAATTAAGTAAGGCCAATCTTTGGCATGTAGCAAGCTAAACTCATTTTGAATTGAAACCGGCTTAGGTAGGTTGTGCTGCATCGCCAAATTAAGGTAAGTGTGAATGCCCCAAGGCGTATCATCAGAAAGACCCCAATGGCGAATTTTACCTGCTTTAATACAGCTCGCTAGGCCCTCTAAAATATCTAGCATGCCAGCGCGTTCTTCGTCGCGGTCAAGCGCACTCAAAGGCACCATACCTGGCCATTGTTTACCAAAGTGCGGTGAAGTACGGTTTGGCCAATGTAGTTGGTAGAGGTCGATATAGTCGGTATTCAGGCGCGCTAAAGAATTGTCCACCGCTTGGATCACTGATTGTCCCGTAATAGGGCCGCCTTCACGGATCCAAGGCAAACCGCTTCCCGCAATCTTGGTTGCAAGCACGAGCTTTTCGCGCTTTTCTTGGTGGCGCTTTAGCCAATTGCCAATGATGGCTTCGGTTTTACCATAGGTTTCAGGTGAGGGAGGGACCGCGTACATTTCAGCGGTATCAATGAAGTTAATACCACGGCTTAGTGCATAATTGATTTGCTCGTCGGCATCATGCTGGTTGTTTTGTACGCCCCAAGTCATGCTTCCTAAACAAATGCGCGAAACTTCTAATGGGCTACTACCAAGTCGTGAGTACTTCATGCAGGCTCCTGATTGATTGCTGAATGATTAAATATAGCCAAAGTAACGGATTTAGTACTTTGAACTGTATTGATATTGTTAGCATTATCTCTGTTTTGCAGTGCAACTTGCAACAGACATCCACACAAGTATAGCCCAGAACACTAAGGCTTATGTTCAAGATTGCAACAGTTGGAAAATTAGCACATAATAAACACTGTTTATTTAGACAGTGTTTTAACGTGCGTAAATTTATTCATATTGATATGGACGCGTTCTATGCATCGGTAGAAATGCGCGATAACCCCGAGCTTGCAACAGTGCCGATGGCGATTGGTGGGCGGAGTCATCGTGGGGTGCTATCCACGGCTAACTATATTGCTCGGCAATATGGCGTGCGCTCGGCCATGTCGAATTATCAAGCGAAAAAACTCTGCCCTCAGCTGGTGATTGTACCGGGGAGAATGGAGGTATATAAGGCAATATCGCAACAAATTAGAACTATTTTTGCCCGTTATACTGAGCTCATTGAGCCACTGTCTTTGGATGAAGCCTATCTAGATGTCACTGAGTGTCAGCAATGTAATGGCAGTGCAACGCTTATTGCCGAGCAGATCCGAGCGGATATATTTGCAGAAACGGGCCTTACAGCTTCAGCGGGAATTGCGCCAATCAAGTTTTTAGCCAAAATTGCCAGCGATGAAAACAAGCCTAATGGTCAGTGTGTTATCCCGCCTCACCAAGTGAGCGCTTTTATTGATGCGTTACCCCTTAAAAAAATTCCAGGTGTAGGTAAAGTGACTCAACAACGTTTGCTAGCCATGGGACTTGAGTATGGCCGAGATATTAAGGCACTGTCTGAAATTCAGTTACGCCAATCATTTGGCAAGTTTGGCGCTGTATTATGGCGGCGTTGTCAAGGTATTGATGAGCGCCGAGTTGAGACCGATAGAGTGCGCAAATCGATAGGCGTTGAAACCACATTTGCAGAAGACACGCTCGACCTTGATACCTTAAAACAAGTCATAAAAGAAAAGTTGTTACCTGAACTGACTCGCCGAGCACAGCCTTATTTACAGCGCGGCTTTAATAAGCTTGGCGTTAAAGTGAAGTTTTACGATTTCACCCAAACCACCAAAGAATGCCAATACCAGCATATTGATTTGCCCGTTTTCGAGGAATTATTGATTGAGGCGATGTCACGGCAAAAGTTTAAACCCGTGCGCCTCGTGGGCTTGCATTTAGGACTAAATGAAAAGTCTAACACGCAAGCTCAATTGGGACTTTTTGATGGCTAATTCTGACCTACCTAGACTAAAAGATAACTGCAATTAGTTTAATTTGTGCTAGCTTCGAAGTTGTCGTGCAACAAACTAATCACGCCAACTGCGTGTAATTAAAACAACAACAAGAGGTAAGCATTATGCAATCCATAATGATCGTACTCTTCGGCATCATAGGGATGTTATTTGGATGGTTTGTCTATTCCAAATTTATTGCTGAAAAAATATTTAAAATGGATGACAACTTTGTCACGCCGGCTCATGAGCTTGAGGACGGCGTAGATTATGTTCCTACCAACAAAGTGGTATTGTGGGGGCATCACTTTACTTCAGTCGCGGGCGCTGCACCAATTGTAGGTCCAGCTATCGCTGTGTATTGGGGCTGGGTGCCAGCAGTACTTTGGGTTGTATTCGGTACCATATTCTTTGCGGGTGTCCATGATATGGGCGCGTTGTGGGCAAGTGCTCGCCATAAAGGCAAGTCGATGGGCGCGTTGTCTGAAAGCGTGATTGGCAAGCGCACGCGTTCATTGTTTATGATAGTGGTCTTCCTTGTACTGCTCATGGTAAATGCCGTATTCGGCGTGGTGATCGCAAACTCCTTCGTGGGTAACCCAAATGCGGTATTCCCCGCTTGGTCTGCTATCGTCGTGGCGCTTATTATCGGGCAATTGCTGAAACGAAAAGTGCCGCTAGTACCACTCTGTATTATCGGGGTTATTGTGCTCTACGCGACCATTTATATGGGCAGTAGTATGCCGATCACCTTACCAACCGAAATGTTTGGTCTAAGCGACAAAGCCAATTGGATCATCATTTTGTTTATCTATGCTGCCGTAGCGTCATTGTTACCGGTTTGGATGCTATTACAACCTCGTGACTTTATTAATGGCATGCAGCTGTTAGTGGGATTGATCCTGCTTTATGGTGCAGTATTTGTGGTGATGCCAGATATCACCGCGCCTGCGTTTAATACCCAAACGGTAGAAAACACCCCAAGTATTATACCCCTGTTATTCGTGACCATCGCTTGTGGTGCGGTATCTGGTTTCCACGGTATTGTTTCGTCGGGAACGAGTTCAAAACAACTAGACAAAGAAAAAGACGGCCGTTTTGTCGGCTACTTAGGTGCAGTTGGTGAAGGCTCACTTGCACTTATCACTTTGGTCGCCGTGAGTGGTGTGATGCTAGCTGTATCACCTGAAGAGTGGCACGAAATTTATAGTCATCTTGGTGCTGGCAGCGTATCAGCCTTTATTAACGGTGGCTCTAACCTGATTAGTACAGGCTGGGGACTACCAGTCGAAATCGCATCAACTCTACTTGCCGTTATGGTTGTACTTTTTGCAGGTACCACTATGGATTCTGGCGTTAGACTTCAGCGTTATATTATTCAAGAGTGGGGCGAGATCTATAACATCAAGTTCCTGAACAACGGTATCATCGCGACTTTATTGGCCGTTGCATGTTGCTTGCTACTCGCCTTTGGCGCGGGCGGCGCATCGGGTAGTGGTGGTATGGTGATTTGGCCGCTGTTTGGTTCAACCAACCAAATCTTGGCAAGCTTAACCTTGTTAGTTATCTCAGTGTATCTTATCAAACTCGGGCGTCCGGCAAAGTACACCTTGATCCCTATGGTATTTGTGCTGGTGATGGCGTTTTTTGCCGGAGTGATCAAGCTAGGTGAATACTATCAAAAAGGCAATTGGCTGTTGGTTGTGCTTGACGTTATCGTGCTGGTGGTCAGTATTTTGGTGATGTTAGAAGCTTGGTCTGTGATCAGCAAAACCAAAGCGAAACCAGATGAAGCCCGTGATATGTCGTAGTTCCCTTGGAACTTGACTACAAATCACCTATAGTCGGCCCTAATTCTAATATAGAAAAGGGCCGTTTTTATGTCTTTTCCAATCGCATTACCTTGTAACACCCTATTTGAAAGCGATGCAGATGCTATCGTTGTTGTTACTCATGATATTCAAAACCTTGGCAGTGCAGAGCTCGACGACGTTGCTGCGCCATTTTTAGCTGTGGATGCGCGCATTGCGCAAAAGGCAAGTCTGCTTGTTTCAGACAAAGTACCAGGCAAGCGTTTGGTGATTGCGCCAACCGGACCACTCGACAGAGATTACGATGACGTTCGCCGTTACTTTGAAGCGGCAAAGGCTGGTATTTTAGAAGCGAAAGCGGCTGGTGCAGTAAAGCCGGTACTCGCTGTCGTTAATGTGCCAGCCGATGCTCGTTACGAAAATGCGCGTGCAGTCAGCTTTTTAGGTGCTTGCCAAGGCTTATGGCAGCCATTAGAAGCACGTGAGTACCGTGGCGAAGTGATTGAACCAATCGAAGCGATTTATGTTTTTGAGGCGTCAGCACAATGCTGCGATCAACTGAGTGCAATCGCTGCAGGCCAATATGCTGCGCGCGATCTGTGTGGTACAGAACCTGAGCGCATGGCACCACCTCGTTTTGCTGACTACTGTGTCGAGCTATTTCAAGGTTCAGCGGTAAACGTTGAAGTTATCGCGGATCGTAAAGTTATGGATGAGCAATATCCTCTCTTAAGTACGGTAGCGCGTGCCTCTTACGCCGTTGAGCGTCACCATCCTCGTGTTGTAAAAATGGCATACGAGCCAGAAGGTGACGTTGAACGTACCCTTATTTTTGTTGGTAAAGGTCTTGTGTACGATACCGGCGGTGCAGACTTGAAAGTGGGCGGTTTTATGGCAGGCATGAGCCGTGATAAAGGCGGTGCGGCGTCAGTGGTTGGCTTTATGGAAGCAGTTGCTAAGTACCAACCAAAAGGTATTAAGGTAATTGCTTACCTTGCCGTGGTTCGTAACTCGATTGGTTCTGACTGTTTCGTGCCGGATGAAATCATTGAGAGCAGAGAAGGCGTTCGCGTTCGTATTGGTAACACTGATGCGGAAGGTCGCTTGGCGATGGGGGATTTACTCAGCGAAGCGAAAGACTTAGCTCTGGGTGAGAAAAACCCTGAGATCTTTACAGTTGCAACACTGACAGGTCATGCGGCGCGCGCCATGGGTCCTTACAGTGCTTATGTTGAGAATGGTCCAGCACGAGCAGCACAAGTATCTCGCAAGATTGCAGATATGGGCGACCTATGGGCTGACTGCGCGGAAGTATCGCGTAGCCGACGCGAAGACTATGACTTTGTAAAACCACGCACCCTTGCGGATGATGTGCTTTCGAGCAACAACGCACCATCGGCGGTTACCGCTCGTGGTCACCAATTCCCTATGGCATTTTTGGCAATTGTTGGTGGCTTAGACAAGCATGGTTGTAATGCAGAATTGCCAATTCCGTATGTACATATGGATATTGCGGGTAGCGGCGTTGAAGGTGGCGACTGGCAGCATGGCAAACCAACCGCTGCAACCGTTGCAAGCTTGTTTGCTCGGTATTGTATTTAATACCAATTGAATTAATTCTCTAATCAATTTGAAGGGTGAAATAGCATATTAGCTTCGTTAAAAATTTCTCATTTAGAACAACTAAATAGCAAAATTTTTGCCTTGCTACTAAAGCTATTTTCCCGCTTCAAGATAGATCATTTACTTAATACAACTGGTATAAGATTGATAAAAGGGAAGCATTGCAGCTTCCCTTTTTGGCTGGGTAAACTAAATAGTGTGTTATTTAGGGGTTAGTCCTCTGCGTTTTAATAGCGCTTCAGTCGTTGGCTCTTTTCCGCGGAATGCTTTGTAAGAGTCCATTACAGGTCTTGAGTTACCAACCGATAAAATATGTTTACGATATTTTTCGCCATTTTCAAGTTTAAGTCCACCGAGCTTTTGCACGTATGCATAGGCGTCGGCTGCTAATATTTCACTCCACATATAAGCATAGTAACCAGCAGAATAGCCGCCTCCCATAGAGTGCGCAAAAAATGCTGATTTATAACGCGGTGGAACGTAATCGAGGGCGACTCCATGCTTCTTCAGTGCCGCTTGTTCAAATTCATTGATATCGGTGGGTGCATGCTCAGGTGAAATTGTATGCCACTCCATATCTAAGAGCGCAGATGCCATGTACTCCAATGTATCGTAGCCCATATTAAAAGTTCGTGAGCGGATCACTTTATCAAGCAGTGTTTTTGGGATAGGCTCCCCGGTTTGGTAATGCTTTGCATAGTTACTGATAACTTCTGGGTGTGCAGCCCAGTCTTCCTCAAAGGTTGAGGGAAACTCAACAAAATCACGAGAAACAGCGGTTCCAGCAAGACTCGGATATTTTACGTCAGAAAACATCCCATGTAAGCCATGTCCCATTTCGTGAAACATAGTTGTCACTTCACTGTAGCTCACAAAGGTTGGTTCACCATCAGGTGCCTTTGCAATATTCATGACATTGATAACCACAGGCTTTTGGTTTAATAACTTAGATTGCCCTACAAATGAATTCATCCAAGCTCCACCACGTTTACCTTCTCTTGCAAAATAGTCGGCAAAGAATATCGCGAGGCTTTCACCATTGTTATCGATCAGTTCATAAGCCTTAACATCTGGATGATACACAGGTAAGTCAGGGCGAGCTTTGAAACTTACGCCGTACAGCTTATTCATGGTATAAAAAACACCATTTTCTAAGACGTTATTAAATTCGAAGTACTTTTTCACTTCTGTTTCGTCCAGATCATAACGAGATTGACGAACTTTTTCAGCGTAGTATGCCCAGTCCCAAGGTTTGATGTCGAACGAGTGCCCTTCGCTTTGAATAAGCGTTTTAATATCTGCAGCTTCCTTTTCCACGTTGGAAATAACGGCCGGCACCATGCTGCCAAGCATGTTGTAAACTGCTTTAGGGTTTCCAGCCATTTGCTTTTCTAGGCCGTAGTCTGCCCAGCTTTTATACCCTAACAGCGCTGCTCTTTCGGCCCTTAGCTGTGCCAGCCGGATGATAATTTGAGTGTTGTCATTATCACCTGACTGAGCACGATAAGCAGAAGCTTGCCAAATCTGTTGCCTAAGTGCTCGGTTGGTTAAAGACGCTAAAATAGGTTGACGAGTGGTGTTGGTAATACCGATTAAGTACTTGTCTTTATGTCCTGCAGCTTCAGCCGCACGTTTAGTGGCAAGAATTTGTCTTTCTGTTAAACCGTCTAATGCGGCTTTATCATCAACAATCACTGATATGGCAGACGTTTCTGCTAATAGGTTTTGTGAAAACTGGGTAGTCAGAGAGGAATGCTCTTCATTGATTTTGCGAATTTTCTCCTTATCTTCAGCACTTAGTTTTGCGCCAGCTCGTACAAAGTTGGTGTAGTAAACATCCAATAAACGCTTTGATTCAGAGTCCAGTTCGAGTGTGTTGCGATTATCATAAAGCGACTTTATACGGTCAAATAATGCGGCGTTCAAATTGATGTTATCGCGGTGTTCTGCGAGCATTGGGGCTAGTTCTTTTTGTAATTGACGACGCTTTACTGAGCTATCAGTGCCTATTAAGTTAAAAAATACGCTACTGGTTCGCTTTAGCAGTGCACCACTTTTTTCCATTGCAACTAAGGTGTTTTCAAACGTAGGCGTTGCAGGGTTAGTTGCAATACGCGCGATTTCTTTGAGGTGCTCTGCCATACCCAACTTAAATGCAGGCATAAAATGTTCATCTTTGATCTGGTCAAACATTGGGGTTTGGTAGATTAAAGTACTGGCGTTGAACAGTGGATTGTGATGGACTGATTCACTTTTCTTAGGCACGCTAGATGCCACCTCCGTTGTATAATTTGAACAACCAGAGACAAAAAGCGTGGAGTAAATCGTAACGGCGATGATGGTCTTTTTCATAAACTTCTCAGTATTTTTGTAATGTTATAGTGTATCTATTGTGTGTTTGTAGTTGTGTTTTATCGCATAATAATGGCGGTATCATGATTCTTGCATCTTAGGCAGATAAGTGTTTATTAAGTCAGTTTTTGAGCCGGAAACTTATTATCAATGGCGACAGCATTGTGAGCATGCAAACTTTCTTGATGTTCAATTTTGAACCAATAATCAACAAATTGTGTGTTTTGCTCTAAAAACTGTTTGACTCGTCGTGCGGCATCTTCACAAAACATTAGATTTTCTGCATTTAGCTTCGCAAATGCTTGTTCATCTTCACGTTTTACCGCAGTTTGAACTGGCGTGCCAATGGCTTGTTCTAGCGCTTTTATAAGGCTTGGAATGAGTGGCAACGTCCGTTCAGTTAGTTTTACCGTTACGTAAGCGAAAGAGCGCTGGCTATGAGGTGTGGCAATGCTTCCTTGTAGAGAGGTTATCCACGTCATTAGTTCGTGTTTTGAAATCATCTGTTGGGAAAACTGCTCTTCGATCTCTTCACTTAATGCTTGTCTAGAAAGTGCCGCTGAACAAGGGCAGGTACTTGAATAGGCAATAGTAAGTGATAACTCGTAGCTAAGCTCTGAGTTTATATACTCACAATTAAGCGTGATAGGGTAACTTTGATAGCCGAATTGATCGCTCAACAATGCTGGTTTATCTATGGTTACTTCAAACTGTAACTCAAGCTTGGCTGCTTTGCTCAATCCTTGTTGAGATTGAACCGACTCTTTTAATAACGCTTCAATCGTTTTAATATTCAAAGGAGCCGTACTTAGTATCTCTCTCAAGCGAATGTATAACCGGGACATATGGATCCCTTTCGCCTCAGGTTTATCAAGGCTAACAAAAATATTTGCAAGAGCGTTAACTCTTTGGCAGGAGGAGCTTGATATTTCCACCTCTAAAGGTATGGCAATTTTTTCCATACCCACCCACTTTAGCGGTAAGGCTGTTGTTGCAAGCTGCCCAAAGGCAACATCAGGTAAAGATACTGTCATATTTATTTCCGACGAGGTTTCTAGCGATTAAAAATTAGTGGCATAGCGGCTGTGGGTGTATTAAGCGGTTGTTGGCCGTCATAAACGAGACTGCCATTCACCCAAGTTTTTAAAACTTTTGCTGAAAAACGGTGACCGTCGAACGGGGTCCAGCCACAGTGATAGTGTGTTTTCTGATGGCAAGTGAGCGTTTCGTGATGAGGGTTCACGAGTACCAAGTCAGCATAGTATCCTTCACGAATAAAGCCTCTATCTACAATGTGATATCTTAACGCTGGATTATGTGCCACCTTCTCAACGAGCTGCTCTATAGATAAACGCTGATGATGCACATGGTCGAGCAAGCTTAACAATGCATGTTCAACTAAAGGTAAACCCGCAGGTGCTTGCTGGTAGGGGAGTTGCTTTTCTTGCCAAGTATGAGGTGCGTGATCAGTAGCGATAATATCTATTTGATTATTTCGTACCGCTGCTAACAAAGCATCACGATCGCTTTTCGCTTTAATCGCTGGGTTGCATTTTATTAGGTTACCCTGCAGTGCATAATCTTCTTGACTGAACCACAAATGATGAACACATGCTTCTGCCGTAATATGTTTGTCGCGAATATCGCCTGAAGGGAATAAGCTCAATTCTTTTTCTGTTGTGATATGCAGTACATGTAAATCGCTACGATATTGTTTCGCTAAAGATACAGCGTACGAAGAGGATGAATAACACGCTTCGACGTCACGAATGATGGGGTGATCTTGAATTGTTAAACTGCCACTGCGTCCGATGCACATGGATAAATTCTTTTCAATCACTCTTCCATCTTCACAGTGGGTGACAATTAGGGTTGGACTTTCTCTGAAAATTGCGTCGAGTGCTTGTGGATGCTCAACGAGTAGATCGCCTGTTGATGCCCCCATAAAAACTTTAACACCGCAGTACTTCTTCGCATCTAAACGTTTTATTTGTTCTAAATTATCTTCGGTTGCCCCTAAGTAAAAACTATAGTTTGCCAGCGAGCTTCTAGACGCAATCGCGTATTTCTGTTCAAGAGCTTCAATGGTTGTAGTCGCAGGGCTTACGTTTGGCATTTCCATATAGCT
Organism: Pseudoalteromonas sp. DY56-GL79; assembly: GCF_041414765.1. Taxonomy (NCBI): domain Bacteria; kingdom Pseudomonadati; phylum Pseudomonadota; class Gammaproteobacteria; order Alteromonadales; family Pseudoalteromonadaceae; genus Pseudoalteromonas; species Pseudoalteromonas sp. DY56-GL79. The sequence continues at coordinate 216,499 of NZ_JANHZS010000003.1, read as the reverse complement.
GGTGATACCACCTGCCACAGCAGCTCTGGATTCTGAGGCTATATTCCCCTTCTGTGTTAAGCCGGGCTCACGGAAATGTACTTGGTCGTCTATCATTCCAGGGAGTAGAAAATAACCTGTCGCATCCACAATATTGTCATTTGGCTGCGCAGTTATTGAGCTTGCAATTTTGTTTATTCTGTTATCAACGATAAGTACATCACATTCTTGTGATTGATTCTCGTTGACCACAATTGCATTTTTTATCAGTGTGTTTTTCATATTGTAGGGACCTATTTGTCAAGTTTGGCTTTGCAAAGGTTACATAAGCCAGGCAACTCTAAGCGTGCATTTGCAGCTGAAAATCCAGTGCTTTCTACCGCTTCAAATAGATGCTTGGCAGCCTCTTGAACAGAATCTATTTCTTCTATTTGATGGCAGGATTTGCAGACTAAGATCACGGATAGATGGTGATGGCACGCACCATCTAGACTCTTACAGGCTATATATTTATTTGCAGAATGGATCCGGTGTGCCAGATTGACTGATTCTAAGAATTCAAGAATGCGGTACACGGACATTGCTAGAATAGGAGAGTTGGTGCTTTTATTGTATTTGTCAGTAAGTTCATACGCTGATAGCGGCTCGACTGTTTGCAATAATATTTCTAGCACGCCCTGTCGTTTTTCAGTTAAACGCAGCCCTAACGATTGGCATTTTGCTTGAGCCTGTTTGAGAATAAAATTTCGTTGAGTTTTGTTCACGGCAATGACGACATAATCCATCCAACTATTGATACAATATAACATATCGAGCATAATTGATACAATATAACATTTATTGGAGTCGTTATGTCTAAACTATCAACAATATCCTTGCTCGTTGCTGCACTGTTACCACCAAGCCTTGTAGCAAAGTCTATAGAAGGTACAGTCGTCAATAAAGCTGGTAAAGGGATTGCAAATGCATCAATTGAGGTCGAAGGAACTGATATTCGCGTACTCACAGATAACAATGGTCATTTTCAAATTTCGGGCGTTGGGCTTGGAAATAAACAAATCCATGTAAGAGCATCTGGTTTTGCTCACCTGCATAAGGCGCTCACTCTGGAGCAAGGTGGCGTTAAAAACGCAATGCTAATGTTAAATCGTTCTCCAATAGAAGTTATAGATATTGTTGCTACTCCTGTACATATGTCGGCGATGGAATCTGCGGTTCCAGTTAGTGTTTTGTCAGGTGAAACATTGCGTCGACAGCAAACCGCTACGCTAGGGGATAGTTTAGAAAAATTGCCTGGCGTCAACACAAACTTCCACGCCAAAGTAGCGAGTACACCAATTATTCGAGGTTTGAGTGGCCCGCGAGTGTTGGTGACGCAAAATGGATTAGATGTCAGTGATGTATCTAGAGTTGGTCCTGATCACTCAGTCGCCTCCGAAGCCTCAACGGCTCAACAAATCGAGGTGTTGCGGGGACCTGCAACTCTTTTTTATGGTAGTGGTGCGATTGGGGGAGTGGTTAACGTTGTCGATACAAGAGTGCCAACCGATAATACAACTCGCGGAGAATGGAATCTGGAAAGTAACTCTGTTGATGACCAAAATACAGCCTCGTTTAATGCGACATCGGGTATTGGCTCTGTGGCTTTATATGTTGATGCATTCTGGCGAGAATCTAATGATTACGAAGTACCTGTTCCTGCTGAAATTCATGAGCATAGTGAAGGGAATGACAATGATGAACATCACTATAAAGTAGCAAATAGTGCTGAAGAGTCTGATGGTTTTACTGTTGGCTCAAGTTACTTATTTGATCAAGGTTATGTCGGTGTGGCTGTTGAGAAATTTAACCGCAAATACGGCATTCCGGGGCATACGCATGGTGATGAAGAAGCACATAATGAGGCTGAAGAGCAGGTTTTTGCCGACTTAGCACAAACAAAAGTGCAACTATTAAGCGAGTACAAGTTTAACAAAGGTTGGCTTGATAAAGTGAATGTGCGTGCTGGTTTTACAGAGTATGAACATGTTGAAGTTGAGCACGGCATGGTTGGAACAACATTTAAGAATGATACCAATGAGTTAAAAGTTGATTTACTACATCAGCCTCTGTCCGCTTGGACTGGTGGCGTAAGCTTACATTACAAACACAGTGATGTTGAGGCTCAAGGTAGTGAGGCGTTTACGCCACCATCTGATACCCAAACACTTGCGATAGGGGTAATGGAGGAAAGGCGGTTTGGTGATTTTTTAGTGCAGTTAGGTGGTCGTATTGAGCAAGTGGAGATCACCGCAAGTAATGTGCCTTTACCGAGTATTGATGCCCACTCGCACGATACTGAAATGCATGACCACATTGGTCACGATTCAGAAGCAACAAAGGTATATGCGGTTGAGCATCAGTTTACCCCTGTCAGTTTATCTTCGGGTCTTGTATGGGACTTTGCGCAAAATTATAACCTTGGGTTATCTGTTTCACACTCTGAACGCGCTCCTTCTTCATCGGAGTTATTTTCCTTTGGTCCTCACATAGGAACTGGCACTTACGAGGTAGGGGCGTTGTTCAAAATGGATGAGCACGGTCATTTTGAACTTGATGAGCAAGGCATAGCGCTAGAAAAGTCGCACAATATTGATATTACACTGCGAAAAACCCAAGGTGATATAGGCTTTATTTTTAACGCTTTTTACAACCAAGTAGATAACTACTACTATCAAATAGAAACTGGGTTGTACGCCCAGAGCGGCCATAGTCACGACCACAATCATGAACATGAGCACGATCATACTTCCGAATTACCTATTTATTTATTCAAGACAGATGATGTGGTTTTGCACGGTTTTGAAGCGCAAGTTGCTTGGCAATTGACCGACGAGTTGAAAGTTGATGTTTTCTCTGACTTTGTGCGCGCCAGATTAGAAGAAGGCGGAGATTTACCTCGTACACCACCTCTGCGCTTTGGGTCACAGCTAAGCTATCAGACGGATAATCTCAGTGCACATATCCACATTACTCGATATCAAGAGCAGGACCGGATTGCACCAGAAGAAACCATGACCGACGGTTATACCTTAGTTGATGCTAGCATCTCTTATGATCTTTCTGTGTTAAATCAAGATCTCTCTATTTATCTTAGAGGGAGTAATCTGACGGATACAGAAGCACGAGTACATAGTTCATTCTTAAAAGATATAGGCCCTCGTCCGGGACGCAGTTTCGCGCTTGGTATTCGCGGCTATTTTTAGCAGGTTAAACCATTGTGTACCTGCTGGTTAAAGCCACACAGGTACACAAGTCACTGAGTTGTACAACAACATAAATCTTATCTATATGTAGCACGAGATTATTACCGACACGACTACGATCAGCAGGAGAAATTATGGTTTCACGTCGAGGGTTTTTAAGGGGGGCTGGCACCCTCGCATTTATCGGCCTTTCTAAAAGCGCATTTGGCAGAGTGTCACTATTAGACTTTAACACAATGATAGCTGGGTATGGGCCGTTGATCACCGACCCCAATGGTTTACTCGATTTGCCCCAAGGTTTCAGTTATCAAATAGTATCAAGCCTTGGAGATAAAATGTCCGATGGTTTTACTGTACCTGACAAAGCCGATGGTATGGGTTGTATTGCTTTAGATGAAGAGCGGGTTGCATTGATCCGCAATCATGAATTGAAACCAACAGATTTAGCAAAAGCCGAGAACAGTATTCGCCAGCATAAAAGTGAGCTTGCTTTTGATACAAATGACTCAGGCATCGCACTTCCAGGTGGCACAAGTCATATTGTCTATAACCTAAAAACACGCCAAAAAGAACAAGAATATTTATCCTTGGTTGGCACTATTCGTAACTGCTCTGGTGGAATAACGCCTTGGGGGAGTTGGCTTACTTGTGAAGAAACAACTGCAACTAAAAATGATGGTTTTACACAAGATCACGGATATATTTTTGAAGTACCAGCGACTGCAAAGGGTTTAATTAAGCCACAACCTCTAAAAGCAATGGGGCGGTTTAATCATGAAGCTGCTGCTGTTGATCCCAAAACAGGTATTGTTTATCTCACGGAAGACCGGGGAGACAGTGTGTTTTACCGCTTTATTCCAAACGAAAAAGCAAAGCTCCACAAAGGCGGGAAACTACAAGCGTTGGCTGTGAAAGAAAGCCCGCAATTTGATAGTCGAAATTGGAATAAAAAAGCGATGCCACTTCATCAGGAGTTTATCGTTGAGTGGATAGATTTGGACGACCCGCAAAGTGCTAAAGACGATTTACGGATCCGTGCTTATCGAAGTGGAGCCGCGCTATTTGCTCGAGGTGAAGGGATCCATTGGGGTGAAAACGAGCTGTACTTTTGTTGTACCAATGGCGGAAAAAAGCAGCTAGGGCAAATCATGAAGTATCAGCCATCTGAGTTTGAGGGAACAGAAAAAGAACGTCTCAATCCAGGAAAGTTGTCTTTATTCGTGGAAAGCGCTAGCCAGTCTCTCTATAACTTTGGTGACAATCTTACCGTGTCGCCACAAGGACATTTAATTGTTTGTGAGGATCAGTATTCCGATGTTGTAGATAACTATCTAAGAGGCGTAACACCAGAGGGAGAACTCTATAATTTTGCACGGCTAGCTAAGCAAACTGAGCTCGCCGGTGCTTGTTTTTCACCAGACGGCAAGACTTTATTTGTTAATGTGTACTCACCAACGACAACATTGGCGATTGTGGGGCCATGGGAGCACTTTAATCAAGCAAAAAATAAAGAGCCTCTCTAATTTTAATTTGTTGAATTAGGGCTTGTTGAGCTTTTCGCTATTTGGTTTATGTTCTCATAAGTGTATTTTGGTCGCGACGCTCAACTTGCTGCTGAGTAATCTAAGCAAAATTTAAATCGTGAAAGTGAGCTATTGATATTGATGCTATTATCAATGAGGCTCCTTTTCTTTACGTTGTCTTGTCGTCAAATTATCAGCCACAAATGCGCCTCGTTGTCCTCTCTCTTTCTCAGGGCCAACGGTACTATCTTTTAAAGTTTGTAGCTCAGTACTGGCGTTTAATGCGGCACCAAAAATAATGATGTATGCGCTTAAGTATAACCACATCATCATAATGACGACGCCTCCCAATGAGCCATAAGTTTCATTGTAAGAAGCGAATTGCGCGACATAATATGAAAATCCCAATGACGCCAAGATCCATAAGCTGGTTGCGGTAAACGAACCGAGTGTTATCCAGCGCCATTTTGCGGCTCTGCGGTGAGGCGCATAACGATAAACAAACGCCAAAGAAAAGTGAAATAGCGCTGCTAAAATAGACCAAGTGATTAGCTGGATTATCGAATCGAGTGCTGTGGTAAATCCTACGAGGTTAAGTACAATCGGTAAAATTCCGATAATAGACAACGCCACAATCGCGACGAAAATCGCCCCCATAGAAAACAAAAAGCGTACCACTAGCGCTTGCAAAAACTGCCTTTTATTGTGCTCATGATACGTAATGTTGCAGGCTGTAATAAGTGCTTGGCAGCCTTTACTGCTGCTCCAGATTGTTAAAAAGAGGGTAAAAATAGCACCTAGACTTAGGCTTGCCTGAGATTTTTGAGTGAGCGCTTTGAGTTGTTGCAACATAATTTCTTGACTGGATGGTGGTAAGAGTTCAATAAGCGGCAGTAGCTGATCAACCATTTCTGCAGGAGAAGAAAAATAGGCATAGATAGCAACAACGGCCGCTAACGCGGGAAATATTGCCAACAGGGCATAAAATGCCACTCCAGCGGCCACTAGCGATAAATTATCTTGGGATAAGCTGTGATATAGCCGTTTACTGACATCACACCAACCGAGTGCTGGAATATCACTTGGTCTGTCTGCATTAAAGCCATGTTTATGAGCTGCCATTGGTTTTTCCTAAATCAATTCTGAGCCTGTTGATCTAAAGTGATATACAGCAAAAGGTCTGCCAATCTCGCTTGGCGTTATATTTGCTACTAATCAACTCGTGATCTTGTCAATAAAAAACTGAAGAGTGCAATATGGAAATTAATAATCTTATTAAAAATCAAATGACTAATATGATTCAGACGGCAGCTTCTCGCGAAGCGACTGAAGCCGTGAGCACATCAGATACACTAAGTTTAAGCGCACAGGTTGTGCACTTTTTACAAACCGCATGGCAATTATTACCTGCTCTGGCGTTGGGGATTGTGGTTATTGTGCTTTGTTATTATTTAGCACGGCCAATCTCTTATCTTTTGATTAAGCCCATAGGTTATGTCAGTAAAAGTCGATTATTACATCTCGTCACTCGCCGTTTTATCAGTGTGTTAGTCATATTTTTTGGTATTTATATCTTTTTGCGCTTGGCCGGGTTGAGTGAGTTTGCCGTCGCAGTAATGAGTGGTACTGGGCTTGTCGGTCTTATTCTTGGGTTTGCGTTTCGTGATATCGCCGAGAACTTTATTTCGAGTATGCTAATTAGTGTCCAACGCCCGTTTAGAATTGATGACGTTATTGAAGTGGATAACCGTTTGGGGATCGTTAAAAAAGTCACCGCCCGCGCAACCACCTTAGTTGATTACGATGGTAATCACATTCAAATACCCAATGCTACCGTCTACAAGAATGTAATTAAAAACTTTACTGCCAACCCCAAAACACGTGGACACTTTAAGATTGGTATTGGCTATGACAACGATATTCGCCTGACGCAGCAAATTGCAATTGACTTACTTAAAGAGCAAAGTGCGGTTTTAAACGACCCGCCACCTCAGGTTCTACTTGAAGCCTTAGGCTCCGCGACTATCAATCTTACCATTTATTTTTGGGTCAATAGCGAACAACATAGCCCGATCAAAGTGGCGTCTCAACTCATGCGAGAAACTGTTAATTGCTTTACAGAACACGGTATAAGCATGCCTGATGATGCTAGAGAGCGGATAATCATAGCTGCGAATACTGAAACACAAGGAGTAAACAAAGAAGCGACCAGTAATTCGAGTAGCAGAACGCCTGTGAAACAAAAGAACAAAACCACAGCAAGTGCAGTAGATGCGGATATTGACGATGTGAGTAGCGATGCGGATGAGATCAGAGAGCAAGCAGAGCGCGCTCGAAGCCCAGAAGAAGGGGACAATATTATTTAGCGGTAAATTAGGGCCTGTTGAGCTTTAGTTTATTTTGGACAATCGATTCACTTACCCTAATCTAAACGCTATCGAGCCTTACGTACTCGATAGCAAAATACTGGTTTCACTATTTAAAATGCCATCAATCTCTCGAACTTGTCTCAGTACACCATCGAATTCAGTGAGGTTAGCGGCTTGTATTTCAGCGATTAAATCCCATGCCCCGTTCGTAGTATGAATTTTACTTAATTCGGGGATCCCTCGCAGTGCATTAATCACTTGCGTGGTGGATTTACCAATCACTTCTATCATCATGATAGCGCGCACAAGCTCGGAGTCGATATGTTCATGAACCCGTACTGTAAAGCCTTGAATTGCACCACTGGAAATGAGTCTATCTAAACGGTTTTGTACGGTGCCACGAGACACATCGAGCGTCGTGGCTAAGGTTGAAATGGCTGCTCGGCCATCTTTGCGCAATTCAGCAATCAAGGCTTTATCAAGCGCATCATATAGATAAGGAGTCATAGTACGGCTTTGTGGTTTTTTGTTGTATTAGTCTATTTGTATAATTCAACTTAGCAAAGTGATAGAAAATTGCACGAATTGTATAAGATTTTGGCATTTAAATTGTCTTATGGTGTGGTTACACTGATATTGAGTATGACAACGCCCAAATGATGAGTGCAGTATGACAACGATATTCCAAGCACCAAGAGCTGTGGTGATGATCCGTCCACACCATTTCACTTCGAATCCGCAAACCATGCAAGATAACGCGTTTCAGCAAGCTTGCAGTGAAAACAATCCTAACAACAGAGCCTATGTTGAGGTCAGTAACGCCGTGCAAGCGTTAGAATTGGCTGGCGTGAAAGTGCACTTATTTGAAGATACTTCCACAGATACGCCAGATTCGGTCTTTCCAAATAACTGGTTTTCGACGCATAGCGATGGTCAATTAATTATTTATCCCATGTACGCCTCGAATCGACGATTGGAGATCCGTCGCGATATTATCGATTTTCTGAGTGCTCACTATCAGGTAACAAACATCAATGATTATAGTCATCTAACCGCTGAAGAAATATTCCTTGAAGGCACCGGCTCTATGGTTATCGATCATCAAGCAAAAGTGGTCTATGCGGTAGAATCCAAGCGCACCAACGCCGTGTTAGTTAATCAAGTTTGCGAGCAGTTGGGACTAGAGGCAGAGATATTTAATGCCTATGATAAAAATAAAGTGCCTGTTTATCACACCAATGTCTTAATGTGTGTCGCCACCGATTTCGCCATGATATGCCTAGATATGGTGCCAGAATATCAGCGGGCACAGCTTATTAATCGTTTTACGCAAAGCGGCCACACCCTGATTGCGCTATCTTATCAGCAGATCCAACATTTTTGCGGCAACGCGATTGAGCTGCAAGGCAGTATGGGACGCATACTCGCGCTTTCCACAACGGCTTATCAGGCGTTGTTGCCTGAGCAAATTGCTGTCATTGAAAAGTCAGCTAAGCTAGTTGCTATTGATATACCAACAATTGAAGCAGCAGGTGGCTCGGTGCGTTGTATGATTGCTGGAGTCCATTTAAATAACCGTTAAATAATACTAGGGCCTGTTTATCCTTCAAGAAGTTCAACAGGCCCTAGATAAACGGCAAATAATAATAAAACAGGAATCGCCTATGTTTGAAAGCGCAGTTAAGAGTATTAATGGGCTCTTATGGGGAGAAGGCCAGATACTTATTTATATCCTGCTATTTGCAGGGTTTTGGTTCACTATTCTTTTGCGAGGGATACAAGTTGTAAAGTTTCGTCACATGTTTAGCCTGTTACGGGGCAGCAGTCAGGGTGATGACAATACGATCAGTTCTTTTCAAGCGTTATGCACGGGGCTATCAGCTCGAGTTGGAACCGGTAACCTAGCAGGTGTTGCGGTTGCAATTTCTCTTGGTGGCAGTGGTGCGATATTTTGGATGTGGATGATAGCCATTTTGGGGATGGCAACAGGCTTTGCCGAAAGTGTACTTGGGCAAGTCTATAAAGTGCGAGATAGCCAAGGTGAGTTTAGAGGTGGTCCTGCTTATTATATTCACATGGGATTGGGAAGCCGAGCGTTTGCAGTATGCTTCGCCTTTTGCTTGTTTTTGGGATATGGATTTACCTTTAGCGCGATGCAAACCAATACCATAACCGATGCGCTCAATAATGCGTTTGATATTCCAACCTTATATTCAGGTATTGTGATCACTGTCCTTGCCGGCTCTATTATTCTTGGTGGCTTCAAAGCGATTGCGCGATTTGCTGAAAAGGTAGTGCCAGTAATGGGATTAGTCTTTGTCCTTGCGGCCATTATTATTACCGTGATGAATTACTCGCAAGTCCCTGCCATGATCAAAGATATTTTGCTTTCGGCTTTTGGCTTGCAAGAAGCGGGCGCTGGCGCACTTGGCGCAGCTATCAAAAATGGTATTCAGCGCGGGCTCTATTCTAACGAGGCGGGAGCGGGTAGTGTGCCGCACGCATCGGCAAGTGCGTCGCCAATTCCCAATCACCCGGTGACCCAAGGTTATATCCAAATGTTGGGCGTATTCTTTGATACCATCGTTTTATGTAGTTGTACTGCTGTCATAATTCTATTGGCAGATATAGATATTGGCAGAGAGATGGAAGGCATACGGCTAACACAATCTGCGATGACCGCGCATTTAGCAACTGGGGGCGTTTACTTTGTCGCGGCGGCGATTACTTTGTTTGCTTTCACCTCTGTAGTGGCTAATTACGCCTATGCAGAAAGTAACTTACACTTATTCCATCTGGATAATAAAGTTGGCCGTTCAATTTATACCGCATGCTACTTATCTATGATGTTGTGGGGCGCTTCGGCAACGCTAAAACAGGTATGGGATCTTGCCGACATAGCATTAGGTTTAATGACGGTGGTGAATGTTATTGCCATCGTGCGCCTTACACCCACTATCTTGGCGGTTACGGCCGATTATCATCTGCAAAGAGCAAAAGGGAAAGAACCTGTATTCGAAGTCGATAAGGTCAAAGTGCAAGGAGTTACTGAGTCTGGCATTTGGGGTAATATTAATGCGAAGAGTTCAGCCTAATACGTTTTAGATGGAATAAATAAAGGCCGAATTTTCCGGCCTTTATTTATTTTTGACAAGAGAGTTTAGATGAACCGTCAGTGACGAAGTTATCTAACCTCAATAGGTATATAACCAATTACCAGCCGTCGTAACGCTTTCTACGAGATAAAAATAGCGTCAGGATCACACCGATAATAATGCCACTGATCCCGATGATGCCACCGTAAGTGAGCAACTGGTGTTGCTCTTTTTGGACTTTTTGCTGCTGTGCTAAACGCTCATCTTGTAGTTGCTTTTCAAGCCCTGAAATAGTGTCTTGAAGTGAAGCATTCTCCGCTAGTAAATTGGTATTGTTTTGCTGCAGCATTGGAAGCTGCTGCTGGGCATCGTTCAGCGCCTCTTGGGTCTCCACTAAAGTTTGGTTAACCGCCTCTAATTGTTGCTTTAAACCTGGCTCCGTGGTGACAAATTTACTTTCTACCCAACCTTCTCTTGCTTTGTCGTCTTTAATTTGGACAAACTCGTCATTAGCGCCACTCAAAATAGTGATTGGCGTACCAGCATCAACAGAACCTAAAATTCGATAATTTTTACTTGGACCTGTGTGCATGAAAATAAAAAGATTGTCACTAATATAGCCGTTTGGTGTTGCGGCGTTTACTGTGCTATTTTCGTCTGGCTCTTCGGCAAAGCTTACAAAGCTGGTGAAGAGCAGGCTCGCAATGATAAATTGCTTAAAGTTGAACATGCGTGGGCCTTTTATTCTTTGGGTCGTAAAGTTTACAAAATAGTAGGGATTTCGCGGCCTAATAGCAAGGCTTTGTTTATTTTGAATGGCGCGAAATAATTGATTACATAATGAAAATTGCAGCATTTAACGCAATGATTCAGTGTTATTGATCCGTTGATGTTCAGCGAAATTAGCCTGACTATCTATTGATTTAGCGCATATTTGGTGCACTTCTCATCGGATAAAAAGATTGCAAACTTAGCCTCCTTTGTATATTTTGATCCTCCCTTAGACAAATAGGTAAAACACTGCCCTAATGGACACTGAAATAGAACTGAAATTTTTGGTTTCAGATAATGAAGTTCCGCTGATCCCTGCACTCATCACACAGTTTGCAAAAACGGTCACTAACAAGCCTGCTAAAAACTTAACTAACGCCTACTTTGACACGCCAAATCGTGAATTGCGTGCGCTAGATATCGGTCTAAGAACGCGTTGTTGCAATGATGAATGCGAGCAAACGATTAAGCTTGCGGGAGAAGTTGTAGGAGGGTTACATCAACGACCTGAGTACAATTTACCTATTCAGTCAGGACGTCCTGACTTGTTAGCGTTTGACGCGAATATTTGGCCTCACGGTATGCAACTTGAGTCTATTGCAGAAAACATATTCCCGATCTTCAGTACGAATTTTATTCGTCGTACTTGGTTAATCGAAACGGATTCAGGAACCAAAATCGAAGTCGTGTTGGATAAAGGGGAAATATCAGCACAAGGGAAGATGGAGCCAATCAATGAGCTTGAAATAGAGTTGATTGAGGGAAACAAAGAAGATCTTTTCTTATTAGCCGATCACCTAATTAAACAAGCTGGTATGCGCTTGGGACTATACTCAAAGGCCGCCAGAGGATATCGAATTGCCGATGATAAACCTCTAAAACCAAATAAGTTTATAGGGTTTGTACCGCTCAAGTCTCAGGTAACGCAAGAACAAGCGCTAATTGCGACAGTCAGTTATGGTATTCAGTTCGTCCAAAAACATGAGCAGTGCTATTTTAATAAACCAAGTCTCAAGACATTAAAACGAGTTATTGATGGAGTTTCGCTTATCCGCCACGCATTTTGGTTGTTCGATGACATCGTTGATAAAAGCTCGACTGAGAGTATTCGCAATGAGTTAAAATGGTTGTTGTCAGAACTTGCTTGGGTCGAAAATGCAATTCATTTAAAAACCTATACCTCAAAGCGTCATGCTTATTATAAGAAACTTAATCAGTTTCCTGAATTGGCGCAGGTCATTACCGATTTACAAGATGTTCAGCCGACACCGACAGACATTGAAGATTTATTTCATTGCACTCGTTATAACCGTTTGATCCTTTCACTTACTCGTTGGCTTGTTGATAGAGCGTGGCGTAAAAACTGGGATCAAAAAGCGTTGAGTGCAGCAGAGCTACCGGTCACAGAAATCGCAAGCCAATTATTTGATAAAGACTGGCAAGAGTTGAAAAACTTGCTTCCACAGGATAAATCGCTTTCTGAAAGAGATTATCTACATGTCAGAATAAAGCTAGAAAACACACTACTAAGCGGTAACTGTCTGGGCAAGCTTTACGATAAAGAAGCACGCAAAGCGTTTAGAACGCCTTGGATTGATATCGTTTATGGTATTTATGAGCTAGAAACACTGGCGTATCTATATCAGCTTTGCCAAAGCCAAAACGCAGATGAACTGCAAGAAGTGCAGGCATGGCTCAAGCAAAAATCAGACTTTTTGATAAGTGCTATGGAGCAAAGTCGACAATCTTCCATGCATAGCGAGCCATATTGGTTTTAACCAAATTAAGCGGGGTTTTATCCCGCTTTTTTGTACCACTTCATAACAATCAATACTGCAAATATCAGGCGATGAACTAAACTTGGGTGTATCAATTCTGAGGTAGCCCAATGATCGATATAGACGATAAAGTGCTGAATGATTTGCGCGGCGGATTTAACTTACCTGCTAAGCCTGAAATATTACAAGCCTTACAAAATGAATTATCACAACCTGAGCCTGAGTTATTTACCGTGGCGGATATTATTGCGGCAGATGTTGGTGCGTCAGCTGCGGTGTTAAAGGTAATTAATTCACCTGCTTATGGTCTTGCCCGTACAATCACAGATATAAAACAAGCAGTGATGTTTTTGGGCGTTACCTGTATTACGCAGCTAGTGACAGGGTATTTGCTTAAAAATGCGTTTGAGCAGTCAAAGTGCTGTATTTCACTGCAGCAGTTTTGGGATAACGCTGCGGATATTTCAAAAGCAGCGATGGTGGTTGGACATCATTTAAAGGCATCATTACCGATGGAGAATTTGCAGCTGCTGGGACTGTTTCACGATGCCGGGATCCCTGCAATGGCCGTAAAATATCCTGACTACGCAGAGGTAATAAAGCAGTCTATAGAGCGGCCTGAGCAAACACTGATTTACTATGAGCAGCAAAAGTACCCAGTGCCTCACACTGTGATAGGCTACTTCCTTGCGACGTCTTGGCACTTACCCAAAGAAATATGCCAGATGATTTTACGCCACCATGACGTTAGCTATCTTGAAGAGCAAAAAAATGCACAACATGTGCAAACCTTTGCGGCACTTAAACTGGCTGAAAACCTCTGTTTTGAAGCAAAACACTTTAGAAGCGCAGCAGATTGGTACCTATTTAAAGATAAGGTGATGATTGAGCTAAATCTACATGAAGATGAGTATCAAAACTTAAAAGATGATGTCGACGAAGTATTTATTGGGTAGGGGATTATTTACGGGCATTAAAAAAGGCGCATTTGGCGCCTTTTTTACTTTTTGCAGCAGGGGATTATAGGCCTGCAGCTGCACGTAGTGCGTCAGCTTTATCAGTTGCTTCCCAAGGGAACTCTTCACGACCAAAGTGGCCGTAAGCAGCAGTAGGCTGATAAATTGGACGCTCAAGGTCTAGCATAGTGATTAGACCGTAAGGACGTAAGTCGAAGTGCGCGCGGATAAGTTCGATTAAACGCGACTCATCAAGCTTAGCTGTACCGAAAGTTTCTACGCTGATAGAAGTTGGCTCAGCAACACCGATTGCGTAAGACACTTGGATCTCACACTTGTCAGCAAGGCCAGCTGCAACAATGTTCTTTGCAACGTAACGTGCTGCGTAAGCCGCAGAACGGTCAACTTTTGATGGATCTTTACCAGAGAACGCACCACCACCGTGACGAGCCATACCGCCGTATGTATCTACGATGATTTTACGACCAGTTAGACCACAGTCACCCATAGGACCACCGATAACGAAACGGCCAGTTGGGTTGATGAAGAACTTAGTTGCTTCAGTGATAAGTTCTGCAGGTAATGTAGGCTTAATGATAGTTTCCATCACCGCTTCTACAAGGTCAGCTTGTGATACAGAATCACAGTGCTGGGTAGATAATACGACTGCGTCGATACCTACTGCTTTACCGTTTTCGTACGCGAATGTTACCTGAGACTTAGCGTCTGGACGTAACCAAGGTAGCGTACCGTCTTTACGAACTTGCGCTTGTCGCTGAACTAGACGGTGTGAGTAAGTGATAGGCGCAGGCATAAGTACGTCAGTTTCGTTACACGCGTAACCAAACATTAGACCTTGGTCACCAGCACCTTGTTCTTCTGGACGAGAACGATCAACACCTTGGTTGATATCAGGTGATTGCTTACCAATGGTGTTAAGGATTGCACATGAATCAGCGTCAAAGCCCATGTCAGAGTGTGTGTAACCAATTTCACGCACGGTCTTACGAGTTAATTCCTCGATATCAACCCAAGCGCTAGTTGTGATTTCACCACCAACCATAACCATACCGGTTTTAACGTAAGTTTCACACGCAACACGTGCTTTTGGATCTTGCTCAAGGATGGCATCTAGAACCGCATCAGAGATCTGATCGGCGATTTTATCTGGATGGCCCTCAGAAACAGATTCAGAAGTAAATAAATGTTTAGCCATTGTATTTATGCTCACAAATATTGCGCTTCACAAACATCAGGGACAGCGCGAAAAATTAAGGGGCGTATTCTAACCAAAAAACCTAGGCATTGACTAGTTATTTTACGCCTAGACGTCCAAAATTGTGCAAACTTTTTTAATGGTCGGAAAAAGTCCGTCTGTACCCGTTTTTTTATGGCCTTTGCCGTTGCAGTTAGCCATATAAATAAGTAAGAATGGGCTCAAACCCCCGCGAAACACATTTAAAGGTAGGAGAATTCATGCCATCTCGCAAAGAACTTGCTAATGCAATTCGCGTTCTTTCCATGGACGCTGTACAAAAGGCCAAGTCTGGCCACCCAGGAGCCCCTATGGGCATGGCGGACATCGCAGAAGTACTTTGGCGCGATTTTTTAAAGCACAACCCAAGTAATCCTGAGTGGTTCGACAGAGATCGCTTCGTATTATCAAACGGTCACGGCTCGATGTTAATTTATTCATTGTTGCATTTGTCGGGTTATGACTTATCAATTGATGACATCAAAAACTTCCGTCAGCTACATTCAAAAACACCAGGCCACCCAGAATATGGTTATGCGCCAGGTATTGAAACTACCACTGGCCCATTAGGTCAGGGTATTACTAATGCGGTAGGTATGGCGATTGCTGAAAAAGCATTGGCTGCACAGTTTAACCGTGAAGATTACGACATCGTTAATCACTATACCTATGCATTTTTAGGTGATGGTTGTTTGATGGAAGGTATCTCACACGAAGCTTGTTCACTTGCGGGTACCCTTGGTCTTGGCAAACTGATTGCATTTTGGGATGACAACGGTATTTCAATCGACGGTGAAGTTGAAGGTTGGTTTAGCGACGATACACCAAAACGCTTTGAGTCTTATGGCTGGCATGTTATCGCCGGTGTTGATGGTCACGATAGCGATGCGATTAAAGCGGCAATCGAAGCGGCGCAAGCAGAGTCTGACAAGCCAACCCTCATTTGTTGTAAAACGGTTATCGGTTATGGTTCACCAAACAAGTCAGGTAGCCATGATTGTCACGGTGCACCGCTAGGTGATGATGAAATCAAAGCAGCACGTGAATTCCTCGGTTGGGAGCACGGCGCATTTGAAGTACCGGAAGATGTGTACGCGAAATGGGACGCAACAGCTCGTGGTCAAAATCAACAGAGTGACTGGTTGATTAAGTTCACTGAATACCAAATGCATTACCCTGAGCTTGCTGCTGAATTTGAGCGTCGCATGAAAGGCGAGCTTCCAGCAGACTGGTCAGAGAAAACAGAAGCGTATATCGCAGAGCTTCAAGCGAATCCTGCAAACCCTGCAACTCGTAAAGCATCACAAAATGCATTGAATGCTTATGGTCCAATTCTACCTGAGTTTATGGGTGGCTCTGCTGACCTTGCGGGTTCTAACTTAACACTTTGGGATCAATCTAAAGGCTTAACGGCAGAAGATGCTGCGGGTAACTATATTTTCTACGGTGTGCGTGAATTTGGTATGTCTGCCATCATGAACGGTATTGCACTGCACAGAGGCTTTATCCCTTACGGTGCGACGTTCCTGATGTTTATGGAATATGCGCGTAATGCCGTACGTATGGCTGCATTGATGAAGCAAAGAAGCATCTTTGTGTATACCCATGATTCAATCGGTCTTGGTGAAGATGGTCCAACACACCAGCCAGTAGAACAAATGGCGAACTTACGGACTACGCCAAACCTAGCGAGCTGGCGTCCATGTGACCAAGTTGAGTCAGCAGTTGCTTGGCAGCAAGCGGTTGAACGCGCTGATGGCCCATCTGCACTGGTATTTACCCGTCAAGGTCTTGCGCAGCAGCCACGTACCGCTGAGCAAGTTGCAGCGATTAAGCAAGGTGGTTATGTACTATCTTGTGATGGTGAGCCTGAAATCATCCTTATTGCAACCGGTTCTGAAGTGCAACTTGCGGTGGAGTCTGCGGATAAGCTTCGTGCAGAAGGTAAAAAGGTACGTGTTGTGTCTATGCCTTCAACGGACATTTTTGATGCGCAATCTCCAGCATACAAAGAAAGCGTACTACCAAGCTCAGTAACGCGTCGCGTCGCTATCGAAGCGGGTATTGAGGACTTCTGGTACAAATATGTAGGCCTAAATGGTGCTATCGTTGGTATGACAACGTTTGGTGAGTCAGCGCCTGCTGATGAGCTATTCAAGCTATTTGGCTTTACGGTAGAAAACATCGTTGAGAAGGCAAACGCATTGTTTGCATAATCAAAGAAAAGAAACAAAAAACCCATGCCATGCATGGGTTTTTTTATGTTTAGCGGTTTTGCTAAACCACCTAGAGCTTTGAGACTGTTTCCTGCTCAAAGCTCAGGTTCGATAGCTAAACCTTAAACTGTTCTACCGATAAGCGTAATTCTTCGGCGAGTTTAGCAACCTCAGAACTAGAGATTGAAGTTTGGCTTGCGCCTTCAGCCGTCTGCTCTGCGATTGTTACAATCGATTCCAAACGTTCACTAATTTCCTGTGCCACCTGCTGTTGCTCATTCGCCGCGTTTGCAATCTCTTCACTCACATCATGAGCCTGAGAAACAGCTGCAGTGATAGAGTTTAGCGCTTCGTTAGCAAGGTCGCTCTGAGTTACGCACGACTCCGCCTGCTGTTTGCCTTTCGACATTGCGCCTACCGCTTCTTCGGCACCGGCTTGTAAGGATTCAATCATTGCTTGAATTTCTTGAGTTGACTCTTGAGTCTTACTTGCAAGCGAGCGCACTTCGTCTGCCACTACCGCGAAGCCACGACCCTGTTCACCAGCACGCGCGGCTTCGATTGCAGCGTTTAGTGCAAGGAGGTTAGTTTGCTCAGCAATGCCACGGATAACATCCAAAATACTGCCTATCGACGCGCTGTCTTGGTGCAGTTTGTTAATCACGCGAGAGGCTTCATCCACTTCCCTTGCGAGTTGCTCAATAGTGTGTTTGTTCTCATGTGAAATACCTTTAACACGCTCCGCTTCTTTATCAGCATTTTTAATTTCTTGTAATGCTTGATGCGCGCTGTTACTAACACCGTGAGAGGTGCTACTCATCTCAGTTGTAGCGGTAGCTGCTTGCTCTACTTGTGCCTGCTGATTCTTAATTGCTTGGCTGGATTCTGTAGTGATAGTCGATGTTTCTTCAGATGCTGCAGCAAGCTGTGTCGAACGAGAAATAATGCCAGTGATAAGTTCACGTAAGCTAGAGATTAGGGTGTTACAGCTTCTAGATAATTCACCAAATTCATCTTTTGCCGTGTCATCTAAGCGCTGTGTCATATCACCACTGGCGACAATGTTTAAAACTCGGTTTACTTCCGATAGTGGTTTTGTGATTCGGCTAACGGTAATGTAAGCTACGCCGACTGCCATTAGCGTTGCTACTATCATTCCAATCCAAGTCCATAGGTTTGCTGTGCCTACATCGGCACGTACACCTTGTTGTAAGTTAAAGGCGACTTGGCTTGCTTCGGAGAGTAAGTCATCTAGCTGAGACAGAGCGGCTTTTGTGGTTTTCTCGGCGTCGGATAATTCCTTACGCGTTTCAGCTAATGCGTTGATCAAGCGTTTTTGATTTTCCGCGATGCTGTTGCTGCCGGTAACTGCACCTTTTAAATTAGTGTAATAGCCTTCGAGATCAGCAAACAAACTGCTATCAAGCGCGCTAACGGGGCCACGCATTAAATCAATATTACGACCTAGCTCTTCAACGAGATAGCTTTGATCTCTACTTACAATTTCCAATGTATTGATGTCTTCAACAGTAACAATATCGTTGGCGCTAGTCACAACAGAAGAAAAGTTATTTTCTAAGTTATTTGCAGCTTGAAAAGCGCGTTTGTCAGCATCTTCTAAGCCATCCAAATCAATGATATCAACCGTCACCATCGTCGCATCTTCTGCGGCAACATCAATAGTTGATAACTGCTCTTTTAATTTGTCCCGTAACGAAAGCTCAGTTGTTTTCTCGTTTACCAAGCTGTTCATGGCTTTTACGAACGCATCATAACTTTTGCCAACATCACGACTGCTTGAGGACAATTTATTATTAGCGGCAACGACCTGCTGCAGCTCTGAATAGGTTTTGTCAAAGATCTTCTGGCGCTCTGCAAATTGCTGTTTTAGCGTCGCTAGTTCAGTCTCCGAACGTGCATAAAAACTTCCCTGAGCCATTTTGCTCATTAAAGTGAACTCTACTTGTAGAGCAGAGCTTTTAGAGAGTGCTGGTAAAGAGAGGTTATTAACCTGTTGAGTTGAGTTGTCAATGTTCGCAATTCTAAATAAAGAATTGCCCCCGATAAGAAGAAGCAACAAGGTGATGGTAATAAAACCACCCCAAATACGTTGGCTAACAGTCAAATTCATAGCTGTCCTACAAAATTTACAAAGCAATACGGATACTTATCGGATTTATTGCGGATAAGTTAAGTATTTTATAGCAGATGTGACAAAAAATTTCAGTAAAAAAGGTCGGATTACAAAAAATAGCAGCTCAACGGATAAAAAGTATAAGCTTCACGTTTTCTTCGAGTGTAGCCTAGTTTAATAAAAGTTAAAGTGGGTGATTACCCTAGATTCGACTTAGGAAAGTTAAATAGCCTAATTGTGCTGGTACTTTTCGCCACTGTCGATATTTATCATCGTCATAGGACCTCCCCACACGCAGCCAGTGTCTAAGGCAATAATATTTTTCTTGTTGGTTTCGCCTTCCAAAGCAGCCCAGTGGCCGAAAAGTAGGGTAGTGTCGGCTGATGTTTGGCTGAGCTCAAACCACGGAGTGAGACCTGCCGCATCTTTTAGGCCAGACTTGTTCTTAAGATCCAGTTCGCCACTTTGTTTTAGAAAGCGCATTCGAGTGAAGACGTTAACAATGGCTTTAAACTTATCTTGATCACTGAGCGTGTTGAGCTCAAGTCCTGGGTGAGCACCGTACATATTGGCGTAAAACTCAGGAGCTTTTGTCGATTGATAGATGGTTTCGGCAAAGCGTGCATATTCTAGCGCTTGCGTAATATTCCAGCTTGGATGAATACCAGCATGAGAAATAAAAGTCTGCTGTGTTTCAAGCCAAATAGCCAGTGGCTGTGCACGTAATAAATCTGCATATTTCTGGCGTTTAGGGCTGGCAAAAACCGCGTCTAATTTATCTTTTGGGTTTGGAGCGACTCCCAAAGCAAGACAGGCTAAAAAGTGGAGATCGTGATTGCCGAGTGTAATGCTAATAGAGCCTGCGTGTTGATAGAGGAACTCTAAGCAAGCAAGCGAATCTGGGCCTCTGGCGATGATGTCACCGACAAAGTATAAATGGTCTTGGCTTGGGTTAAAGTTGACTTGATCGAGTAGCCCGATGAGTGGAGTGAAGCAGCCTTGCAGGTCTCCAATTGCGTATTTTGCCATTTATTACCTGTGGTTTTTTATAACTCAATGTTTTTATTCTGATGTCTAGCACGTATGAGGAACGCGGGGTAAACCCGCTTCCGCAAAATAAAAATGGTATCAATGCAAAATATTTGGACAGGAGAGTCTAAATACATTGATTGGCGCTTTAAACTCGGTGCCAAACTCATTACGCATTAAATAATACCCTTCCATTGTACCAACTGGGGTATCGAGCACCGCGCCGCTGGTGTACTGATAGCTCTCGCCAGGACGAATAGTGGGCTGCTCACCGACAACACCATCACCTTCTACTTCGGTCTCTTTGCCATTAGCATCGGTAATGAGCCAATAACGACTATGTAGCTTAGCGTTACATAAGCTATGGTTTTTGATGGTAATGGTGTAGGCAAACACATATTTGTCCTTATCAGGCTGTGATTGCGCTTCAACGTAAAAGGTCTCTACCGATACTTTGATCGGTGAGCCAATATTAGTTTGAGTTGTCATATATCCAATTTGCAATTTCAATAAACTGGTTAAGCGACAGGTTTTCAGCGCGAAGCGTAGGGTCGATACCCAAGTTTCGCAACTGCTCTTCGGTTAACAGGTTCGATAAGCTATTTCTTAGTGTCTTACGACGTTGGTTGAACGCTTCTAAGCAAACAGTATTCAAAAGTTTAGTGCTTTTGGCTGTATGTTGTGACGGATCTTTTGGGATCAATCGAACCACTGCCGAGTCAACTTTTGGTGCCGGTTTAAAGCAATGTGGTGGTACTTCAATCACGGGAATAGCGTGACAATAGTACTGCGTCATTACGCTTAAGCGACCAAAGGCTTTACTGCCAGGGCCTGCAACCATACGGTTAACCACTTCTTTTTGCAGCATAAAGTGCATATGCTTGACCTGGTCGGCAAATTCAAATAAGTGAAATAGCAAAGGGGTTGATACGTTGTAAGGTAAGTTACCAAAGATCTTCAGCTTTTCCCCTTCTTTGATTAAAGAAGAGAAGTCAAACTTCATCGCGTCACCTTGGTGAACCGTTAATTTAGGTCCCAAGAATGGATGATGGATCAAGCGCTCGGCAAGATCTTTATCGAGTTCTACAACGGTTAGGTGACCACTTAAATCACAAACAGGCTCAGTGATAGCACCTAAACCAGGACCAATTTCAACCAGATTATCTTCTGGTTTAGGATCGATAGCGGTTACTATCTTGTCGATAATATTGTTGTCATTTAAGAAGTTTTGACCAAAGCGTTTACGCGCTCTGTGTCCGAGATGTACTTTATCTGTCATGCATTCTGTGCTTTTTTGGTTGCGAGCTTAATTGCTTCGCGGATCGCTAATTCAAAACTACCCACTTCAACATCACCAGAGCCGGCTAAATCAAGCGCTGTACCGTGATCAACCGATGTGCGAACAAAGGGTAATCCTAGGGTGATGTTTACTGAGTTTCCAAAACCTTTATATTTTAACACAGGTAAGCCCTGATCGTGATACATTGCGAGCACAGCATCAGCATTATCTAAATATTTAGCTTGGAAAAGGGTGTCAGCTGGCAGCGGTCCAACCAAGTTCATGCCTTGTTTATTCAGCATTTCCAGTGTTGGTTCAATGGTTTCTATTTCTTCACGACCAAGGTGACCACTTTCTCCAGCATGCGGATTTAATCCACAAACTAATACTCTGGGTTGTTCAATACCGAACTTGGTTTGTAGGTCGTGATGTAAAATATGAATGACTTTGCTGAGACGCTCAGGCGTAATCGCCTTTGATACATACGCCAGTGGGATATGCGTAGTAACTAGCGCTACACGCAGCCCTTCGGTAGCGAGTAGCATAACGACATCGGCGGTATCAGACTGCTGTGCAAAGTACTCAGTATGGCCGCTAAACGAGATCCCAGCTTGGTTAATAATGCCTTTATGAACAGGACCCGTGACTACCGCTGCGAATGTCCCATCCATATTCTTTTCAGAGGCAATGCGCAAGGTTTCGAGCACATAATGGCCATTAGCTTCATCTAATTGACCAGCGACCACTTCAGCACCTTTGTCTACTTGAAGGTAGTAAATGGCACCAGCAGGTGCCGCTTCAGGCGCAGCATCACTGTCAAAAGGCAGTAACTTGATTTGTTCACCAAGTTCTTTGGCGCGTTTTTCTAGAATACTTTTATCAGCCACCGCAACTAACTGAGCAGGCCATGCATGCTGAGCCAGTTTGATAACAAGATCTGGGCCAATACCTGCAGGCTCACCCGGTGTAATTGCGATTCTGAGTGTCATAGCCGTTATTCCGCTTCGATAATTTCAATATGCGCTTGGTCACGCATTTCTTTAATCCATTTAAAGCTTTCTTCTTTAAATTTACGGTTAAACAGCAGACGGTGTGCGCGATTTAACTTGGCTTGTTCTGTTTTATCGGCCACGCGTTTATCTAGCAGTTGTACAATGTGCCAGCCAAATGTACTTCTAAATGGTTCACTGATCTGATCTTTTTCTAGCGACAACAGAGTGTCTCTAAACGCTGGTACGTATGTAGTTGGATCTGTCCAATCGTACTCACCGCCTTTAAGTGCAGAGCCCGGATCTTCAGAATATTCTTTAGCTAGCGCAGCAAAGTCAGCGGTACCTGCGCGTAAGTCTTTTACAAAACCTGTTAGCATTGAGCGTGCTTTTTCTTCACTTAGGATAATAGACGGTTTGATTAAGATATGACGTGAACGCACCTCAACAGTTTCAACAACTTCACGACCACGAATATCTTGTACTTTTAGAATGTGGAAACCCGCGCCTGAGCGCAGTGGACCAACGATGTCGTCTTTTTTCGCACCTTTAATGGCCTCAGCGAACAAGGTTGGCATTTCGTTAATGCCCATCCAGCCTAATTGACCACCATCTAGCGCTTTTGAGCCGCTTGAAGAGGCAATTGCGATGCGCTTGAACTCTTTACCTTCGTTCAAAAACTTAATCACGTTATCAGCGCGCTCACGAGCATCTTCAATTTCTTCTGGAGTTGCTTTATTTGGGATCTTAATCAAGATATGGCCAATATCATACTCTTCCGAGTTACCCGTTTGCTCACTCAAGATCTTTTGCAGGTTAGTCACCTCTTGAGGGCTAATATAAATACGGCGATCAACACTGGCACGGCGCACTTGGCTTGTGGTTATTTCTTTTCGGATCTCTTCTCGATATGCCTGAAAGCTTTCGCCACTCGCTTCAACTGAACGACGTAAGTCAGCGATAGTACCGCCTTGATCTTGGGCAATATTTGCAATGGTCTGGTCTAATTGAGCATCAGAAATTTGCATACCCATGCGATCACCCAGTTGCAACATTAAAGATTGCTCAATGAGTTTATCGATGGCTTGTAAGCGTAGTGTTTTATCACTAGGAAGTTCTGTGCCTTGCTGCTCAGCCTGTTCTTTAACACGATTTATTATTTGATCGACTTCGCTTTGTAAAATTACACCATCATTAACCGTGGCAACAACAGTATCTAGCTTTACACGCTCAGCATGTGCTTGAGTAAACAGGCCTGCACTTAATGAGGCCACTAATAACAACTTTTTTAAATTCATACGGCTTTCTAAATTCTATTTATTCAAAAAATACGGTCTACGGTAACCAAAAATACCCTGTTGAAGGAGTTTACTCGCATCACCACTGCTTTGGCTTCCAAGCCCTGTAAGGACAAATTTCAGGCTGAAGCCAGAATCAAACACTGCTTCATCATTTGTAAGTGTTTGGTTTAAGTTTGTTTCAATTTGACGATTCGCAGTCACCTGAATAGCCCAACAACAAGACTGGTATTGAACACCTACAAAGGATTCAACACTTCTATTTGCCGTCATATCTCGGTGATAGCTTGCTACAAATTGCCAGTTATCGTCAATTGGTAAACTTGTAAAGAGACCGACTTGGTCAATTTCATAGTCTGAGACATCATTAACATAACGATGGTTCAATTGCACTAACTGCTTGTCGTCTCCTTTATAGTCCAAAGTAAAGTGAGACTGCACTAACTCTTTGCTATCCACATCATATTGCACCCCACCTGAGAGGTACCAGCGCTTATGCCAATGTAACATGGATTCAGCGGCAAATAGTGCATTATAGTTGGTATCATCAGTAAATAGCTGTTCAGAAGGCTTTACAGATGACTCAAGATAAATGATCTGACCTGCACTGAAGTTAAAGCGTTCGACATTACTGCTATCGAATACACGCGTGGTTGCACCCACGGTGAATTGATTGGCTTCTGCAATACGGTCATAACCTGAGTAACGGCGTGCTCTAAACAGACCAATAAAGTCATCTTGTAACTTAGCCGTATCGTACCAGCCAATTTGGCTTTGCTCTCTGTGTGGTGTGTAAAGGTACTGAATTTGTGGCTCAAGCGTTTGTGTACCTTGTTCAAAAAAGAACTCGGTACTGCGCTCAAAATTCAGTTGTCCATGTACCCGTAAACTTGGCAATGTACGCGTGACAGACTCCTCATACTCTGTATCCGGCACATCTATATTTTGTTCATAGCGTGTGTGAAGTAGGCGTGCCTCGGAGGTAAATGACCAAGCGTAGTCGCTGCGAGAAAAAGACACGCGAGGTTCCAGATGTAATCGCGACGCCTCTGAGATTGGCAAAGCATCATTTTGAAAATAGGCAAACTCACCTTCAAAGTCCCAATCAAGGCCGACAAGTTCATAACTGTCACGTGTACGGAAGCTAATTTGCGGTAGTGCAGTGTAGGATTCTCTGTGATCGCCCAACACTTCAAAATCTTGCAACTTTAAGTCAACCAGCCAGTCGTCGCCTAGATAACTCAAGCTGCCAGTACGGTACAATTGAGTGTCGGTTTCGTTGGCGTATTCGGATGTTAAGTCAGTGAGGTAGTTATCGTCACTGACATTTGTGACATCAACAAATGCGCGCCATTTATCACTTAAATAACTTTTTTGTTGCCAATGTACTAAATAGCGATCGTCTAGCTGCGGCTCTGAATCATCTTTACTGAGATATTCTACGCCAATTTTACCTTGATGTTGTTCAGTTAAATATCTGAACTCGGTAATAAGCTGAAATCCTTTATTGGCCATGTATCTTGGCGTTAAGGTCGCGTCGTAGTTGGGGGCTAGGTTGAGATAATAAGGAGTGATTAGCTCCAAACCAAACTTATTTGAGCTGGAAATTGTCGGCGTCAGCAGGCCTGATTTTCGTCTATCATCGATTGGAAACGTAAAATAGGGTAAATAGATAATTGGCGTGTCCATAATTTTGAACACCGTATTATAGGTCTCACCCCAACCGTCTTCTCGAGAAAGTACAATGCTGCTTGCCTCGATACTCCAAAATGGGTCATCAGCAGGACACGTGGTAAAGCTGGAGTTGTCGAGTGAAATTTTGCTGCCAGAGGCATGCAACTTCTCAGCACCACCGCGGCCCTGCTGGTCCGTTAATTCATATTCAGCACCAAGCAAGCTCACGGTGTTAGCATTTAAATCCGCGAATAGCCCATTACTGTGAACTTTGGTAAATTGGTCACGATAGAGTAGTGGTCCAGAAGCGCTGAGCAGGCCTTCTTTTTTATCGATTAGCGCACGTCTAGCTTCTAAGCTCATGGTTTCAGTGTTAATCACCACATTACCCGAAAACTCAGCACTATCAGTACCTTGTAGTTCTAAGTCATCGGCAACGATATCAATGGCATGTTTGGGCAGCGAGGCTAACGGCTTCCAGTTTTCTGGCTGCATATAGTCTTTACATTGTGCGGCGACAATGTTCGTATTAGCAAAAGCTGTAGAATGAATCGCGGATAATACAGCCAAGCCCCAAATTTTGCGCATTTAATAACCTATTAGCTGAGCATTTAATAATAAGCTCATCATGATAAATGAAAACTGTCGGAAATACAGTAGCATTTAAATATTTACAAGTAGAAGGTGTAATAGTAAATCCATGAATAGTCAAAACCAGCGCGTCGAGTTTATACAGCAGGCAATACATAGCGACGATTTTACGTGTGAGGCTATCACCTCGGATGCCAGCTTCCGGCGTTATTATCGCGTTAAACGACAAACGATGTCGTGGATCTTAATGGAAACACCAGTCGATAAACTCGATAATGCCCCTTTTATTGGTTTAAATACGGTGTTTGCAGAGCAGGGGCTTAATGTTCCACAAATCCTTGCGAGTAATGAAGAGCTAGGGCTGTTACTGTTACAAGATTTAGGCTCTGAGCATTTGGCCGATAGGTTGGCATTGCCTTCTCGGCTAGAGGATTATCGTGCGCTGATAGCGCTTATTCCAGAAATCGCCAAAACACCAAAGAGTGAATGGATGAAGCCCTATGATGCTGAGTTCGTTGATATGGAACTTCATATTTTTTACGAGTGGCTTGTAACAAAATGGCTTGGTTTAACGCCCACCGAATATCAACAAGTGCAATGGCATAATGTGAAGTTGAAACTCGTTGATGCGATGATTCGCCAGCCGCAGGTTACGATGCATCGAGATTTTCATAGTCGCAACCTGATATGTCATCAGTCTCAGTGGTATCTCATTGATTATCAGGATGCGGTACAAGGACCTGTCACTTATGATGCGGTTTCTCTATTGCGGGATTGTTATACTCGCCTTGATGTTCATGAGTTTACTGAGCTTAAGCAATATAGCTTTGATTGTTTAAAAGCGGCTAATTTATTAGACGGTATGGATTTTAGCACCTATCAACATTACTTTGACTTAACAGGGATGCAAAGGCACCTTAAAGCTGCCGGGATTTTTACTCGCCTATTGCAGCGAGACGGCAAAGGCGGGTACTTAGAAAATATTTTGCCAACGTTACGCTACCTCGTTGAAGTAGCGAATAAGTATAGAGAATTTCAGTGGCTTGCAAGCTGGCTGGAGAATGACATAATGCCTCAAGCGCAGGCTAAATTAGGCACAAAATAGAAGTAACAATGAAAGCGATAATTTTATCTGCTGGTCGTGGTAAACGCATGATGCCACTGACCGCGAACCAACCAAAACCTATGCTTAACGTCGCAGGAAAGCCACTACTTGAGCATCATATCGAGCGCTTAAAAGCGGCTGGGATCTGCGATATCGTGATAAATCTTGCATGGCAAGGTCAGGTGATAAAAGACTATTTCGGCAATGGTAGTCATTTCGGTGTCAATATTGAGTACAGTGATGAACCTGAAGGTGGATTAGAAACCGCAGGTGGCATCATTCAAGCACTGCCGATGTTATGTGAACAGGATGACAGCTTTATTGTACTCAATGGCGATATTTTTACGGACTATGATGTCAGCAGCTTAATGCAGTTACAGCTCGGCAGTACAGTTGAGGGTCATTGCGAAGCGCACATTGTGTTGGTAGAAAACCCCGAACATAATCCTGAAGGCGATTTTTGCCTTGCCCATCAGCCGCTCAATCAGCAAAAGTATACCTTGTCCGGTATTGGTAAATATCACCAAAGTTTTTTTGCCGAGCTTGGGGCTGGCTTTATAAAACTAGGGCCACTGCTGCGTAGTGGGCTTGAGCAGCATAAAGTTTCTACTGAACTGTATTTGGGTGCATGGGACGACATTGGCACGCCAGAGCGACTAAAAATGATCAACGAAAAGTTAGGGTATAGCGATGTGGGGTAAATTATTAGGCACAATTTTCGGCTTTTTATTTGGTCGTTGGTTAGGCGCTATTTTAGGTTTTTATCTCGGCCATTTATTTGATAAAAGTTTGCGTCAGGATTTTGATAAAGTCGGTGGCTTTCAAGGTTTCATGAAAGGTGAAGATCTGCATGAGCGCCAAGCCTTGTTCTTTTCCAGCTGTTTTTCTGTGATGGGACATATTGCCAAGTCTAATGGTCGAGTCAGCGAAATCCACATTCAAGCCGCGTCTGCGTTTATGAGCGAAATGGGCTTGCAGGGTGAAGAGCGAAAAGAAGCACAACATGCGTTTACAGCGGGCAAAAGCAGCGATTTTTCGATAAAAGAAGCAGTTACCGATTTTAAAGAAGCCTTTGCTAGACGCTATGACTTGAGGCAGCTGTTTTTAGAGATTCAAATTCAAATGGCATTTTGTGATGGGCATGTGTCTGATGCGGAGAAGGCCTTACTTAAACAGGTGAGTAAGTATTTAGGCTTCGCAGAAACCCACTTTTTGTTCTTGCTTAAGCGCTATCAAGCAGAATTTGAGTTTCGTCGCTCTCAGGCGTCTGGGAGATCGCAACATCAACACCAGCAACAGGGCGGCCGTCAACCAACATCACAAGATAACGGCTTAAACCGTGCTAAAGCGTTGGCTGTACTGGGATTGAGTGAAGGGGCGAATGAACGTGAAATCAAAAAAGCATACCGCAAACTGATGTCGCAGCATCACCCTGACAAATTGGTGTCTCAGGGATTACCTAAGCATATGATGGAAGTGGCAAAGCGCAAAAGCCAAGACATTCAGTCTGCCTATGAATATTTAAAAAAGAGCTAACCTGAAAAACTATAAAACGCGCAAAAAACCGAGTAACTCTTTTCTGAGTCTTTGATGTTGGAGCGGATCGGTTTTTTCTCCAAAAAGCTCTCGTTGGCGATAATCAAATTTACTGTTTTTTCTCGCCCAGCGCGCTCTGTCTGGCGTATTGTCGACCACAATCGGATTGTCAAAACTGTAGTAAACATCCAGTAGAGCAGGGCTTATCAGAGAAAGGTTGGATGCCAAGTGCTTTTGCCGCGTTGCATTAGGCAGTTGTGGGCTAACAACGGCAAAGGCATCGATACGTAGATTGGGCAGGGTTGCTAAGTGCTCTCCAAACAAGCCTGCGCTATTACCAAATGCGACAACCACCAACTTTTCTGTTTGAGTCATGGACAGCGTGTTGTAAAGCACCTCAAAGCGGCTGATCAAGGCCATTTTATATTCGTCGAGATTAGATTCTGAAATAGGTGCAAGCGTTTGCTGAGCCGGTTTTTCAGTATCGGGGAGCGCGATGTCTTGCTCCAGTAGACTCGGTGCATAAGACAGGTCCGGCGGAGTAAGGGTATACGTGTCGTAGCCATCATCGCTTAAGCGTTTTGCAAGAAAGCTTATGCCGCTGTTATTGAGCGGCGGAGTTTGCATGTCTGGTAATAAGATCACGATGCCTTCACGAGCGGCTGCCATATACTCTTGATGAAATACATAAAAGCTTTCGTTTTCGCTTTCCAGTTTTATCAATTGCGATGGCTCGTAGAAACGATTAGCGTCTTGCTGATAAAGAGAACCAAGCGGTGCTGCATCAATATGTTCAGCTGCAAAAGTCGTCGCGGGTAAAGCGGCAATAAGTAATAAAAGCGTTCTGATGATCATGGTACAAGCGCGTAAAATATCATAATTGGTTATCGACCAGTTAAGCGAAAGCTTTAGCTGTCGCTATTTTTTAGCGTTTTAAGTTAAACTGCTCGGCAGTGGAAATGAAAGGAGAAATTTGTGCAGTATAAAGATAGCAAACGAGACTATCTCTTTATGTTTTTAAAAGGGGCCGGAATGGGGGCTGCGGATGTTGTCCCGGGTGTTTCTGGCGGCACCATTGCTTTTATTACTGGCATCTATGCACGTTTTTTAAATGCCATCAAAAGTGTGAACTTACAGGCTTTGAGTACATTGCGCCGTGATGGCCTAAAAGCAACTTGGCAGTACATTGATGGTAGCTTTTTACTGGCGGTATTTTCTGGTTTGCTCATCAGTGCAGCGTCTTTGGCGAAGGTGATCACTTATTTATTGGAAGCACACCAAACACTGGTATGGTCATTTTTCTTTGGTCTTATCGTCGCTTCTTTTGTTTATGTTGCAAAACAGGTCTCTCATTGGAGTGGCCAAAATATTATTGCCTGCGCAGTTGGCGCTATCGTAGCCTTTGCTATTACTTCCCTTTCACCAGCTGAAGCGCAAGCATCTCATTGGATGTTTTTTATCTCAGGTGCTATCGCCATTTGCGCGATGATCTTACCTGGGATCTCAGGGAGCTTTATCCTACTGTTACTGGGTATGTATGGCCATGTACTTAGTGCGGTGAACCAGCTTGAATTTGGCTTAGTGAGTTTATTCTTACTAGGTTGTATTGTAGGGTTAATGTCGTTTTCGCGCCTACTCAGCTGGCTATTGGCGCACTATCAACAAGTAACGTTTTCGCTACTCGCTGGCTTTTTGCTGGGCTCGCTTAATTTATTGTGGCCTTGGAAACAAGTGCTTACGACTTACGTGAATTCCAGTGGTATAGAAAAGCCATTGAGTCAGGCCAATATTTTGCCTGCGCAATACAGTACGCTGTATGGTCAAGACCCAAATACGCTGGCATGTATTGCACTTGCCATCGCTGGCCTTGCGCTGATCTTAACCATTGAAAAGATAAGCGAAAAATATTAATAAAATAGACACCTAGAACAATAGGCACGGTTTGAGCTTATGTGTCTATTGTTCTAAACCACCCCGTTACAGAAAGTCGCGGCGCTTTTGCAAATGGTGCGACGTAAGTCACAGAATGAATTTTACTTACATCAAAAACCACCAGTGAATTGAACTTAGGTGCATAACTTTTAGTGGGTGTGCCATCGCGTTCAAAAAATTGCAGTAGCCCGCCCCAGTCAGGGTGCCAACTTTTGCTTAGGCTGAGTACATAAGCATAAACCCGGCCCTCAGCTTCAACAATGTCATTATGTCGAGTTAAATACTGACCACCAATAAATCGTGTTGCTTGGGCAGAGGTACGGATAATGTTCAGTCCAGAGATAGCGGAAAAACAGGACTGTACATCGCTACTATTGAGGTTATTGTATAGCCTTTGCAGAGCGTCAGGGCTTGTGGAGTCTATGGAGTGGCGGCCATACATAAAACCAACACCACGTGATGCATAGCTATGTATATCTTCAAGCAAGGCTTGCTGCTCTTGCGGTGTTAAGGCAAGAATATCACTGTCTTTGACTGACTTGGCTGCTCCGTTATGAAACAGTGCGAGCTGGTAGTCGAGGTTACAGAGGCACTCATGTAGTTGTTGAGCGTTTGTATCGTCTAGAATATTTTCAATCCGTGCAAACCCATCGTTGCTCAATTTTTGCTGTAATTCTGTTTGTTGTTGCTGCGAAAGTTGAAGCATAAATACCTACTGCTGATGTATGGCCTGTTTGTACTAGTGTAAACAGGATGCCTTAGACTTCAGTCCAATGCTGATTACTTTTTATCTATGCTAAAGTGAGTTTGGCTGAAATGCCATCCCTCTGCACTCATCGATAGGCAAAAAAATGAAAATCAATGGACTACTGCTATTCTGTTGCGCATGGGTCATATCCGTGATCCCATCACCAGCCTTGGCGGCTCAAGGCACCTTAGATCTTACCAGCTCGACACTCGGCTTGGTTTGTATTGTTGTCTTCGTTTTAGCATACGCACTTGTAATGCTCGAAGAAAAACTCCATATGCGAAAATCAAAGCCAGTGCTTGTGGCGGCAGGCATCATTTGGCTCATGATTGGGGCGTATTACGTTAATCAGGGACAACCCGATGTTACCGAGCACGCATTTCGGCATAATTTGTTAGAATTTGCGGAGTTGATGTTGTTCTTGCTCGTTGCGATGACTTATATCAACGCGCTAGAGGAGCGCCGCCTTTTTGATTCACTACGAGCGTGGATGATCCAAAAAGGCTTTAGCTATAAGAATCTATTTTGGATCACTGGATTCTTATCCTTTTTTATCTCTCCAATTGCAGACAATCTAACAACAGCCTTACTCATGTGTGCCGTGGTGATGAAGGTAGCTGATGGTGACAAAGAGTTTATCAATCTGAGCTGTATCAATATCGTGATAGCAGCCAATGCTGGCGGTGCATTCAGTCCCTTCGGTGACATTACCACTTTGATGGTATGGCAAGCCGGTATGGTACATTTCAGTGAGTTCTTAGCGCTATTTGTTCCTTCACTGGTCAATTACATCGTACCAGCACTCGTAATGAGTTATTTTGTGGCGGATAGAAAGCCGAGTGCAGTTTACGAAAGAGTAGAGCTTAAACGCGGCGCTTTAAGAATTTTAACTTTATTCCTTCTGACTGTCGCAACCGCTGTGCTCTCACATAGTTTGCTGCATTTACCACCGGTCCTTGGCATGATGATGGGCCTCGGTTACCTACAGTTTTTTGGTTACTTCCTAAGAATGACATTACCGGGGTCATTAGCAAGAAAGCGAGCGATGGCGGAAAGAGAAGGGGATCAAGAGCGTCTCGAGAAGTTAGGAAGTGTTGTGCCATTCGATGTCTTTAGCAAAGTTTCACGCGCTGAGTGGGATACCTTATTATTCTTCTACGGTATCGTTATGTGTGTAGGAGGTCTTGGGTTTCTCGGTTATTTAAGTTTAATGTCAGAGATATTATATGGTGAGTGGTCTGCAACCTATGCCAACGTATTCTTAGGGATTATTTCCGCGGTCATCGATAACATTCCTGTGATGTTTGCTGTGCTGTCAATGCAACCTGAAATGTCACACGGTCATTGGTTGTTGATCACGCTCACGGCTGGGGTAGGGGGGAGTTTACTTTCTATTGGCTCTGCGGCAGGTGTTGCGCTCATGGGACAAGCTAGAGGCTATTATACTTTTATGGGGCACTTAAAATGGGCACCCGTGATTTTGCTTGGTTATATCGCGAGTATTTTATGTCACCTGTGGCTTAACGAATCTGCTTTTAGCGTGTTTGGCTAGCGCTTACGCAAGACGTAGTGAGAGTGAATAATTAATATGCGCTTCACTCTCACTACGTTTATTGCTCGGCGAGGTAGTGCTGATATCGTTGTACCCACTCCTGTGATACTGGTTTATCCATATTCAGCACCTTCTCGACTTCAGTAATTACAATTACACCATGTATTTTTCCTACCATAATGGGCGTCGTAATATCAGTGTCTGGTTTGATGCTACCATTAATCACTTCCACTGCCGCTACTCCTAATTCCGTGGCGAGCATTCTAT
The DNA here is from genome assembly GCF_041414765.1 of Pseudoalteromonas sp. DY56-GL79. NCBI lineage: Bacteria > Pseudomonadati > Pseudomonadota > Gammaproteobacteria > Alteromonadales > Pseudoalteromonadaceae > Pseudoalteromonas > Pseudoalteromonas sp. DY56-GL79. Next base: position 183,178 of record NZ_JANHZS010000003.1, on the reverse strand, counting down.
CTTCAACAGATGGTGCCCCACCTCGTTGAATATGGCCTAACACGCAAAGTGCACAATTGATATCGGCATTGCTATTTAACTCTGTTTTAAGCGCTTGAGCGCCGCCTGGCCATAAATTTTCGGCCAGTATAATCAAAAAGCTACCGTGTTGATGTTGCTGCTCTATGGCATTTTTGAGATGAGCTAAGACCTGAGAGGTATTCTCTACCGTGCAGTTTTCAAATGAAATGATAGCCTCAGCACCTGTCGCAATGCCCACATGGTAAGCAATATGCCCGTTATGACGACCCATCACCTCGGTGATAAAAACTCGCTCAAAGGCATTTGCGGTATCGCGGATTTTATCTATTGCGGAGGTGGCAGTATTGATGGCTGTGGAGAAACCAATGGTGTTGTCACACCCTGAAAGGTCGTTATCTATAGTACCGGGAATACCAATTAGCTGACCTTGCCAGTGAGCTGCCAGCGCCTGCATTCCTCTAAACGAACCATCACCACCAATCACAATAAGTACGTCGATATGAAGCTTTCTCAGGGCGTTTGCGGCTTGAAGTACGCCTGAAGGTTCTAGCATCGCAGGGCAGCGGGCGCTTTTTAGAATTGTGCCACCAAGTTGGGTGATATCGGTGACGGAAACCGCACTTAGCTCGGTGTACTCTTGATTAATTAGACCATTGTAACCATGAAAAAAGCCAAAGCACTGAAATCCAGATCTCAAGGCACTTAACGTGATAGCCCTAATCGCTGAGTTCATACCCGGCGCATCGCCGCCACTTGTCAGTACTGCTATCCTTTTCGTCATGTCGTCACTCTATTATTGCTAGGTTATTCTTTTTGTATACTACCAGAGTGATTTGAAGACAAGTTGATCGACATTAAAGATAGAGATTAATACGAGGATATAGAAAGGTAAAACGGCATTTAGGTCTACCTAAATGCCGTTTTAATTAACGTTGCGTGACTTTGCTAGCAAGTTCTTCACGTTGTGCGGTCGGTAGGTTATCTACGACGATTTGATAAGAATCATCGATCATTTTCTTTATTTCGTCTTCTGGAATAGTGCCATCTAAGATGACTGTGTTCCAAAGACGCTTATTCATGTGATAACCAGGCACAACAGACGAATACTTGTCTCTAAGCAATAATGCTTCGTCAGGGTCGCATTTTACATTTAACCACCAAACAGGTTCACCATTTTCATCTACTTGCCCCTCTTTCCCCTCAGTTAGAGTTGCAAACATTTTATGCTGAACTTTGTACACATCTACGTCTTGCGCAAAAGGCTTAGTGATAAAGGTTGCAGGCTTGGCCTGCAAATATTCATGTACGCTTTTCTGATCCATAGCCCGTGTCCTTGAAGTAACAGTTAATACTACATGAGAGTAAGTTTAGCAGCTCTTGTGATAATACTGTAATCGTCTATCAGTAAAAACTATCAGAAAGTCTATACTATGGCGTTATAACGCAGACAATTATTGAATAACTGACCGTTTTATATCGGTTTAACTCACAGTTGACGATTAAAATAAGTACAGTGTGTAAAAGCACTAAAATTTCAGTCGTCTACAATATTAGAAAAGCTAACTTTTAATTTCCAGTTAAGGACTAAGTTGGCTTCACAAATTATGCTAAAAATACACTCATAACCTAAGTGGACTAAGCTAGGAAATCAATGCCAGTTGACCGTAAAAAATTTCCCACTTGTCTCTATTTCCCAAATTAGGAAAAGTTACGGCATAACATCCCTTGTGCAATGCTATACCTCTAAACAGTCCGCTATTAAATTAAATAATACAAAAATATGCAACAATAATTTCTTCGTTGATTAAATATTGAACGTTGTGTAGACTCATCGGCCGCATTAGTAAATAGTATCGAAATGTGATGTTTCTTTCCTAATAAAGAATGTTTTAGTTTTCTTAGTGAATTAAAAAACCGAGGAGTATCAGTGGCTTTTGGAATAATTTCAGCTTTATGTGCGATGGTAATGTATCTTCAAACTCTATGGACTGGAATGCCAAGAAAACGCTGGTTAAGTTTGGCCGTAGTAACAGGCCCCGCTGCGTTAATTCTGTTTCGAGTGCACTATCGCAGAGCGTGGATGCGTCGCTGCGCAAATTTAGTTAGTTGGAAAGCGTAAAGTGGTTAGGTCAAATTAAGCTAGGCTATTGCACGAGTTGTAGGTTTGGCTTTTCACTTGGGATATGTTGCTTTAAAAATTGTTCAAATTCACTGCTTGAAAGCGGCTTTGAATAGTAATAGCCCTGAACTGTTTGGCAATTTAGCTGTTCTAAAATATTGAGTTGTTCTTCATTTTCAACCCCTTCCGCAACAACGTGAAGATCTAAGTTATGCGCGATAGTGACAATAGAGTCAACCATGTTTCTACCGCGCTCGTTACCCATATCATCGATAAATGCCTTATCGACCTTGAGTGTATTTAGCGGAAATTGCTTGAGATAAGCCAGTGACGAATAACCAGTACCAAAGTCATCCATGGCTAAGTGTATCCCTCTAGCACTAAGTGAGCGCATTATCGAAATTGCTTCTTTTGGATCGTCCATCACCGTTCCTTCTGTGATTTCTAACTCAAGAAAATAAGAAGGAAGTTGATTTTTTTGCAAGATAATGTCGATACGAGTGGTGAGATCCGGCAAACTAAACTGTTTTGCTGATAAATTAACCGCAACTCTACCATTGAACAGTCCTTTATCAATCCAGCGCTTTACATCACGGCATGCTTTGTCTAAAACGACTTCACCAATTTCGATGATCTGTCCGGTTTCTTCTGCGATAGGGATGAATACACCAGGACTTATCACCCCCTTTTTTGGGGTAATGAAACGGACAAGCGCTTCCATGCCAACCAGCTCGCCAGTTTTAATATTCATTTTTGGCTGATAGTAGACAACGAAGTGATCCTCTTTGAGGCCATAGCGCATCAGGTTTTCAATTTGCAGACGCTTAACCGCTTGCTCGTTCATGGAATCATTAAAGAATAAATAATGGTTACCCTTTTGTTTGGCATGATACATAGCGGTATCTGCATTTTTCAGCAGACTTTCAGGAGACTTACCATCTTCAGGGCACAGTACAATTCCAACAGAAGAGGTGATCACTAACTCGTGATTAGCAATTTTAAAAGGTGTCGCAATCGCTGCTAGAAATTGTTTTGCTGTACGTGTAATCGTGTGAATATCATTGGTGCCTGAAATCACCAGCGCAAATTCGTCACCACCTAGTCGGTAGAAGGTATCTTGTTGGCGAGCAAGTTTATTTAGCCGCATTGCCAGTTTCGCAAGTAGCGTATCACCTAACTGGTGACCTAGCGAATCGTTGATCTTTTTAAAGTTATCTAAGTCAAAGACAAGTAGGGCATGGTGCGTCCCTTGTAATGACAACTTTTGTAAATTGGTAAAGAACAAGTTGCGATTGGGAAGACCTGTCGTACGATCGCGATTAGATAAATTGTGGAGTTGAGACTCTGCTTTTTTACGCTCGGTTAAATCAGAGTACACAACCACATAGTTACTGATCTGACCGTGGTTATTTTTAATTTCATCAATCGTAATTTCGATAGGTAAGAGTACATCTGCCGCATTACGCAGTTTGAGCTCTTCTTGCCAATGCTCTGTTTGTTTAAGCTGAGCCTTTACCTGAGCAACAAACTTATTGTCATAGCCTGGTAAGCTAAAATGTTTATTCAGATAGTGTTCCCGTTGACCACCAAATAGTTTCAAGTAGCTTGGGTTTAGGTCGACTAGATTATAGTGCTTGTCGTAAATTGCGATTGCGTCAGTCAGCGACTCTACGCATTTTGCAAACAGGTTTAGCCTTTCCTCGGTGCTTTTAAAGTGGCTGATATCGCGAACCGTACCTGTCATTCTTAGCGGGTTAAGGTTGGCATCTTTCTCGATAATTTTGCCTCGGTCTAACACCCAGTGATACTGGCCTAGTTCATCTTTAATACGATAGCTTGCTTCGAAGAATGGTGTCTTTTCTGCGAAGTGCTGTTTCATCAGCTTTTCTACGATTAATAGGTCTTGTGGATGGATCCTATGCTGGTTGGGGATGACGCTGCCAGGCTTCGCAGAGTTCATGCCGTATTTATCGTTGATCCGAACAATTTCACCTGACTGAATATTCCAGTCCCACAGCGTATCGCCACTGCCTTCAATGGTACTTTTAAATCGTTGTTCTGAGTGCTTAAGTTGAAGAGTGGATTTTTTGAGTTGGTGATTTGACCAAACTAAGTAAGGAATGCTGAGCAGAGCAATCACGCATGGTACGAGCCAAGCTAACTGGGCACCTGTTAATACACTTGCGTCACTGGCGTAAATTACATGCGGAGTCAGTGATAAAAGTAGTGCATTGATTGTTATTGTTTTTATTTTTAGGCTCATATAATGCGTAATTCATAACTGCAATCTCTAATCTAAATCAAGCCATTGTAGTAGTCAAAAGGAAAACGTTGATTAAGGGGAAATTCAGGTTAATTGCGGTTTTTCACAACAGCGAAACAAAGTTTCAGATGAAATTCATTATGCTAAGGAGTGTGGTTGCGTATTTTTTGAACTTTGATTAGGTTTCAAATGAATGGACTAGGTGAGAAAAGTCTTAATAGTCATTCAAAAGTTTGATAAGCACTCCTTGCTTACACTAAAACGCTAATTACACTTTAAAATCAGTCGTGGAGCATTTGGCTCTAACATTTTATCTATATAAGTAAGGATGTCTTCTAATTCCAAGTCGGTCAAAGCTTGGATTAATCTTTGCTGCATATCAAACTGGTGGAAGTCATTGGTAATCGAAATCCACAAACGCTGCGCCCTTAGCCTTAGATTTTTGTCTTGCTCCGATATATGTAGCAACAAGCTTTCTTTCGAACGTTGCCAACTCACTTCATCGAGCTGATGCAATTGTTTGGCAAAGTGCTTAAGAAATTGGTTGTGTCGTGCAAGTAGGTGTCCACTATCAAAGTTGGGAGATTGAATATAAAAAGCGATACCTGCACGTGTATTGAATGGTGCATACCCAGCGCCAACTAAATAACCAAGTTGTTCCTTCGTTCTTAATTGCTCAAAATAATCTTGATTAACGAGATTATTAATCGCCATCATAGTGACTTTTTCTTTAACGGAATCGGTACGTGATTGAAAATATTCAATGAAGGCATAATCACAGCCTTCGCGTTCGATATGTTGTTCCGTTAATTTCGTCAACTCGTTTAAGGGACGTTTCAAATCTTCTAAAATTTCGCTACTTGAAAATAGCCCGTGCACTGATGTTTTTAATTTTTCAGCATGTTTTAGTTGCCAGTTGCCATGCATGAAAGCTTTGACATGAATGGCTGAAAAAAACTGCTTTCGAAATAGTTGAAATTCGTTAAAACTGGCACTTTTAAGTGCGCAGGCTAAGTCTTCAGGACTTGGGTTCCAGGGCATCAAATGGGCACCAAGTCGGCTAAACAGTTCGCTAACAGGCTTATTCTTATTGTGATTCTTCCAATGGCGGATAAGTTGCTTTTTATATTCCGCAAAGCGAGCTGCATGGATTGGTTGATTCAGTAGTGCCTCGACTAACTCTAAAACCAAGGTGATTTGATTACCAGTAAGCCCTGCGGTGTGAAGTGTTAAGCCACCTTGATGGGAATTAATATGATAACTAAGGCCGGCTAATTCTGCGCTATAAAAACGCTCAGCGACCGCATCCATAAAGAGATCGGCAAACAGGCGAGAGAGTGCCATATGCTTGTGACAAGTGACGGACGGGGCGGAATCTATTTCGAGATAAAAATGCCCTTTGGTGACTCTAAAAGTCAAATCCTGCTTAAACCAAAATTCAAATCCAGGCTGATCAGCTAGACGAATAGGCGTATCCTGTTCACTCTCTACATCATGAAGTGGGTTTTTCGCGCTGAGGTATGGATTAATTAGTGGTAGCGACATTTGTGGCAAAGGCATATGCACATTATAGAGCGACTCAATCCAATCTTTGGCTATTGGCGAGACACTGTATGGCGTGTTGTACCATTTAGCTTTTTTATTTACCTCCACATGAGGGTGGATAAGCACAAGGCGCATATTAGTAGGGCACAAATGCATCAGTAGTTTTTCGTGCTGCTCTTGAGAAAAGCCATCCATGCGATAATCACCATAGAGAAAATCTTCTTCTTCATAGTGGTGCATATTAACGCTGATTGAATTTACCCAGTCTAACATACGGCCGACTTCTTGGTTATCGAACGCGATATCTAGTAAAGTGCTTTTATCTTGATAAAGGCGTGGTAGTGCAGCGGTATTTTGCTTAATTAATGCTATGTACTCGAACAGCATTTCCACTATGTCTTCATAGTATTCAATCCCTTCATCGGTAAGTGCAAAGCTGATATTAAAATCTCTGAAATTACTACCCGTGATCCCACCACCAGCCGATAGTGCATTAATCCAACCTTGTGACTTGAGGATAGAATACAGTGAGCCTTTACCTTCATACCCTAACAAATGGGCTAAAAAGCTCACGCTTTTATGGCGGTATAAATCGGTAGGGTTGGGCATAGCAAAACTGACAATAAGTTTTTGCATATGTTTTCTAGGCTTTATTTGCAGTTCTAGCTGCAGGTCTTGCTCTCGGTACATAGGCGCTTGGATCGCTGGTTTTTGCGCTTTGCTGCCAACAATTTTTGTAAAAGGTGAGCAAAAGGTCGCAAGCGTAGCCAGCGGTTGTGGTGCAGCTATCACCAAAGTCATCCATTGAGCCTGATAGTATTGATTGAAAAACGCCCGTAATTCACTGGCGATATTACCATTACGATCTGCGAGAGTGTCTCGGGTACCAACAGAGAACTTGGCAAAAGGATGCTGAGGATTGATGGTTTCTTTATGAACTTGATAGATGCGACGGCCATCATCTTTGATTTTCATCTTAAACTCGGCATCGATGGCTTCACGCTCTTTTTCAGTATCGCTCTCGCTCAGCAGTGGAGACACAAAGAATTGGCTAAAGCGTTCTAACGCTTCGTCAAGTTGTTCGGCGTCGCAGTCAAAGTAATAGCTCGAGTGCTCGGTACCAGTCCACGCATTGCTCTGGCCACCATACTGACTAATAAATTGCGAAAAGCCACCTGAGTCAGGGTGCTCTGCAGTACCAAGGAATAGCATATGCTCCAAAAAGTGCGCCATCCCTTGACGCGCTTCGGGGTCGTCAAAGTGACCGACATTAACTGTTAATGATACGGCGCACTTAGCAGTTGAATCGTCATTGATCAACAAGACTCTAAGACCATTGTCCAGTGTTAGTAATTGGTACTGCCGACTATCATTATTACTCAGTTTCAATATGCTGCTGCCGATAAATTAGTTAAAAGATAACTGAAGGTAATTAGAATTTCATTTCATGTTAATCCTTCATTTGTTTTAATATAGCGAACAAACCAGTGAGATAGCTACCGGTTTAGAAGAAAATAATGCCAAGCTGCATATATGAGTAGTCAGCAAGCATAAGATCCCGGGTGTGAGTGGCGCAGAAGGGAAAGGCCATTAACGACAATAGGTTAAACGTGGATCTCATCATGCATAAGTCCGCATATATGTAGGGTGATATAAACAGAAGGTGCTGAACAGTATGAAGACTATCTTGATTATGCGTCATGGTGAAGCTGAACCCATGCAAGCCGACGATGCAAGCAGAAATTTAACCGAACAAGGATTACAACAAGCCAAGGATGTAGGTGAATGGTTGAAACAATATTTTGAGATAGACGCTGCACTTGTGAGTCCCTTCGTCAGAGCACAACAAACCGCGGAGCAAGTGCTTGCACTTCAAACGCCTAAATTTGTTGAAACCTGTTCAGACATAGTACCGAGTGGATCAGCACACACAGCTATCGATTATTTAGAAACACTTATCTCTATGTATCCAGCACACCAAACCTGGATTTTAGTCGCACATATGCCAATAGTTAGTTATTTGGTAGACCGTTTGTGTCCGGATACAATGCCTATCTTCTCAACTGCCGCGGTAGCTATAATTGAATACAATGAACAGACTGGCCGTGCTGAATTCACATCGATGCAGTTACCTTAAGCCTTTTATTTATAAGTGGCATAGAAAGGCTAAAACTTCCCTTTAATCGGTCTAATGTCCTCTTTTTAATTTTGTTTGAACTTTATCATTACACCGGTGTCATATCATTGGCATTGCAATCATGGTTTCCGATATGGCCAATACGTTTGTTTGGGCGCAAATTTGTATTGTTTAGGTAACCGGCACAGTTTCGACCACTGTGTTATGGTTCTGTTATCGGTAAAGATGGTTTTTTGGAACTTATATACCATTAAGTTTAAAGGACAATTGTCCGCTTTTTTGTGTTTTTTGTTGCTAAATGTTGTAAACTGTCAGCTAACGTCGCTGAAAGTTGCAAAAAAATTGATTTTTTAGTTCGGTTTATAAAGCAAAGTAGAAATTACCTGCTATAATTACCGCCGTCTCGTTCAGCCTTACAAAGTTGTATCGCACTCTCGACTGTAAGGTCCGCGTTATTATATTCAAATCGCGAAAAATTGAACGTTCACGCCAAGTGAAACGGCGCCCAAATTTTAAACCGTTGAACAAAGAGTGCACTAAAAGGTCGAAAACCAACATGAAAGCAATGAAAAGATCTACGTTAGCTACCCTTATTAATGCTACGTTGTTCTCTGCTGTGGCAGGTACTTCATTTTCTGCACTTGCTGAAGAAGAGCAAGCCAAAAAAAATCAACTAGAAGTTATTCAAATCACCGCACGTAAACGTGTTGAAAACGCGCAGGAAGTACCTGTGTCTGTTTCAGCGCTTCAAGGTGATAACTTGAATGCTTACAGCTCAGCGGGTATGGACATTCGCTTTATGAATGCGAAGATCCCAAGTTTATCGGTAGAATCTTCGTTTGGTCGTACTTTCCCACGTTTTTACGTACGTGGATTAGGTAACACAGACTTCGATCTAAATGCTTCTCAACCTGTATCTTTGGTTGTTGATGAAGTGGTTCAAGAAAACCCTATTCTAAAAGGCTTCCCTGTATTCGATATTGCACGTATTGAAGTATTACGTGGTCCTCAGGGCACGCTATTCGGTCGTAACACGCCAGCAGGTCTTGTTAAATTTGACACGGTTAGACCAAGCCAAGAGTTTGATGGCTATGCTGCTGTTTCTTATGGTAGCCGCGGCGCGGTAGACTTTGAAGGCGCAGTAGGCGGCTCAGTAACTGACCGTGTATCAACGCGTATTTCTGCATTGTGGCAGGAACAAGAAGACTATATCGATGTAAAAGCGCCAGGCTTCGAGAAAGAAGATTCTCTAGGTGGTTACAGCGAGCAAGCCGTTCGTGTTCAATTCCTATATGAAGGCGATGATTTTAACGGCCTACTTAACTACCACTATCGTGATTTAGATGGTCGCCCAATTGCATTTCGCGCAAATTTAATTGAAGCTGGCACAAATAACATTAACCCATTGTATGACAACGATGTGGTATACCACGATGCGGCCTCTCGTTCGACGCAACAGGTTGAAACTCAAGGTTTGAGTCTAAAACTTGAGTGGGATTTACCTGAGCATACTGTAACGTCAATTACTGCTTGGGAAAGTGCTGAAATCTATTCTCGTGCAGACGTTGACGGTGGTTACGGTGCTGACTTCCTTGGTTTCCAAGGCCCAGGTATCATTCCATTTGCTTCTGAAACAGCAGATGTTATTCCTGAACATAATCAGTACACGCAAGAGCTTCGTTTATCTAGCAACTTCTCAGGCGATTACAACTATCAGGTAGGTATCTTCTTATTTGAAGAAGATCTTATGATTGAAAGCTACAGCTTCGATACATTTGCATTTGATGCTGGCCTTGGTCAGTACGGTGCACAAAATGGTTATGCTTACCAAGATCAAGATACATCAGCATGGGCTGTATTCGGTTCTTTTGATTACACCGTATCTGATGATTTAAAAGTAACTGCTGGTCTGCGTTATTCTGACGATGAGAAAGAGTTTTACGCCAAGCGTACTAAAAATCCAACACCTTGGAACGGCTCTCCAGACGTACTTGATGGTACCGCTAACCCAAGCGATAGCCACGTAAGTTGGGATTTAAGTGCCACTTACAAGCTAACTGATGACGTAAACTTGTTTGGTCGCGTAGCTAACGGCTTCCGTGCTCCAAGTGTTCAAGGCCGTATTTTGTTCGGTGATGAAGTGACTGTTGCTAAGTCAGAAACTACTAACTCGATTGAAGCTGGTATTAAGTCAGACGTACTTGATGGCCAAGGTCGCGTAAACGCGACGGTATTCTACTATCAGATGGACGACCAACAGCTAACGGCTGTAGGTGGCGGCTCAAACTTCAACCGCTTAGTGAATGCTGATAAAACAACCGGTTATGGTTTCGAACTTGATACCGAATGGGTGTTAACGGATGAGCTAAATGCAACGTTTAACCTAAGCTATAACAAAACTGAGCTTGAAGATAAAAACTTAGCAGTAGCGGTTTGTGCGCAGTGTACCGTGACGGATCCAACCTATATGGTTGAGGGTGCTAACGGTCCAGAAGCTCGAGCAATTTTGGACGGTAACAGCTTACCTCACGCTCCTGAGTGGATCGCAAACGCAACACTTCGCTACACGAAAGAGTTAGAAGGCGGCGAGTTCTTCGTCTATGGTGATATGTCTTACCGTAGTGAAGTAGACTTCTTCTTATACAAATCAGTAGAATTTGAAGGTGAAGCGTTGTTTGAAACAGGTCTTCGTGCTGGTTATATGTGGTCTGAAGGCGATAACGAATATGAAGTGTCAGCCTTTGTTCGTAACCTATTTGACGAGCAAGTGGTTATCGGTGGTGTAGATTTCAATAACAACACCGGTATGCTAAATGAAGCGCGCTTCATTGGTGCTGAATTCAAAGTGAAATTCTTCTAATTCACGCTACAGTGATTATAATAGAATAACTAAAGCCCGCATTAAGCGGGCTTTTTAATGAAATTTTTATGTTAGGAGTGGATATGTCAGGTTTTTGGAATTATCGAGTGATATATTGTGAAGCAACAAAAGACGAAGCGGCTTTATATCAAATCCATGAAGTGGAATATAACTTAAATGGGAAGGTAACGAATTGGTCTGAAACGGGTGCTGCACCTTTTGGTCGTTCGATGGAAGAGTTGCAAGCGGATGCAGATAGACTGAAGTCAGCTTTCGATAAGCCAATTCTAAAAGTGATTAGACAGCCACGAGGCTATACATTAGTTGAAGTTGATAGCGGTGAAGAAGCTACTGCTGAGCCACCAGCAGGGATCAACGGCTAATTAATACAACCAATTTAAGGAGTGTAAATGCGTTTTCAGGCAGTTTTATTTGATTTTGACGGTACATTAGTTGATTCAGAAGCACTCCATTACCAAAGTTGGATGAAGGTGTTAGCCCCGTATCAGGTTACTTATACGGAGCATGACTTTTGTGATGAGTTTTCGGGTGTACCAACGCTTAAAGCTGCGCATATACTTAAAGAAAGACACCAACTTGCGCCTTCTGCCGGCGATTTATGTGATGAAAAAAATGTCGTCTTTGTTGCAACGGCTGCGGAAGTACTCCCTAGATTGATGCATTTTGCAAAGCAAGTCGTTGAATTAACCTCAATGCGTTGTCCAATCGCACTCGTGACAGGAAGTAGCAAAGCAGAAGCGCTCCCTGTTTTACGACACTATCGGCTATTAGAGTTATTCTCTGTCATTGTGTGTAAAGACGATGTCGAACAGCCGAAGCCTCATCCAGAACCTTATCGCAAGGCGCTTGCTGCGCTAAACATTGCACCACACGAAGCCGTGGCTATAGAAGACACCTGCACAGGATTAACTTCAGCCAAGGAAGCTGGGTTAAACGCGGTTGTCGTGCCAAATGCGCACTCTAATAAACAAGATTTAAGTCTTGCCGATCATTCATTTACCGATCTCGAAGCGGTTTTTGACTGGCTTTGCCCTGAAAGGTAATAGCAATTGGTATAAACAGGGGACTGTTAGTCAAAGCTGTTCGATTTTACAAACGTCGATTCTTGTGTAATCTTTAAGTGTGAAATTTGTTAATTTTTAATATCGGCGAACGCAAACAATGCACCAAGTCGCTGGTATTAACTATCCACTGCAAAGGATTATGCTATGCGATATGTACCATTCTTGTTCTGCTTTTTTTTAGGTTTTTCCAATCTTCTTTATGGAAATGAAACCCACACAAAAATCCAGCTTGCTTCGGTATATCAAGGCGACGAAGATATTTCTAATTATCTTGTGAGTGAAAAATTCGATGGTGTTAGGGCCATTTGGGATGGCTCGCAACTGCGTACGCGTGGTGGTCATTTAATTAAGGCACCAGACTGGTTTACGCACGGGCTACCTGATACATGGTTAGACGGCGAGTTGTGGGCTGGGTACAATAACTTTGCTTTTGTGAGCGCGATTGCAAGACGCCATTCGCCTAATAATGAGCACTGGCGTCAAGTGACTTATTATGTATTTGATGCGCCAAATTCTACAGAAATATTCTCTCAGCGCCATGAGCGTTACTTAAGCCTACTAAGCCATATTGAGTTATCACACATTAGACCCGTCAAGCAGCTATCATTTGGCTCAGTTGATGAGTTAAACGACTATTATCATGGTGTCTTAAAGCGAGGCGGTGAAGGTGTTATTTTGCATGCTAAAAATGCCAAACACGAAGATGGAAGAACAACCAACGTATTAAAATACAAGCCGTACCTTGATGACGAAGCTATCGTGATTAAGCACTTACCCGGTAAGGGAAAGTACCAAGGGATGATGGGATCGCTATTGGTGAGAGATGAACAAGGTATGGAGTTTAAAGTTGGGTCGGGGTTTAGCGACGAAGAGCGCGCATCACCACCACCGATTGGTAGTCAAATTACCTATCGATATCAAGGGTATACTAAGTTTGGTAAACCGCGTTTTGCGCGATTTTTAAGAGTAAGGCCAAAATTATAGAATGGCACTATTGCAAAGAAAGTTTGGGGATCTTTAGACGCTAGCGAGCACAACGGCTCGCTATCAAAAGTGCAATGGACTTATTCTGCACGGCCCATGAACTTAGATTCAGCAGTGTTGATCTTAATTTTGTCACCGCTTGAAATATGCTCAGGAACTTGAACAACAAGGCCAGTCGTTAATGTCGCAGGCTTTGTTCTAGCACTAGCAGATGCGCCCTTGATTGAAGGAGAGGTATCTTCAATCACAAGCTCTACGCTTGAAGGTAAGTCGATAGAAACAGGCATGCCCTGAACCACGACGATAGATAAACCTTTAGTTGATTCATCGATAAACAATAATTGCTCAGCAATAGACTCTTTATTTAGATGGTATGGCGTGTAGTCTTCATCATCCATAAACACATACTCATCACCATCTACATATGAAAGCATTGCAGGGCGGCGGTTAAGATCTGCAAGTGTCAGCATTTCTTCCGCTTTAAAAGTCTCATCTACTTTAGAGTTATCTACTACATCGTACATACGCATACGGTATAGGCTACCACCAGCGCGACCTTGTGGTACTGAACGCTCAATGTCACGAACAATCATTACGCGGCCGTTATACTCGATCGCGGCATGTTTTTTTATTTCACTTGCCTTTGGCATAGCTTAATTCCTAATACAAATAAAGTTGGCACAATATAATCATTTTTCGGCTTTTTGGCGAGTTTCAAAACTCATTCTGAGCCTCAAATACCGTATAAAGTCGTCATTTCTGAGTACTTGATCCCAAAGTGCTGGTCAAACCAACGGTTGATATAGTCATGCTCGGGCTCAAGCTTGGCACAGCGTAGAATATTTTCGCCTTTATTGCTGCCAAGTGCCTGTCCACAGTAATTTTGCTTCCAAGTTAGCGTAAGATCTTGAGAGAATTTTTTGAGTAGTTCGTCAAAGGTCTTTTCAGTTATCTGTGAAAGATTAAGAAAGTCTGGAGACAGTGGGGTGATATCAAGTTGTTCAAAATCAGCCTGATGCGCACGGGTTTTATTATGCTTACTATCGCTTGCACTGCCTTTGATATAACGATGGGCTAAACTCGCCTCATAATTAACGTTGATATCAAATTTCTCATCGTAGATGGTCACCGGGTAAGTGAACTCTCTTGTGACTTCTACGGTGTGCGTCTTATCTGAGTTATTAGGGTCTGGTCGTTCAACTTCCTGTTGATAATGCTTACGCTGAATATATTGATTGCTAGTGCGGTAATAGTCTGCATCTGCATATAGCTCTAATGAAAGCTGTTGACTGCCATCACTATCAAACCAGAGGCTATTATTAAATGCCGTATTTAGGCTTGAGATAAATGCGCCATATTGTCCTCTGATTGAATTGCCAAAGCGCAAGCCAATATCGACACGATCTCGTATGTTCATCGCAAAATAACGACTTTTATCTTGGTTATCTACACGTAAACGTTTTGGAGTTTGCCACGCTAAACAGTATTTTTCCGTGAAACTTTTTAAATAGAAGCGCTGCCCGCTGACCTGTCCTGCAAGTTCATCACACTTTTTCTGCGCTTGCGTTCTTAGCGTGTCATAGTGGGTACTCATGGCGCTTGCTAATTGCGCATTGCTGATCAGATGGCGATAGTTATGTTCAAACAGCTTAAACTTGTCAGGGTAGGGCGTATTTGATAGCGAGCGGGCTTCGTCGAGTAGCCATTGCCTCGCGTAATCTAGTTCTTCTCTTTGGGTATTTGCCATCGCGCCAGTCGGCTTCATTTGCCATTGTGCTTGGTTCTCTACGATTTCTTCTAGCCTAGTTGCAGAAGCGGTGTAGTTATTTGCTAAGCGCAGCATACGCACATCGATAAGTCCTTTATCTATAAGCTTATCTCGCGCCAGTGTTAAACCTTGTTTCGCTTCAAGATCCTCAGGGTCTTCCGCGAGTGCTTGTGAATAATATTCAGCAGCTTGGCGGTACATTCCCGCTTCGTAAAGTTTATTACCTTTATAAACCAGCGATTTACAGCCGCTAATAGCAGCCAATATTGCAATGATGATGGCGGTTTTCTTGATCATAATATCATTCCATTCGCGCAAAAAGTTCCATAAGCACAGTTATTGATTTTAGTATCCATTCGCTTAACGTACAGGCACACCCGTTCCTAAGCTTTTAACAGGCTTATAATACAGGGTTCTGGCGAAATCTACATCACTGAATTGTTAAGATTTTGTTTTGGGAGGTATTGAATCTCGCTGTGTTGGTTTGTTGTCCTCCTGACTGGTTTCGACGCCCATCCATGGGCTACGACATACTTTTCTTTGATGCCCAAAGAAAAGTATGCAAAAGAAAGGGCACTCCCAACATCACACTGACTCCTCAAGAAAATTGCCAATATGAACGTCACCGCTGTGTAAGGGCCATCCTTGGCCCTGTCACAGCTTTTCACGCATCCATGCGTGAAATGACTCATTGGCAATTTACTTTCGGGTGTGATGAGGGAGGAAAACCGTGCTGAGAGCTGTTTTGGTACTCGCAAGCTACTTAGCTGCTTTTAAGAGAAAAACCAGAACGTACGGTCAATATCACACCAGAAAAACATAACAGCTCGGCGGGTAAACCACCTCCCACAAAACGATTTAGACTGTTAATTAGGTGCTCACACCGTTCGTTTTTGTGGTGCTTGTAAGCAACTTAATCATAAAAGCCGTAGAAGATCTTGAAAGCAACTTATTCCCCCTCCATTACACCCGAAAAGCATAAGCCGATATGCAATGTGCCGACAGGATGTCGGCCAAGTCTTGTCAGGCACAAGGACGTGCCTTACAAGGCGGTTGCACTATATCGGCTTAGGGTTTGAGGATTAAGTGTGATGCTGGGGCGACGTTTTCTTGGTTCGTTCTTTTGCGTCGTTTCAAAAGAATGAACGAGGAGCGCATGGATGCGCTTTGATACGAGCCATGGAGGGTAAGGCTAATATGTCCTCCTGACGGATTTCGACGCCCATCCATGGGCTACGACATACTTTTCTTTGATGCCCAAAGAACAAGTATGCAAAAGAAAGGGCACTCCCAACATCACACTGACTCCTCAAGTAAATCGCCAATATGAACGTCACCGCGGTGTAAGGGCCATCCTTGGCCCTGTCACCGCTTTTCACGCATCCATGCGTTGAAATGACTCATTGGCAATTTACTTTCGGGTGTGATGAGGGAGACACAAGGCGCTGATAAATTCTTGTGGTGCTTGTAAGCGACTTAGCTGCTTCAGGAGATAAAACTAGAATTAACAGTCAGCGTTACTTTCCTCTCTTCATCGCACCCGAAAAACATACTTCTCGGCGGGTAAACCACCTCCCACAAAACGATTTAGACTGTTAATTAGGTGCTCACTCGGATCGTTTTTGTGGTGCTTGTAAGCAACTTAATCATAAAAGCAGTAGAAGTGTTGTGGTTCAAAAGATCTTGAAAGCAACTTATTCCCCCTCCATCACACCAGAAAAGCATAAGCCGATATGCAATGTGCCGACAGGATGTCGGCCAAGTCTTGTCTGGCATAGGGAAGTGCCTTACAAGACGGTTGCACTATATCGGCTTAGGGTTTGAGGATTGAGTGTGATGCTGGGGCGACGTTTTCTTGGTTCGTTCTTTTGCGTCGTTTCAAAAGAATGAACGAGGAGCGCATGGATGCGCTTTGATATAAGCCAAGGAGGGTAAGGCTAATATGTCCTCCTGACAGGTTTCGACGCCCATCCATGGGCTACGACATACTTTTCTTTGATGCCCAAAGAACAAGTATGCAAAAGAAAGGGCACTCCCAACATCACACTGACTCCTCAAGTAAATTGCCAATATGAACGTCACCGCGGTGTAAGGGCCATCCTTGGCCCTGTCACCGCTTTTCACGCATCCATGCGTTGAAATGACTCATTGGCAATTTACTTTCGGGTGTGATGAGGGAGGAAAACGGTGCTGAGAGATTTTTTGGTGCTTGCAGGCAAATTTGCTGCTTTGAGAGGAAAACTAGAATTAACAAGTAGAGCTATTTCCCCCATATTCAAGAAAATGCGCAAGTTGCGCATTTTTATCTTTCTCAAAAAATCGTAACTTGAACTTTTAATAATGTTGGCCATGAGTTATCAATTTTGTTAAAACTAAACCAATCATAAAAGTGCGCGATTGCAAATCAGAAATATGCGCGATTGCAAATCAGAAATATGCGCGATTGCAAATCAGAAATATGCGCGATTTGCGCACTATTAAATTTTTAGGTGTTTCGTATATATTGGAGCCATATGCTTAGTTTAAATAAAGCTGACAAAGAGATCCTCTCTATCTTGAAAGAAATATATCTGACGAAGAAAGTTAAACCTTTGCAGTCAGATGAACATTTTAGAATTTGGTTGGTTAGGGTATATTTCTATCTTGGGACGCTTTGTTTACTTTATAGGCTTGCTATATGGGCTACAGGACAACAAATAAGTGCCCAAGAATCATCATTTTTATCTTTTAATATAGCTATGTTTTTTGGTGTACTATTTTTTTATATTAATCATCGCTCAGAAAATAGCAGTGTTATAGTATTTTCATTAACGTGGTTATCAATTATCTGCACTATGTATGTGTAGTAAAAATACCTAACAAGTGGTTTATGGCTTGGACGAAAAAAAGCTTGGTTTGCGTTCGTCCCTCACTAATTATAGCCAAGCATTTTCCGCCCCATAACCGGGCGCTAGCCGTCTTTATATTTAGTTTTGGAAGGAATTTATGGATGCAATTTTTAGAATAGTGAAGAACCCACTGGTACAGATTTTAGTCGCTATTCTTATTGGCTGGTTTTTTTATTCAATTGGTCAAAAGGAGCCTGAGCCTGTTTATGCGCTAGAAAAGTATCAAGTTTTTGCTGATATTCAAGGTGATGTACCAGAGCTAAGGCTTCTTTGGAATGATAAGCCTATAAATAATTTTTATAGTAGCCGTGTTGCGATTTGGAACGCAGGTGATGATTATATTGATTCAAGTAGACTGAGCTCATTGGATCCTATGCGGATTGTTGTTCCACCATCAATTAATCTATTGAGTTTTTCCTTAAGCTCTTTGAGTCGAGAGGATCTTGCTGTTTCTGTAACTAGAAGTGAATTTAATTCTCAGACAATTATTCAAATAAATTTGGATGAAGAGGAAGCACTTGAACCTAATGATGGCTTTGCGGTGAAAATATATTTCACTTCAGATCAACCTTCTGACTTTACAGTTGAAGGACGTGTAAAGGGAGTATCTGAAGGATTTTCTATAAGGGATTGGGGGCAAGAGTTTAAGCTTAATAAATTAAATTGGATGACATGGCTTATGTTGGTTGTTGCATTTATGTTGTCAGTCGATGGTTTTAGAGATTCATACAGAACCATAAAATATGGAAGAAAGTCAGATGTGCTGAATTTTCTTCCTAGAGCAATTGGAGGTCCGATGTTTTTTTTCGGTCTCGTATATTATTCAATCATCCCAGGAATATTCGGTATGGCATGGCTTAGTTAATGAGTCATACAAAATACGGCTAACACATCTGAACCTTCTCCGGTCAAGTACGCATAACGATTCTTTTTAGCTGCTTTTAAGTAAGCAGCTAATTTGTATTGGCAACGCTTAAACCTGTTAAACTTCGTTATGTCGGTTAGCCGTTAAATCGTTTACGGCAAACACATATTGAGGGTCTCTTATTGCGATCTCATCGCTGCCTAAATCAGTCGATACAACTTATCGTTTAGGGCCACTAGACATTCATCGGTCAACCTTAATCTTGCGCTACTCAAGGGGATGGCTTATTCGTCCAGTTAGTTAAAGGCTCAGCTAAGGTGTAAACGATTCAATTCATTGCTTAAATAAATGCGCACCAGTTGGGTGTCTAATCAAGGCCAAAGAGCTTATTACTTCGACAACACTTACCTGTAAAATTCAGCTATTACTGACAAAAACACAAATAATGCATGGTTTTTCGTGCTTCTCTAGTTAGGTGTTGAGCTCACCCCATTGTACGACTTAGCTTTTTAAAAAACGTTTATCGTCGAATACCGTTTTGTTCTTAAGCATAAAATAAACTAACACCATTCTTTTCTGACATACAGACAATCGGGTTTGATTAAATCTGATTAATCAAACCCGATAGATAAAGCTAACTCTTATAAAACCAAGAATTAAACCAAGGTAAGGTTATGGCTCTAGTTTGTCTTGGGTGCTGGTATCAAAGTCGCTGGCGTCGTGCCTTTCATGAAGCTGCTCATGAGGTTCTCCCCATGTTTTATTTACCATTTTTCCGCGTTTGACCGCTTCTCTTGAGGCGATGAGTCCAGCCCAGCGGATCACGTGTTCATAGCCATTGACGTCTAAAAACTCTGCCGCGTCATATAGGTGTCCTTGGGCTAGCACGCCATACCACGGCCAGATTGCCATATCCGCGATAGTGTATTCATCGCCACAAATATATTCTCTTGTGGCTAGGTGTTGATTCAGTAAATCCAGTTGGCGCTTCACTTCCATCGTGTAGCGGTTGATTGGATATTCGTAGTGCTCTGGTGCGTAGGCATAGAAGTGACCAAATCCACCACCAAGTAGTGGCGCAGCCCCCATTTGCCAAAATAACCAGTTGAGGCACTCCGTGCGTTTTGTGGGATCTTGAGGAATGAACTTTTGGAACTTTTCAGCTAAATAAAGCAAAATTGAGCCAGATTCAAAGATTTTGGTAGGTTCATTGGTGCTGGTATCTAATAACGCGGGGATCTTAGAATTTGGATTCAGTGCAACAAACCCTGAGCTAAATTGCTCACCTTCCATGATATTAATTAAAAAGGCATCATATTCTGCTTCTTTTACCCCGGCTGCTAAAAGCTCTTCTAGTAAGATAGTCACTTTCACGCCGTTTGGGGTTGCGAGGGAGTAGAGTTGTAACGGGTGTTTGCCTTGCGGTAGGGACTTTTCGAATCTTGCGCCTGCAGTAGGGCGGTTGATATTTGCGAACTTACTACCATCGCCACTTTGCCAAGGCCACTGCCAAACTTTAGGTGGGGTATAACCCGATGTACTCATTTCATGAACTCCTTCTGTGACTGTCCAACTCCATTATAGAGTGTAGAAGTGAAATGGAAATGAACAAATCTCTATGGTCATAGGCTTACTCGTTTGATCCAGATCTTAAGAGAGGGAGCCGAACAAGCTATCAACAAAAGATGGGGGGGGGAGTAGTAGAATAAAAAAATGCCGATCAAAAGACCGGCATTCTTGAATTGGTTGGTTGGGAGTTAAAACACAACAGTTTGTGTTGCTGAACAGGTCGCAGTGCTACCTTGTTCGCACACTTGGTAGCCGTATGTACCGCCGCCTTTAACACTGATGCTGTCTGTATGACTATTATCATTGCTAGTTGTGACAATTTTACTACCGTTACGATAAATATCGACTTGTGACGTGCTTGCACCGTTCCAGCTTAAGTCAACATAACTGTTACCTTTTTGCTTATAACCTGAAGCTGAAAGCTCAACGCTTGTTGTGTTATCACCGCCACCTGAACCTGTACCACCGCCAGCACAACCATTAGCTGTTAAGTAAGCGCTCGCATCTGCTGCTTTAACGATACCGTAACCAAAGTACACGTCTTTACCTGCAGCGCCAGCATCTGCTGCGGTTGCTTTTAATGCACTACGGATTTCTTCACCAGTACACTCTGGGTGGTTAGACCATACCAATGCTGCAAGACCTGCAACAGCAGGAGTTGCCATTGATGTGCCGCTCATTAAGCCATAATCACTCGTACCAATGCTGATGTTCGCGTTTGTAGCGGCCATCAACGCTGTGCGATCTTCAAATGCAGCGCCAACCGCTGGGATTGATGTGCTGTTAGTATCACCTAAAGTGCCGTATAGCATGCCTGCTTCATTGTTTACGATAATCGCGCCGATACCACCAGATGCTTCACAGTTTGCTACTTTATCGTGGAATGAAATATTACCACGGTCAATTAGGCACACTTTACCGTTTGCAGCGCCATCGGTTGCTTCAGCTGTGCCCATAAAGTAAAGCGAGCCTGAAGCGTTACCACTATTTTCCATTGCTGAACTTGCAAACGCTGAACCATCAGCGGTCATGCTTGAAGAGGTCGCCATGTCTGCTGGGTAAGTTGAAAGCGTATCAACACCGCCTGCAGTTACCTCTACACAAATATGTTCGTCGTTAGTCGCGCGCTTTCCACGACCAGAAGTACAGCTTGGGTACTGAGAAAAGTCTGCAATTTGATTATCTGCATCGTTTGCACCGATCATCATTACTGATGGGTAGCCTGCAGGATATGAACGAACATTGTTGCCATCGTTACCAGCTGCAGCAACCACTAAGCCACCTGCATTACGGAAGTTTTCAAATGCGTTTGATTCTGTATTGTTTGAGCCACCACCACCCAAGCTCATATTGATGATGTTTGCACCTGCTTGTGAGCATAGGTTTGCCGCGTGAGCAAGGTCAGAAGAGTAGCCCCAGCCTTCTGCGTTAAATACTTTAATAATGTGCATTGGCACGCCAGGTGCCATGCCGATAACACCAATATTATTGTCAGCAGCACCGATAGTACCGGCTACGTGTGTGCCGTGTGGGCCACCATTTTCATACCAATTACCTGTGCCGCTGTCATTATCACCAGTGATATTACCCCAAATGAAATCAGCGTTTGATTGGTCAAGACCTGAGTCAATCACACATACTTTCATGCCTGCATTGGCATCGAAAGTAAGTTGATCAGCTTGTGATTGGTAAACTGCATAAGGCGTAACCTGTTGCTGCATTGGGTTACCTGCGTCGTCGTTATAAATCCCCAGAGGGTAACGCTTTTGGTCTGCTTCAACGAGTTTGATGTGTGGGTTGTTTAATAAGCCCTTTACTTGACTAAGATCTTTGCCTGTAAAAGTTGCAGCGAAGAAGCCATCGCCATCAACGTGCAGCTCAGCGCCAAGCTTTTTAGCAAGTGCTTTTACGACGCCTTTTTTCGAATTGTCGACCTGAATGATGTATCGATCCTCAGATGCCTGTGCTTGTGACATAGCGCAGGCGCCAGCGATGAGTAGTGCCCCAGTTAACTTGTTTAATTTCATTGTTATTTTCTCAGTTACATTGCGTGAATATTGTTGTTAATAAAAACTAACAACTTCTTAACGGTGGTTAGCATATAACCAATAACAAGAACTCGTAAAGAGTAAATTATGCGGATTTTTGAAATTAATAAGAATGTTTAATTACTTTAATATAATGTATGGTTATGACAGGACGTCTAACCATACATCGTAGTTATTAATAAAGGAACTGTACTGATAATTGCTATTACATCAATTCTAATTAAGCTGCACTGTGAAGCTGGTGACGGTGCTTCGTAGCCAGCAATAGCAGGAAAGGTAGTGCGAGTAGTAAGTGCAACGCGAGTTGCATCGGGGCATCCAATGCTAGTGGTTGCGTCATGGTTGCAAGCACCCCTGCACCACTCATCTGTAGTACCCCAATCAGCGCTGAAGCCGTCCCAGCTTGTTTAGCAAACCCAGATAACGCTTTACCAGCCGCGGCTCCAATCGTAAATGCAAAGCCGACTGATGCCATATACATAGGCAGTACAAAGTGCGCTATTTCAGTTTGTGGCAAAGCCAGTAACAACAGGCCGCTAAAGCTAAAAACGGCGAGGCCAAAGGTGAGTGACTTCTGGCTATTGCGCTTGATGAAGTGGGGAGCAATAAAACTTGCGACAATACTCAGTACCGCATTGCCAGTAAACCAAAATGTGAAGTCGGAAACACTGCCGCCCATTTTTGCCATGATCCACCCCGGAGCCGAAATCACAAATACCAGCATTGCAGCCATACCAAGCATAGCTAAGGCGGCATTGTATATGAAAGTCGAGCTACTGAGCATCGGCTTAAAACGTCTCAAATCTAGGATATGACCACTGTAATGCGTATCTTCGGGGCGAGTCTCTTTATAAATAAGAGAAACTAAGATGAGGCCAACAACGGCAAAGCCAAACAAAAAGCTAAAATTACTCTGCCAGCCAAACTCGACGGTTAACCACGCACCTAAAATAGGCGCTAATGCTGGGATAAAACATACAATACCATTGAGGTAAGTGATCATTTGGCCACTGCCTTTGTGTCCAAAGCTATCACGAACAATAGCAAAAGCGCTGACGAAAGTGGCGCAAGCGCCCAGACCTTGTAGCACTCGAGCTACCATCATGAGCGGCCAAGTGGAGACTGTGCTTGCCATTACGGCGCCAAGTGCAAACAAAACGATTCCAACCAGTGCAACTGGTTTACGGCCA
Organism: Pseudoalteromonas sp. DY56-GL79; assembly: GCF_041414765.1. Taxonomy (NCBI): domain Bacteria; kingdom Pseudomonadati; phylum Pseudomonadota; class Gammaproteobacteria; order Alteromonadales; family Pseudoalteromonadaceae; genus Pseudoalteromonas; species Pseudoalteromonas sp. DY56-GL79. The sequence continues at coordinate 159,836 of NZ_JANHZS010000003.1, read as the reverse complement.
TATTTATCCGCAAGTGGACCTGCTATCAATTGTCCAAGACCCACAGCTAACATATAAATACTCACCGTTTGCTGAATTTGGCTTTCTGATACTTGAAGGCTGGACTGCATGTCCACAAACGCAGGTAGATAGAGATCGATACCTAAAGGGCAAAAGATAACAAGTAAAGCGAGAATAAAAATCAGTGCTTTTGAATTTGATTGGGTCATGGCGTCTCCTTTTGGCCGTTATTGTATTGTGGAGAATGAGAAAAGACAGGACAAAGCGCCGATTTAGCAAATTTTTAAGATATTTTATTCGCTGATAATTGTAGACGGTTGATTAACTGGTCAGATGTGTTAATTTTAAGCAAAATCATTTTAGAAAAATCTTATGTCTGCACCACTTTTAAAAATTTATAAAAGGATGAGTTGGTTGCCATTTGGTAAATGGATGTTCAGTAAGGCGGTATGTCGTAAGGCCCCTTACTTTGGCACCATTAAGCCTAAAATCACACAACTGAAGCCTGGCGTTTGTAGAGCCACAATTCGTAACCGTAAAGCCATTCATAACCACATAGGTACGGTTCACGCTATTGCACAGTGTAATCTTGCGGAGTTGTGTGCAGGAGTCATGACAGACGCAACCATCGACCATAAAACCCATCGCTGGATCCCAAAGGGGATGTCAGTGCAATACTTAGCTAAAGCCGAGACCGATCTGCATGCCGTGGCGCAAATAGAATACCCGCGAGCATGGCAAGATAAAGAAGAGCTAGTTGTACCGGTGGAAGTTTTTAATACTGCGGGAGAGAAAGTATTTCACGCCGACATTAACATGTATATCAGCGCGAAAAGATCTTAGTTGTTTATGGTTTGATCGTCAGCAGAGTCAATTGCCGTGACGTTATTGGCTCGCTCGTTACGATGTGTCAATTTACCATCGACATGCGCACCAGCTTCAATCGTTAAGGTTTCGTGTTCGATGTTGCCAAATACTTGAGCGCTAGGAAGCAGCGTGACTTGTTTGGCCTTAATATCACCTTCTACTTTGCCTAATATCGTCAGTTCATTGGCTTGGATATTACCTTGTACTAAACCTTTATTGCCGATGATTAGTTTTTCGATGTCGAGGTTACCATGGACGGTACCATCTAATTGCAGTTCACCTTCGCAGACAATATCGCCCGTGACTTTAGTGCTTTGAGCAATAATAGCCGGGACGTCGTTTCGTTGGTTTTTAAAAGAGTTAAACACGAATTCCTCGCTACCGCAGCGCAATTGCAATTATATGTTACTTATTGAATGCGCGAGCGATTTTAATTGGGTTTAGGTGTTTTTTACCTTGAATCACTTCATAGTGCAAGTGTGTCGCTGTACTTCTTCCTGTGCTGCCCATTAATGCAATTACATCACCTTTATTGATTTGTTGACCCGCTTTCACTTTGATGGTGTGAAGGTGACCATAGCGTGTGGTGATATCATTAGCGTGTTCAATTTCGATAAAGTTGCCATAGCCGCCATTTTTCCCCGCTCGTTTAACGGTGCCAGAAGCTGGGGCTACTATCTGTGTTTTGTGCCAACCTGCGAGATCGATACCTTTATGATAGGCACGGCGGCCAGTGATCGGGTCTTTACGAAAACCAAAAGCACTGGAGACATAATATTTCTCCTGAGCGACAGGCAGTGTATCTGGCAGTTGGCCAATCATCGTCGCTAACTGCGCATAAACAGCGTATTGGTCAATGGCATTAATAAAGCTGGCTTCTACTAATTCTAAGTCGGCTTGGAAGTAGGGACCACCTTGTGCTTCTGAGAAGTCAGATGATAGTTGTAATCCCGCACTGTCGATGGATTCTTGCATCGCTGCAATCTCAGCGCTGAACGATTGCCCAAGTTGTTCGCTGAGCTGTCGTTGTTGGATGAGTAGGTAACTGGCTTGGGGAGCAAATTCGGTTGTGGTACTTGGTTGTGAGCTGTTAAGGTCTGTCGGTGTTTCTTCTAGCTCGCCTTCCACTACGTTGTCGTCAGTTGTTTGAGTCGAGTCAACCAATGACTCAAGCACACTGTGCTGCTGTGACAGTTGGTCAAGCATGCCTTTTTGCTGCGCTAATTGTGCTTGAAGCTGTGATTTTTCTTTTTGCCACTTAGCTTGTAGCTGCGCTAAGTTTTGTTGCTCTTTAGTGAGCTGGTCACCGTTTTCTTGTAATTTGAGTGAGGCATTGGCTATCCAAATGGCGACAGCAAGCAAAATCAAAATCGAGCAAGCTTGAACCCAAGATGGCAGTTTCAGCATCTTGACAGTTGCGTCTTGACGAACAATTAATTGAGTCGGCTTAAACAGCTTTAGATATAGGCGCTTGAGTACTTGCAACGTTCAACCTCGGATTTAAATCAGCGCTACACTCTAACAATTTTTAGTCAAATTTCCAGTTTTTAGAACTAAAAAAAGGCATGAAATCATCATGCCTTTGATTTAAAAGTAAATAAAATTGCGATTAACGCACGAATAATTGCGATTATTTTGCTGGAAGTACAGTGCCTTCAACACAGCCAAAGCCGATACGGTTGTAGCCTTGGGCTTCACACCAACCGCGCATAATTACTTTATCGCCATCTTCTAGGAACTTACGCTCTTCGCCGTTTGCAAGCGTGATAGTTTCTTTACCGCCGCGCGACAGTTCGAGTAATGAACCCGCTTCTACATGCTCAGGACCTGACTGCGTGCCCGAGCCTAGCATATCACCCGGTAGGAAGTTACAGCCGTTCACTGTGTGGTGCGTAACCATTTGCGCAACTGTCCAATAGCTGTGCTTGAAGCTGGATTCAGACAGTTTGCTTGGTTTAGCGCCTTCGCTACGCATTTTTTCAGTCTCTAGTAAGACATCCATGCGAATATCAATAGCACCAGACTCGCGGTTTTGCGTTGATTCTAAGTATTCCAGCGGTTGTGGATCGTTTTCATCACGGTGCCATTGAGTACGGTATGGTGCAAGTGCTTCGGTGGTTACAACCCAAGGAGACACCGTTGAAGCAAAGTTTTTCGCAAGGAATGGACCTAATGGTTGATATTCCCAAGCTTGCAAGTCACGTGCAGACCAGTCATTGAATAAACAGAAACCAAAAACGTGATCTTCAGCGTCTTTAATTGCGATAGAGTCGCCAAGTTCATTACCTTTACCTAAGTAAATACCTAGCTCTAATTCGTAGTCTAGTCGCTTACAAGGACCGAATGACGGCGTATCTGCATCAGGTGCTTTGGTTTGGCCTTTAGGGCGAGGGAAAGTTTGACCTGAAACACCAATAGACGATGCACGACCATGATAACCGATTGGTACCCATTTGTAGTTTGGTAGCAGCGGGTTATCAGGACGGAACAGGCTACCTACCGCTGTTGCGTGGTAGATTGAGGTATAAAAGTCAGTGTAATCGCCAATGTGACAAGGTAAAGCGTATTCTACGTCATCCTGTGCAACCAATGCGCCTTCAAGGCTTGATTGCAGTTCAGAACCTTCACGTAATGCACGAGACAGGGCAAGTCTAAGAGCCGACCAGTACTGTTGGCCCATACCCATAAATTCATTTAATGCTGGGGCATTTGCAGCTTCGGCTGCTTCTGCGGCGTCGCCTGAAAATAGGTTAGCGTCAACAACTGCGCCAAGGTCTAGTACTTGATCACCAATCGCAACTCCGCCACGAAACTCTTCATTACTGTTCTTACGACGAAATACTGCAAAAGGTAAGTTTTGAATAGGGAAATCAGTTCCAGTCGCATTCGCACTAGCTACCCAACTTGTTAGTTGGATGTCGTGTGTTTCATTAATTTGAGACATTGCCTTTCCTTTAATTTTGGCTTTCAACTTGAGTTATGGTCAAAAGTGAAAAACTCAAGTCGTAATAGCAATTTGATAAACCACAAAAAGCAGCTATCGCTAGCTGCTTCTTTATTAATTTGATGTGTGTGTTTAGATTACACCACGGCGCTCTTGGTCGCGTTCAATTGACTCGAATAGCGCTTGGAAGTTGCCTTCACCAAAGCCGCCATCGTCAACACGTTGGATCATTTCGATGAAGATTGGGCCAAACAGGTTTTTAGTGAAGATCTGTAATAGGTAGCAGTCTTCGCTTTGGCTATCTACTAGGATTTGGTGCTGCTTGATCTTTTCTTTATCTTCTTTAACCCAAGGCACACGGTCAAAGATAGTGTCGTAGTAGTGATCTACGATATCTAAGGTGGCAATGGTGCTCTTGTCTAGTTTATCTAGTGAGCCAACTAAATCGTCAGTTAAAAATGCTAAATGCTGTACACCTGGACCATTGTACTCATCTAAGTACTCATCGATCTGGTTGTTGTTGTCGTCTTTACCTTCGTTGATTGGAATAGAGAAGGTGCCACATGGTGACTTAAGTGCATAAGAAAGCAGCGCCGTTTTTTGACCTTTGATGTCAAAGTAACGAACTTCAGTAAAACCAAATACGTCTTTATAGAAGTTAGCCCAAGTTTCCATCGTCCCTTTGTAAACATTGTTCGTTAGGTGGTCGATGCGCTTAAAGCCTTTGTCTTCAACAATTTTTTGCTCTTCTAGGTCAACGAAATCTTGCTCGAAGATTGACCCTTTATCGCCAAAGTTTTCGATGAAATAGATAAGGCTATCGCCAATACCGTAAATCGCTGGGTATGGTAAGTCTTTGTGTGTTGAGTCAGTCGCAGGTTTTGCACCACGCTCAACCGCAGTATCAAACGCCTTTTGCGCATTTTCTACACGCCAGCCCATAGAACAAATTGCCGGGCCGTGGCTTTTCGCAAACTGTGCTGAGAAGCCTTCACGCTCGTTATTCAACAAAAAGTGAATATCGTGCTGGTTGTAGTAAACGATATCTTTGTCTTTAAATTTCTTTAGTTTTGAGAATCCAAAGTCAGTGAATACCTTATCCATGTAATCAGCGTCTGGTGTTGCATATTCTGTAAACTCGATGCCGACTAGGCCTAGTGGATTATTTACTTCACTCATTGTTTTACTCCCGTATTAAGCACTGGGTGACTTGTTAGTATTTATGACTGGATGATTAATCAAATTACTGCAAAGGGGAAGTTAGAGGCCGTAAATAGCAGTAGGAGACTTTGTAAATTTAGTTGCACAATTGCCATGTAAAAGACACAAAATTGACACAGGCGTGACGATAATTATTTTTGCTTAAATTTTGACTAAAAATAGCAAGGCGCTTTGTGGGGTATTTTGTAAGTTCATTTGTGTATTGCTATGATTTTATTTGGGTTTTATGTTTCTGGTTGATGGATTGTATGAAAGGGAGGATTTTTATCACACGGCTAAATTGAGAGGACAAATGACGCTAAGTGTATTTAAATCTTTACGTATGGCTCCTGAGGGAGAGGTAAACCACGCTAAATTAGCGTGGTTTACAGCAAATATTATTGCTTCTCAGCGGATACTTCTAGCTCTTCCGCAAGGTAATGCTCTTGCGTATGAGGTTCGTGCTTGCCTTCAGCGCCGTGCATCCAATCTACAAGCTTGTTGCTTAATAGATACATTAACACAGCAGATAGCAAGGCTACGCCGCCTAAACCAATGAAGATGCTCATCGCGTTTTCCATTGCTTCTTGGCCTTCACCGATGAAAGAGCCAACAAGGCCAGCAAGTTTGTTTGCAACGGCCGTACATAGGAACCAAATTCCCATTAGCAGTGATGCTAAACGTAGCGGTGCCAGTTTACTTACCATAGAAAGACCGATTGGTGATAAACATAGTTCACCAAGTGTGTGGAACATGTAGAACAATACTAACCAAATCATGCTGATCTGAAGTGTGCCACCCGCTTCACCACCTTCTGTTGCAAGCGCTAGCATCATGGTTAAGAAACCAAGTGCTAAGAATACTAGACCAATTGCAAACTTCACTGGAGAATTCGGCTCTTTGTTATCTAGCTTTAACCAGATCATCGCTACCAATGGCGCAAATACAATGATGAAGATAGAGTTAAGCGACTGGAACCAAGAAGCCGGGATCTCAAAGCCCATAAACATACGGTTGGTATAGTCGTTTGCGAATAGGTTCATCAGACCACCAGCCTGCTCGAAACCCATCCAGAAGATAATTGAGAAAACACTCATGGTGAAAATAACACGGATACGATCTTTTTCTTTCTTCGTAAGCGGTTCTTTAGTCTGTGAGTCAGACATCTGTTGAGAAAGTTTAGCAGAAGGTACTTTACCGATATCGCCAAGGTATTTCTGGCTTAAGATAAGCTGCATAACCACAGAAATGATCATACCAATACCTGCTGCGATAAAGCCTGCCTGCCAGTTCACGACCGCTGCTACATAACCCGCAACAAGTGGACCTAATGCACCACCTAAGTTGATACCCATATAGAAGATAGTGAATGCACCGTCACGGCGCTTGTCACCTTCTTGGTATAAATCGCCAACCATCGTTGAGATATTAGGCTTGAATAAGCCATTACCTAAACAAAGTAAAGCCAAGCCCAGGTAGAAGACGTTTACTTCTTGTCCTGCCACAACGCTGTGAGGAATACCCATAATAAAATGGCCAGCAGCCATTAAAATACCACCAATAATGATGGCTTTGCGCTGACCTAATACGTTATCTGCAAGCCAACCACCAAATAGTGGGGTGAGATAAACGGCCATCGTAAACGTGCCGTAAAGACTTAGTGCGTCGGCATTACTCCAACCGAAGCCACCATTTTGTACTTGTGCTACAAGATAAAGAACTAAGATGGCACGCATACCGTAGTAGCCAAAGCGCTCCCACATTTCGGTACCAAATAATAAGAAGAGGCCTTTAGGGTGACCCAGAAATTCTCCGGCCTTCGGAACTGAATTCATATGTACTTCCTAATCTAATCAATGTGTTGTATCTGGCCATTTTTATAAAGGATGCGTTATTGCATCTAATGTTTTTCAATCAACACTGAATAATGAGCCATGTACTTAGCATGCAACGTTTGAAACGACGTGCGGTAAATAGAACACTTTTCAATGCAGATTGGCATTGCCCATCGAGTCACCAAGTAAACATCTTAATCAGATATTTGCTTGTATGAACTCAGGCATGCCTGTACTTTTTTTGAACGGGTGACCAGTACCTATTTCAACTAGCGTTTGTTGTATGTAACGACTAACTAATTTAAAAAAGTGCGTCAGTATACTCAGTGAGAATTAATAGGGGAAGTGTTTGGAGTCAGAAAGCGAATAAAATGCGGTCAGTGATTCAGGGAAGGATCATTCATTTAGATGGCGGTGATATCTAAATGAATGGCGTGAGCATTAATATCGCGATATTTCCCATTCATTGCAGGTGTAGGAGTAGGTCGACCCTGCAATCCGTTTGCTGAGAAAATGCCTGCCCCTTGTGGTGTTAGGAGTTGCGAGGGGCTGTGCCCCCACATCATTAGGCTTCTTGACTCAAATATTGTTGGATAAACTCGGTTGCGGCTAAAAAGTCTTGCTCCAATTTATCACGCATCTGGATCAGCTGATCGGTGGTAAGTGTGCCTTCCTTACATAAAGTTTCAAACTCTATGGCTGTTTCAGCTACTTTTTCGGCACCGATAGTTTTAGAGATGGACTTAAGTTGATGACAAGCTTCAATGATTTCTTCTTGGCTCATCGTGATCACCGCGCCATTTACGTCTCGTGTTAACTGACTACTTTGTTCTAAGTACATTCTGAAAAAGCGATTTCGTTTCGCTTCATCATGATTTACATACTTGTTGAGCATGTCCATATTGATAGCTGGAGCAGGTTCGCTGGCCTCAGCTTCAATAGCTTCAGGCTCTGCAACCATAACTTCACCAACTTCAGGCTCTAGCTCTGTTTCCTGTTCTGATCCCAGCTGCACTTGGCTAGCGGCCGCTGGTACAGCAGCTGGTGGCTCAGCACTTGGTCTCGGTTGCTGTGCTTTTGGCAAGCTTTCTATACACTTATTAAGTGTTGCCTCTAATACATTTAACTCTACTGGTTTGGTGATATAGTCATTCATGCCACCAGCCTCACAACGTTCTCTTTCACCTTTGAGCGCATTGGCTGTCACGGCAATGATGTATGGTTGCTCGGTGGTATCTGTTGCGGTTTCTACATAGTCTCTAATATGTTTGACCATGTCGTAGCCCGACATCTTCGGCATATGTAAATCGGTCAGTACGATTGGAAAGTGCTCTTTTTTCCAAAGCTCTAGGCCTTCCTCACCGTTTTCTGCAACCTCGACACCATAGCCTAACAGGTGTAATTGGTCGGTCAGTACTTGCTGATTTAATACGTTATCTTCAACTAACAACACCAGTTTGTTGGTTGCTCTTGCTTCATCAACGCTTAAAAAGTCGTTGATAGTGCGTGACGGTTTAATTTCCTTCGGTTTATGCAAACCAGCAGCAACCAAGATAGCCGTCATAAAGCTAGACTTACATAACGGTGATGCATTGAGGTAGAAAATATTTTTGTGATTAAGGGCGGCTTCGTCCATTTTACTTAGGACAACAACCTGCTGTTCGTTTTTCTCAAGCGAATAAACTACGGTTCTTAGCTCTTCATTGACCTTGTCCATACCATCTAAACCGTCTAGCACCCAGATCAACTTGTCTTCATGTTGGTTCTCGGTTATTTCGCTTTCATCGATAGCAACCACGCTCGCACCCATGAATGAAAGATAGCGATTTAAAATAGTGCGTCTCTCATTATTTGGGGTGAGTAGGGCAACAGTGCGGCCGTTTAACATTTGCTTATTTGCGTAATTGACTTTGCCATCAACACTAAATGGTAATTCCACGACAAACTCGCTTCCCATGCCAATATCCGAGTTAACATGGATACTACCTAGCATGAGTTCGATTAAACTTTTACAAATAGAAAGGCCAAGTCCAGTACCGCCAAACTCTCGGGTGATAGAGCCCTCAGCTTGAATAAACGGATTAAAAATTTCTCTCAACTGAGCTTTTGTCATGCCTTTACCATTGTCAGTGACGGTAAAGCGTAAGGTGTAATGCTCCGAGGTGTTTTGCGCAACTTCAACGGAGATTTTTACATAGCCTTGGATTGAATCATCTGTAGTCGTGAATTTAATGGCATTACTGCACAGGTTATAAAGTACTTGCCTAACGCGAACGGTATCACCAACTAAATTCGTTGGAATGTCGGGAGCAATAAACAGCTGTAAGTCTAACTTACGTTTTTTCGCTACTGATGAAAGCACACGTGCGACTTCCTCTGTGGTTTCAGCCACCGAGAAAGCACTATTGTCTATGCGTAATTTACCCGCCTCAATTTTAGAAAAGTCGAGAATATCATCGAGAATACCAAGTAAAGAGAAAGCCGAGTCGCGAATAATCGTGGTGAGGCGATGTTGAGCACCGTCAAGATCGGTTTGACGCAGTAAATCAATGGTCCCAATGACGCCGTTCATTGGCGTGCGGATCTCATGGCTCATGGTGGCTAAGAAAGTGGTTTTAGCATCACTGGCACGCTCCGCATTTAAAATCGCTTTTTCTAGCGCCAGCGTGCGGGCTTGAACTTCAGTTTCGAGACTTTCTTGAAGCTGTTTTAACTCATTTTGCGTTGCTTGATCGGACTCTATGGATGATTGTACTTGCTTTAACAGCGCATTTATTGCTTCAGCAATCTCAGCCAGACCGCCACTATAATAAGTACCCACCGTCGACTTGTAGTTTTTATCCATCGTTAGATGATTGATTTCTGAGATAAGCTCTTCAGTATCATTACTTGATGCGCCAGAAAGCCGACGAGCCGCAATTACAACAATCATCAAGGCGCAAATAATAGCGGCAGCGAGCAGTATATAGGCAATGAATGGATCGCCTGATGATGTAGTAGCAACGGGGGGGGTATAAGTCAAAATGAGTTCACCAACGTTTTGCTCATCTAGTCGCAGTGGCATGTGGTAAACCTGCATTGTGTCTTTGTTATAGGACTCTTCGCGATTCAGTGCAATGATTTGCTCTCCTGCACTTTGTTGAAATACCAGATTTGGTTGCCCCATCCCCGTATTGACGTACAAATAGGCGCCCAAATGCTCGTTAGATGCTAATAATGCGGATACGATCTGTTTGGCACTGTCAAAACCGTGTTGTGTGACCACCTTAGCAAGGGGAGTTGCAACCGTTGTTGCTTGTTGTTGTAGGTTCACGGTTGGTGCGGTAGGGACGTCAGCTTGCTTTGGTAGTAGATAAGCACCTGCGGCGCTACATAGTCCAACAATCAGTATTGCGATAAATAAAAAAAGTATCCGTCCATTTGCATTGGTATTCGCGCTATTTGGCATGCTTAATCCTGAAAGAATTATTTATACTTATTAGTTGTAGCAATCCTATCACCTTCGGCAAGTTTTTACCTCTCGTTTTTCAATCAATAGTGGCAATACACTGAGAACACTTGATTGTTTTAAATCTTAAAATAATCAGGTTGTTATCTCGATAATTTTAACCACGCCTGCGATGTGTAAAGCATTAAACTTTAATAAAAATTAAATTTTACGTAACGTTTTTATAAAGTAGTATTCGTTCAACCTAATACTTATAAGGATATCTCATGTTTCTACGTCAAAGTCGGCTGGCGTTTGGTTGGCTTATCACACTGCTGGGCTGCGCCTTACTAACTGGCTGTAATAACAGTGACAATTCTATTACTATTGAAAATAGCGCTAGCGAAGACGTAGCCGTCACTCCACCGCGCTATGGCAAGGTGGGAGACGGGCTACTCAACGAACAACTGGAAGCAATCCGAGCTGAGTTTGCTATGCCCGCACTTGGCGGATTTATCGTTTATGGGGATGAGTTGATTGAGCTTGATGTAGCTGGTGTGCGAGTGAGCACAGGGCAAGCTCTGGTCACCAAACTTGATAAGTGGTCGATTGGTTCGTTCAGTAAATCCATGACAGCAACCGTAGCTGCTCGCTTGGTTGAGCAGGGGTTAATTCGATTTGACAGTCGGGTGAGTGATGTTTTTCCTGAGTTAATCGGAAAAATTAACCCTGAATTTGAGTCTGTTACATTAACGGCACTGCTTTCGATGACTTCGGGCTTAAAGCGTGATCTTGACTCCATGTATTCTGGTAAGTGGCATTTAGATCAACGTGGCATGGTCGAGCAAAGATATGCGTGGACTCAAGAGGCGTTAACGACGCAACCAGAAGTGACTCACGGAACCTATCTATATAGCAATGCAGGTTATGTTGTTGCAGGCCATATGTTGGAGCGTGTGACAGGGCAATCATGGGAAGCGTTAGTGAAGCAAGAAGTATTCATTCCTCTTGGAATGGAAAATATTGGAATTGGGCCTGCTAGCTATGGAGATCCAGAAGGACAGCCGAGTGGTCATCAGATGCGAGAAGGGCAATGGCATCCAATAACACCGGCCGATAGGGTCGATCTACCAAACGTTGTTGGACCTGCTGGGTTAGTCAGTACGACCTTGACCGATCTGTCATACTATTTACGTGCTTATCTCGCGGGCGCCAGAGGTGGTGATAATTTGATTGGTGCTAATTCATATACGCGACTGCTTACACCGGTTAGCCCAGAGTATGGCTTAGGCTGGATCCTTACTCCAAACAACAATAGCTTTCATCACAATGGCTTTACTGGGACCTTCTATTTAGACAACTTAGTGTTGCCAGAAAAGAACATAGCGATATTAGCGGTAACAAACGGCGATACGAGTAATGCAAAGCAAGCGGTAGAAAAAGCGATACTGGTCATGCAACAAAGATTTGAAGCGCAACATAAAGACAATCTCTAAACAGGATTGATAAACCTTGTTGCCGAGCTTCGCTATAGGAATGAGATAGAATATGTATCGCCATTCTATTTTATTCCTTTAAGCACATATTTCTCTTAAGTGGTGCCTTTTTCTTTGTTGTAGGCCTAAAGTGGTTTGCCTGCTTCATAGATATCAGCCGTTAAATACAGTAAAACATAGCTAGTCGAGTGTTTTTTCAGCGAAAAAGCGGTATTTTAACCGCTTTGTCTGAAAACTGTGCAAACGATAAATGTATTTAAAAAAAGGGTTGACTTAGAACCGCAAAACCCGTTTAATACGCCGCACGCCCAGATAGCTCAGTCGGTAGAGCAGAGGATTGAAAATCCTCGTGTCGGTGGTTCGATTCCGCCTCTGGGCACCAGATTAAAATCATTGCATTAGCAATGTGGTGCATGCAGAAACTGCATGGTACACGAATTAGTGTGCCGACTTAGCTCAGTTGGTAGAGCAACTGACTTGTAATCAGTAGGTCATCCGTTCGACTCGGATAGTCGGCACCATTTAATTTAGGCGAAAGCCTGTGTTTTCTAGGTAGCTTAGTATTAAGTTATTTAGAGAATAAAAAAGATTTGCCCAGATAGCTCATTCGGTAGAGCTGCTTGGAGTTGTATTGAAAATCCCTTTTAGGATTCAGATACTAAAAAAGATTTGCCCAGATAGCTCAGTCGGTAGAGCAGAGGATTGAAAATCCTCGTGTCGGTGGTTCGATTCCGCCTCTGGGCACCAATAATTTAGTGTGCCGACTTAGCTCAGTTGGTAGAGCAACTGACTTGTAATCAGTAGGTCATCCGTTCGACTCGGATAGTCGGCACCACTTTATTTAGGCGTTAGCCTGTGTTTTCTGGATAGCTTAGTTAGTAAGTTATTCAGATACTAAAAAAGATTTGCCCAGATAGCTCAGTCGGTAGAGCAGAGGATTGAAAATCCTCGTGTCGGTGGTTCGATTCCGCCTCTGGGCACCATCCCCTCTCGCTTACAGCGCATTTTGAAAATACAGTTTCCTACAAAAACACCCATTTCCTACAAAATCTATAACTTCGTCGCGCATGACGGAGGCGATTTAGCGAACGCCAGAAAGCAAAAAACCGCGATATAGAAACTCAGATTAAGTTTGGCGACTTAAGTTTCCAACGCGGCTTTCATAAACATTCGAAAGTGTTTATATGGCTATCTTAGCCGTAGGGTAATCCTGTGTCTAGTAGGTAGTTAAAAATTTGCTGACGACGTTCCTGTCGAAAATGAGTTGAGTCACAACCAAAAAAATAAATTTGCACCAATTGCAAAGCAAAACTTGGGTAACCAAGGCAAAAAGAAGCAAGTTTTCTTCTCATTAGAAGTGCTGCATGAAACTAAATCTGATACCCAGACATTAGTTTTGGGCCATATTGCCTATCATCACGCTAAACATGGAAAATTTAACTCCAGCGTTTCATCTATCGCAAAGCACCTTTGCTACTCGATCAACGCGGTAAAAAATGCGCTGAGTCGGCTTCTAAGCGCTGAAAATGATGAAAAACAGCCATTGTTGTTCGAAGAGTGTACAAAAGGCTACAGCCGTACATTGAGGCTTAATTTAAAACACCAACTAGGCTACCGGCTACTTCAAAGCTACACGCAAATCATTCATGGCCAACAAGCAGCGAATACACTTCCCCTCTATGGTCTTCAGTTACATTTATTCGACTCTAAAAGCCGGTATGATTCACGACATCAGCACAAAATGCTGATGCTACATGCGTTGATCAGCAGTAAAATCAAAGCTAGCAAACTATCTACACGCAATAAACGAGATACCTACCAACAAAGCATTTCTCAGCTTTCTAAAAAGTTGGGATGGGCATACATGACAGTAAAGTCTTTAATTGAAACCATGCAGCCACTTGGTTTGTTGTCTGTGCTCAAAGAGCAAGTAGATCGTGTAGCAAAGTTTGTATTTGGTGAAGTGAAAGCAAGTAAAGCCAAAGTGCACCGAACGATAATCCCCAAAAAAGAGCGTGAAGCACCACCAATCGAGCGATACCGCGATATTCCCATAACTTAATAAAACTTTCCCCAAGATAAATTAGAACTGCCTTGATGCAGGGCTTTGTCGTGCTTGAAATTCAAAAAATAGAGCACACAGTTTCTCCGTTGGCTTTTCCAGATGAATGAAAGTCAGAGTATTCCGCATTTAAGCAACTTGAAAGTCTAAAGGCGCTCTTTGCAACGCCTTGAGAGTACCGTGTAAGTAAATTGGTGATAGGTGTTTGACGTTCAGTCTAAATCAGTGCTCAAAGCTGCAAACTTCGTGATCTATCACTTTTAACTGGTGATGCCTTTAAATATAGTGTTTAAATATAAATAGATAGATTTTTACCAAAACGTAGTTTGGCCAAAATCATTTTTAAGTTTTTTAAAGGTAGCCGTTGTAATGGAAAAGATTGAGCTTGGAGTTGAGCCAGTAACGTTTCAGCATGATCTGAATGGTGAAAATGTATTTTTTTGTGTTGGTCAAACTGACTTTGAGCGATTTGGTGTCGAGTGCGTTTCAAAACGAGCTGTGTTGAAAGGTGTATCAGATGATGAAAGTGAAGCGATTCATGATTATATGATGCAAGTTATTTTGAGCATGTCTGATGAGAAACTTACCAACTTAATTCATTAGTAGCTGTTATAGATAGCCGCGACGAGCGAAAAGCAGATCTTCGCTTTCTTTATTTTGGCTGTTTATTTAAAAGCTTCTAGTATGATTAGGAAAACGAGCGATTTGGCCGTTTTTATCCTTAAGCAATTTAAGCTATAAAGGCAGAAAGCTATTTGTAGCAATAAGTTAGCCGTTATGGTAAAAACTCTGTCAATAGAAACTCGAGGCGTCAAGGTAGAAAAACGGCCGAGTCGCTCGTAGAGTAAGATTGTTAGGTTTACTATGCAACACAGTAGATGGTAAGTATGGGAAAAAATGAAAAATCACATAATGATTCAGTTATTGATGAAGTGGTTAGTAGTTTAGAAGTTATTGCAGGGCAGCAAAAATCACAGTTAGAAAAAATCCAAGACTTGACTGATTCACAATTCATGCTGAATGAAGAACTTCACTCACTAGTTGAGTTAAATGGTATAATAAACAAAGAGTTAAATGAGGTTGTTAGCATAAGTAAAGATAATAACTTAAGTTTGAGAAATATCGCCGAGCCAAATGTTGTTAATTGGATTAGTGCTAGTTCTAACGTTATTTTGGCATTGTTGGGCGCTTACGCAGCAGTTAAAGTGAAAAGCGCGTTCGATGATAGACAAGATAACAAAGTCTACGCGGAGCTTGAAAAGTTTTGGGAGTATAGTGATGATATTATCCAAGATTTAAATACATACGTCCTTTTTTTTTCCATTTAAGCTTTTAGAGCCAGCGGAAGAGTGGGAAGACAATGAGGAGGTTAAGCGTAAAGTCGAAAGCTTCCTTGACTTTTCCGAATCTCAATCTAAAAAGATGAAGGGATTTCTTCATATAATTAAAGACTTAGATAGATCTGTTAATCGTCTTGGCTGGAAAATACACTCTAAAGCGGCAAACGATTTCAACTCTCTTTACACCTCACTTGAGCATATACATCGAAGTTTTGGTGAATACAATTGTATGACAGCTCAGCTTTTTAGGATTGACAGACAGTACATTGGAATGACGATGTTCATGGGGGTTGAGGATATGGAGTGGCAGCAAAGATACGCTTTAGTAGACAGAAACCTACCTGGTCACATAAAGTCTATTAACGAGCTAAAAGATCAAATTATAGTTCATATAGAAGCATTAGAAACTTTTAATGCTAGGAAAAAGTTTCTATCGAAACGTTAAACCTAACAATCTGTTTAAGAGTGATTCGCAACGCTTGGCATTTTTGCTATGCGTGCTCACACCTAAACAGGTTGTTATGCAACCTTAGATTTATGGGACAAAGATATTTATGCCACATCTACATGACATGGAAGAGCTAGTGAATAGCATTGAAGACAGTCAAGTTAAAGACTATATGAAAGAAGCGATGTCTTGTTATATGGCTGGCGCTTACAGAGCCTGTATTGTATTGACTTACATAGCTCTCTTTGATGATATCGTTAAGAAGCTTGGGGAGCTTGGAAAAGTAAATAAGAAGGCCAAAAAGATACATGATGAGGCGCAAAATAAGATCAATGCACAAGATGTCTATGAAAGTTATGTTATTGATCAACTTAAATCTAATGCACTATTACCAGCACTAGATGCTACTTTTTTAGATACACTTCGTGTATTAAGAAATAAGTCATCTCACCCTTCAGGTCACCATGCTTCCGCTGAGGAAGCTAGGTTTATTGTCTTTGAAGCAATAAGTAGATTTCTGTCCAAACCGATTTTAACCACCACTCAGCTTGTGGATGAAATACTTTCTCGCTTAGATGAAAAACACTTCTTCACATCAACAGATATCAGTAAGATATCGGGCGTTGTAAGAAAGGAGCTTAAAAATATACATCATGAGACATTTCCATATTTAATAAACAAGTTTCTAGATAAAACTCTAAGTTCGAATGTAGATATAGCATGTAACGCAGGCTTCTTTTTAACAGGGTTATCTTACCTAAAAGAAGAGCTAACAGCCACGTATGTTAAAAAATACGTTATTGAGTCGAAGTGTTCTAACTCTAATTACTCATTGCTTATTCTCCGACTTATATCGGCTAACGGAGCTCTTTTGCAAGGTCTTGATCCAATAACTTTTGATAGATTAAGGTCTGTGATTTCGGAGCGAATTGGGAGTGTTGAGTCGTCTCTTGAGCACACAAGGTTTTCTCACCCTTCTTCAGTTTTAAAATCCATCATGGAAGGCTGTGGTGAGGATATGTTGATCGATAATTTCAAAGATCAGCTAACTGAATTTTTCAGAAAAAATATCCTGAGCAAATATTTTATTGCTCATATGGCGGAATACTCAAAAGTAGTGGAAGTATATTTTGAGGAGGTTTGTAAAAAAGCTGGTTCTTCTGACTATAATACAGCAAATGACTTATCTCGCAATATCCATGACGCTGACGCTTATTTATCTAAGTCGCTCACCGATGAGCAAGCATTTATTCTGATTTCTAATATTCTACAAGCAGCAGAGTGGGGAGCTTGGGGCGCTCAGTCATTACGAGACTCGAAATTCTCATCAGTTCCAGAAATGAAAGCAATCGCTATCAATTATATTGATGCTAATAAAGCTACTGCAAAAGTGAAGTTTGCTAACATCTACAATGATGGTGATAAATTTGATGCATTAATTAACAAATATCTAAAAGATGAAGAAGAAACTGCATAACAAACCCAGTCAGTGGGATTTCCGAACTGCCTGCTCCCACGCCTATTGACGGCGTTAATATCCGGTCTTAGCACACCGCGTCATTCCGCGAAGCAAAGAGGAGTGACGTGGCGTTAAACCCCTCGCCAAACCAAGAAGAACAAAGAGGGGGAGAATCAATTGTTGACGTTCTATGCGCGTTATGACACTCTAAAAATGATTCCAGCAAAAGCGAGACGAGCGTCATCGCGTCAAGAAATAAAGCCTTTGGCTTTGTCATACCAGTGAGATCTACTCACAACTAGAAATCAAGCTTTCGGGCTTTTTACCTCACAAATTAGTTCATCTGATTTAGGCACTTTTATGCCTTGAATTTGGCTATTTTTACCTGCGTTTTGCAGAGAATTAAGTGATCCCTAACGAACCCAAATAGGAGAAATGTTATGACCTAACAGACCTGTGCTGAGCACATTTTTATTTGCGCTTTATCATGCACGCCCATTACGGGAAGCATCTAAAGCGAGGCTAATTTGGCCATTTTGAACTGTTGTGCCTTTATTCGTATTTATACGGAAATTGTACGCTCCAACGTGCAGTTGGCATTTAAAACTTACCATTTGGATATTGGTTCAAATAGTTAGTTGGGTTGGTAACGTGTAATCGAATTTATAAACACGGTGAGTGAACAAATATTGAGTAATTTAAAATATCAGCTTCAAGGGCTTATGCTCAGAAACCAAGACGGCAGTTTTGGAGTTAAGGCTGAGCGTAAAAAAGTACTGGTCCAGATCTCTGCTCAGCTTAAACAGGGCGGATATCGCTTGCAATCAGTACAATCACTCAAACCCAAACACGTAAACTATCTTGTTGAGCGCTGGCAGGGAGAAGGGCTATCTGCTGGTACCATTAAAAACCGACTTAGCCATGTAAGATGGTGGGCAGAAAAAATCGGCAAAGCCTCGATGCTGCCAAAGTCCAACAATGGCGCAAACCAAGCAATCACACTGGATTTGGAAAAGCGAACCTACACACCTACCGAGTCAAAAGCAAAAGAACTAGAACAAAATAAGCTTGAGAAAGTCAGCGATCCACTTGTTAAGCTCTCACTTCGGCTTCAGCGAGAGTTTGGCTTACGTAGAGAAGAAGCCATTAAATTTCGACCTAATTATGCCATTCGAGGTGAACAGTTAGTGCTAAAACCCAGCTGGACAAAAGGCGGTCGCCCCAGAGTCATTCCTATTAGAACAGAATCTCAGCGACATCTACTTCAACAAGTGCAAAAGCAAGTCGGTGGAGGCGCGCTGATCCGCCCCGACCGAAACTATATTCAACAACTCAAAGCGTATGAACGGCAAACAAGTCAAGCAGGACTAGATAAAAACCATGGCCTTAGACACATGTATGCCCAAAAGCGCTACTTAGAGCTAACAGGCTGGCGCTCTCCAATTGCCGGTGGGCCAACAAGCAAACAACTCACACGAGAACAAAAACTGGTTGATAGACAAGCGCGATTACAAGTTTCGAATGAACTTGGCCACAGCCGAGAGCAGATCACAGTCATATATTTAGGTCGATGATAGGAGCAATTAGATGGCAGAAAAAATAACGTATCGCGATGTGAACGGTATATTTATTCCTGACGCCGAATGGGCACAATTTTTAGATGATGTAAGTACTATTAAACAGCGCTCTACAGAACTGGAAAAAGTAAATGGTGAGCAACAGTACAAGTTAAAAAAGTTGGCAAGAATCATTCAACGTAAGGATAGACAGTTGACCCAACTGAAAAACTTAAAATAGATAATTTAAGCTCTTTTGTTGAGTGGCGACTGGTAAGGGTTACATTGTTTTCAAATTCTTATAAATTTATGTTAGGTATTCAAGCCTCCAATCACATATGCTTCTCTTAGTATAAATTGAGATAATAAGTCTCTATTTTATGTTACAGAACCACAATGGATTATGGTTGATACTGTATTTATGAGGTTTGCATCAATGCTTGAAAAAAATAATTATACCGGCCCTTCCCTGAGGGTTGGACTTCATTCATGTGAAGAGCTATTTGAAAAGTTAAAATGGGAATATTCGCAACTACAAGAAGATTGGAGTAACTCTTATATTACCTTTAACTTTGTTCTTACTGCTAACCATCTATACGCGGACTGGGTGACCAGTCAAGGTACAAAAATTCAGAGACAAAAAGTGAATCGTTTACCAGAGCTGGGTAAGCAACTATTTGCTGTGTTGAGAGATGTGGCAAATGCGTCTAAGCATTGGCAGTTAGATAGGAAAAGCGAGAAAAAGAAGGTAGTTGAAAGTGTATCTAAACCAATAATAGGTGATTGGTTTTCGTATTTCATATCAGGGCCGGTTCCATATATATCTGTTGGAGAAGCTAACCCTAGTTTACCTGAGTTAGCTTCTGTAACTATAAAGTGCTTCGAATGGATATTGGTATCTGAAGAGCTAAATTTTCCAATCAAGTTAGCTGAGGAACTACAATTAGTATTTCTCCCTCGCCGCAATTAGCTATCAAATATTAAGAACTACTGAGCTGAGTGGTGAGGCTTGTAAGTCTGAGCTAATGTAGCTAAGCCGTCCTAGCTTAGACTAGTCTATAGGGATATTAGCGTTGATCGCGAACCGCTTAAATAATTCTATCTTATCTGGGCCTAATTTGCCTTCTTGCTCCCATCTTTTAAAGTCAGTGATTGTAAAAGATGGTTCTGAAATTTGGATTTGACGTATGGCCTCTTTAGTGAGTTCTTGTCCATGTGCATCGGCCATAGCCAACAAGTTTAGTAGCTCTGGATCAATAGTATCTCGATACAGTTTTAAATACCTCTGTTTAGCAATTTGAACTGTACCATTTTCGTTTTCCATTCTTTGATAGTTGAACCAATTGTTTGCTCGTACATATTCATTCAACTTTTTTACTTCATGGCTTTGGTAAACTGCGAAGCCAAACCCTACAACACCGAAAATCAAACTAAGATATGCAACTACTCTGTCATTTAACATCTCTAATGCTCCCTATTTAAATAAAAAATCATTAGGCTTTAGTCGTTTAGATTCTAAACCTGTTCCTCAAACCAAGGCCTATCAAGAACATAAAAACGAAAGATGACCCTGAGTGTATGTAACTGTATAGGTAGTAGTTATCAGGGAGTTCTTTATTAAAAAGTTCTTCGGTGCTCTTGGTTCTTGCTTCTTTGGATATTGCTAAAAATGGTGTGGCGGTTGCGACTGAAATCGTAAGAGCTGCTTTCATTTGAGCTATGTCATAGCTGGACTGTTTAGTTTGGCTAAGTGTGGCAGAAGCAAAAATAAAGACACTAGCTAATAGGTACATGCTCGGTCGCATGATACTTTGCCCATAATTGCTTGTGAGTGAGTACAACCCATCTAGAATTGATTGCCAAGGGCTAAATATGTGCCAGCGCTTTGCGCGTAATTCGTCGGCATGAAATGCGAGTGCTCTTTCATGATTTTTGTTTGACTCTGCAATTTCTTTTAATCGGCATAAACGGTCTGCATCTACTTGATCTACGGTTGCTTCCATTCCAGTATTTTTTAAAAAATGGCGATTTAGTTTGATAGTTAATAAACTCAAGTCTATGTGGTGAGATGTCTTGGTCTGTCTCAGATCTGGGATACAGTTGAAGTGTCCGGAAAGAGTAAATTGCTTGTCGAAAGAAGCTCCCTCAAAGTCCAGACATTTTAAATTAGCAGTTTCCTCTGGCCGAAAATCAAATGTTGCGTGGAACTGACACTTTTTAAAGCTAACTTTTTCCCCATAGAAGGAGCTATTTTCAAATGCTACATTATCCTGAAAAGTTGATGCAGAGAAATCGGTATAGTGTTTAAAAGATGTACCTGAAAAGTAAGATGAGCTTTTAAAGTTTGAATCCTGAAAAACAGTGCTGCCACTAAACGTAGCTCGAGAAAAAATAGCCATTCCGCCAATATGAGCATGGGCGAAATAAAAGAGCGAATGAAACTCGCTGTGAAGTAAAGTTAAATGCCCAGAAAAGTTACAGCTTTTGAAAACTGCTTGGCCAAAAACTTGTGCTTCTTGAAAATCTAAAGGTCCATTGAACGAAGCTAGTTCGAAATTTATATGCGACTCACATTTTACTTTTGTGAACACTGCTTTATCAAAAAAATTAGCCTTTTCGAAACTTGAGCGACCTTCAAAAGCAGAATTTGAAAATGTAGCTAATGCGGAAAATCTAGCTTCATTAAAGTTTGTATTTCCTTGGAAAACAGCAGAGGAAAAGTCGACTTTTCCGTGGAAATGTGCGCCACTAAAAGTAACGTTGTGAAACTTAAAGCCTGAAAAATCAATGAGATCAAGCTCGGAGTCCTTATTTACAACTCTTTTATTAGAGAGTTTTCCTTCAAGGCTCTTATAAGAAAATCTCACCCCTTTAAATGATATATCACTAATTGAATGCTTCTCTATCCATTCATTCCAAGCATCTTTACCTTGAAGCCACAGATCTAGCGCAGCGTCTCCCTCTAATGTGACTTCAGCTGAGTTGTTGTGCTGCTCCTTGCTCATAAAAATTCCACTAACCTGATTTTGTATCATATTGAGTTTTATAGCTAAATAAATCAACAATAATTCCAAAGTAGCCCAAATACTACAAATCGCCCCTTTTAATTTCATTCGCACTATTGCAAACCAAAAACTCATAAAGTAGAGTAAAAAACGCTGAAATATTGGGAAATCAGCAGAAATAAGCAAAAGCGAAATTCTGATTATCGCGAATAAGGTGAGTCCCAAGCTGATTCACGGCTAGTTGTTAGTCGTGGTTACTTATTCGCAGGAGGATTTCGTGAGCACATTCCTATCTAAAACTGAAGTTGCTGAGTTAACTGGCCGTAAGCAGCGCCAGAAGCAAATTGAGCAACTGATCTCAATGCATGTTACTTTCACCCTTGATGCCTTTGGCTGGCCCAAAGTTTTGCGTAAAACGATTGAAACAGAGCTGGGTGCTGCCGATAGCTGTCAAATTAAGCGTGGTGGGACTACGCTTAGTGATGACGAGCTATACACGGGGTAAGCGGTCATGGGAAGAAAACGTTCTGCAGAAAATGCAAACCTGCCTAAGGGTATGATCTTTAATAAAAAAGGGAATACCTATTACTTAAGGGCAAGCGGTCAGAAAGATATTCGCCTTGATAAAACGCTGAGTGAGGCTTTTCGCAATTACTACGCCTACGCATCAATTAATTTTGAATGTCAAACGATGCATGACTTGATTGACCGCTATCTCAAAGAAATTTCACCCACTAAGGCACAGTCGACACACAAGAGTAATATTAGTGCGTCAAAGCATTTGATAAAGCGTTTTGGTCATATGAACCCGAGAGTGCTTAGAGCCAGGCATGCCTATCAATATCTCGATCTTAGAAATCGAGAGGGGGCACCGGTAAGAGGCAATCGTGAGTTTGCGTTACTGAGCACCATTATGTCTCATGCTGTGCGTTGGGGCGTAATTGACGACACACCATTTCATAGAATTATACGCAATCCTGAACAGCCACGAGATAGGCTAGTGACTGATGAAGAGCTGACAATATTCTTAAAATTTTGCCCAGAATGGTTGCGGTTATATATCGCACTAAAGCTATCAACGGGTTTACGCCAAACAGATATGTTGAAATTAAGTAGCAAAGACTGGGATGAAGTGGAAGGGCTAAAAATTCAAGTTAACAAAACACGTAGCCGTTTACTGTTTTCTTCCATAGACTATGTGCGTGATATTGTATATCAATTAAAGCAAATCAACGGATACCGCATAACACGTAAAAATAAAACTCCGATTTTGCATTGGTACTTTTTTGCCTCAAGTGCTAGCTCTCGAAAAGACGCGCCGTTGACTGATGGAGGTCTTAGGTGTGCTTGGAACAAAGCAATGCGGGCCGCAATGGCGAGTGGGGAGCTGGAGAAGTCGCAACGTTTTCAAGAGCGAGATCTTAGAGCTAAGACTGCTAGCGATTGCGAAAGTCTCACACAAGCTTTTGAGTTACTTGGGCATGCTAATATTGCAACGACTAAGCGTGTCTACCGTAGAGGTTATTCTAAAGTGAATCCGCTCACGCCAAAGTCTCCAGATGATAAGAAAAAACAAAGCATTGAAAAGTAGTCATAAAAAAGGCATTATTTTTAAATTAAGAATTGTATGTTTAGCTAAAACTTCTAAGCTATTAAAAACAAAGTAATTTTAGCTAAATTAACCATAAATATTAAACCAGACGAAAGTTATAGGAAATATTTTGTGGGTTTGTGTAGTAAAAACAGTATGTTAGATGCACAAGCGTTAAGGGTTGAAAATCCTCGTGTCGGTGGTTCGATTCCGCCTCTGGGCACCATCCTTTAAAAAGCCTCGCAATCGCGAGGCTTTTTGCTTTCTGGCATTTGTAAATCTTAGCTTAGTGCGGGTTTTACCCACACTAAGCCATAAATCTTATTAGCCTATCATTCAATTCCCATGCAGCTGGCGTAAAAGCTGGTAGTCGCAGGCCAGTCACTAAATACAGCAACTACGCCAACTTGTTTTGCCAATATGTCCAACACCCTAAGTATATCGCCATCATGCTTAACAGCGTTTTTTACAGATTGATAATACCAACCGCCGCCGTTCGCTAAAGGGCCTGAGCGCTCTAAAGACCAAGCAACTATCTTTAATCCTGCACGTTTAGCGGCTAGGGCGTACTGCGATGGAATGATATCGCCATTTTTATCTTCGCTAATTAACATCCAAATTGGTGGGGCGATAATTTTTACCTTATTTTTGACTAAGTCTTCCATTGACGGTTGCCAAGTACTTGGTTTGTTAATATCAAAATGTTCGCCAGCTTCTCTACCATCAAGAAATACGGCATGGTTTGCAAACTCTGGCGCCTGTTTTATCCAGTACTGAATATCTTGGTAAGAAAAGGATTGTGGAAAAACTTGAGATGGGGGGACATTGTGCTCAGTATATTCGTCCAACATTTTTTGCGCGAGCTGACTTTGGCTTAACCCATTAAAGGGCATTGGCACTTCTGGCGCTTTTAACTCAGGAGTCATATTTACACCAAGTTGCTTAAATAAAGCAATGCTTTCGCTGTGGGTCATTAATGTACCTTTACTAGCATAGAGATCTGTACGCCAATTGGGAGTGCCTTTGACAAACTCTTCTACTGTGGTTGCTTGAGTATTCACACCATCCATTTTTCCTTTTAGTTGCTTGAATTCTGTTAAGGTAATGTCTGAGGTGCAGCATTGAGCAGACGCAAGTTTACCGGAGTCTGGATTGGCTGGTGTGAAGGGTTGTCTACACTTGCTAGCAAGCTTAGGCTGTAACAAGATATCGGTTGTTGCATGGAGGTCACATTGTGCATGGCGGCAAACTAAGGTCTTATCTTTCGTAAAAGTAACATCACATTCAAGCGTGCCAGCTCCCATTTTTGCGGCGGCTATATATGATTCTTTGGTGTGCTCAGGATAGAAAAGTGGCGCACCGCGATGTCCTATGGAAAAACGTGTGCGCTTGATTGGTTTATCTAAACAGCTTGCAAGCTTTTCTTTAAGCTCACCATCTGGAAGCTGCGAGACTAAAAATTGAGGCCGTGTACCGACATCAAACTGTTTTGTTGCCTGGCACCCCGTTAAAAATACCGTTAACCAGATAAGGCCTAATGTTAGGCGCATAGCGACTCCGCTGAATACTTGCAAAAAAGTAAGTAAAGCATGAGTTTTTGACAGCTAGATGTCAGTCATACGAGCATCTTACCGATATTGCTGACGATAGTTCTCTACCCACAACTTAGTGGCGCCACAAACGGCAACGGGCATCACGATGAGGTTAACAAATGGGATTGAGGTCAGTACAAACACCGCAAAGCCAAAGCCATAAGACAGCCCTTGTTTGCTCTTCAAATCGTCTTTCATTTGCTTGAAATGAATTTTATGGTTATCAAACGGATAATCATTGTATTGCACGCTGTACATCCAACACGTAAACATAATCCATAAAATTTGCCCAACGATAGGCAGTATCCAAAGTAAGATGAAAAAGCCAAGTGCACGTGGAAGGTAGTAGCAGAGTTTGGTCCATTCTCTACCCAACATTCGCGGCACATCTTTTATGGTATCAATTAGCTTATCATCATTGATGTGTTGGTTGGTCAGGTAAAGCTCCACTTTTTCGGAGAGTAAGCCATTGAAAGGCGCAGCAATAAAGTTGGTTATCACCGTGAAAATCATACTATAACTGAAAAGTATCACTAAGATAGCAATTGGCCACATTAGCCATTCCAGCCAACTGAGCCAATCTGGTAATAATCCGTTGAGATAAGTAAATCCTTGAGTCAGCCAGTCGTAAAGAAAAAAGAGTGATGCACCAAATAGCAGTACATTGATTGTTAAAGGAATAAATACAAAACGTTTTAACCCTTTTTGGGTGATCAAAGAAAAGCCGGCAATAAAGTACTCGATACCGCGTGATAGTTGCACTGTACACCTCGTGTTGTAATACCAATTAGTCTTAATACTTACTCAATTTGAAGGAGCAAATCTGACGCTAACTGCGTTAAAAATTTCTCATTTAGAACAACTAAATAGCAAAATTTTCACCTGGTTATCGACAAGATTTTCTCGCCTCAAAGTAGATCACCTTAATTAAGAAAATTGGTATGGTTTAATTCTTTTGATTTAAGGCACATATCAAAAATGTTGGCGTTAGTATAACGCTAAACGGCGGGCTACAAATAGGAGATTAGTAACAATTCATCTCAGCTCACACAGTGCCTGAGTGTGTATGAAAATTAACCTTAGTATATTTAGAAGCTTAGTAAATAGATTAGAAATAATACTTGTAAACGCAAGAAACTGCCCATACACTCAAAGTAAGGCAGTAGAAGTGAGAATACTATGCGGTTAGTTCGTTGGATGATTACATTTTGTATGTTGAGTCTGTTGACAGTGTCAACGGCCGATGCTGCTAAATGTGATACCACGCTTTCAATCGCGCCTATCGTTGTCGACCTAGACAATTCTAACTCCAGCCCTGACTTAGATGATTGCGTCGTATCAACAACTCATCGTTTCGTGGTTGCTAGTAGCTTTATCATAGCGCAATCACAACCCACCTATTCTTATTCAAACTCAGTATGCGAGTCTATTAGAGCACCACCTGTCGCAAATTAATTTAGTCCTTTTCCGTGCTTAATTAATTTTAAAGATAGAGGTGATCTATGAACACTTACACAGTATTGAAAACTCAACCTGTTGCAAATTATGAACTTGCTGAAAATAACTTCCCAGCTTGTAACACTGACAACCTAGAGCAAGCGCCAGCACATTGCCTAATGCACAATCTACATTTGGCACCAATGCAGCATATTGATGAAAACAGTAGCATAGATGAAGCTACGTTAGTGCTGGACAAAACACACCGCAGAGCAAGCTTTGTCGTTGATAGCAAAGAAAAGCTTGTTGGCATGATCTCTAATGCAAGAATTGGTAGTCGCTACGTGTTGAGTATTGCAGAAAGACGTGGTTGTACAAGACGTGATTTAAACGTCAATGATGTCATGATCCCACTATCAGATCTTCGTCAAATCACCTTAAAACAAACTAGCCAAACTGTGGTTGGCAATGTGCTAAAAACAATGGAAGAAGGTGGCTTTGAGTTTTTACTTGTTATTGATGAAGTGACTCAGCATCCAGTTGGTTATTTTGACCTAATCGATATGATGAAGGCCTGTGGACGTGCAGTAAATTCAATGAAACCGGCAAATAAATTCAGCGATATTGTTGGTACGATTTTGCACCACGCAGAAATTTAAAAGAATCCCTATAGTTAATGTAAATTAAAGTTAGCAAGGCGTCGTAAGGCGCCTTTTTTGTGTCTCAAATTTGCTCCTATGCAGCAGAGGCTAGGAGCTATTTTTACTTTGCGCCAGCAAATCCAAGTTGTCGCCAAGACTCATAGACAAAAACGGAAACAGCATTAGATAGGTTCATACTGCGGCTATCGGGGCGCATTGGAATACGGACTCGTTGCGGCTCAGGCAATGAAAAAATAATGTCTTCTGGCAAACCACGAGTTTCAGGGCCAAACAGTAGACAGTCACCAGCCTCATAGGCAACTTCATGATGGTACTTGGTACCTTTTGTTGTACAAGCAAATACTCGCTTTGGGTTTCGTTTGGCTAAGTATGCTTCAAAGTTTGGGTGGCGCTCTACTTCGCTAAATTCATGATAATCAAGGCCGGCACGTCTTACCCGTTTATCATCCCACTCAAATCCTAGCGGCTCTATCAGGTGTAGTGAATATCCTGTATTGGCACATAAACGAATAATATTGCCTGTATTAGGCGGGATCTCGGGTTGGTATAAAACGATATCTAACATGATAGGCCTCAATTAAATTTTGCCCGGCAGTATAGCTGATACTTGTCGATATTTATATGTGCTGCGCTTGATAGAGTGAAAGGTATACCCAGTTTTTAAAGTACGACTGTTGTGAAAAACTATACAACCGTAATCTGTTTTTCATTTCAAAGCATTACCCTGTAATATAACAGCATCGCGATGCCGTGGCATTTTGCGAGTGGTTTGACGACTAATTAGAGGTTTAGGCTTTCCGTCAGATTAAATAACATGAAAAAATGAGGTGCCAGTGGATCGCAACTATGAATTTTGGGTTAGGTTTTCGAGTGTCTTTACCATCATAATGGTGGGATTGATGATCGCTGCTAAGTGTTGGGCTTGGCTGTCTTCAGGTAGTGCCGCTATGCTCGGCTCTTTAACTGATTCACTGCTTGATATTAGCGCCTCTTTAATGAATTTCTTTGTACTGAGCTACGCACTGCGTCCTGCGGATGATGATCATCGATTTGGTCATGGAAAGGCTGAAGCATTAGCTGGGCTTGGACAAGCGGCCTTTATCGCGGGTTCTGCGAGTTTATTGGCTTTTCATGGTGTAGAGCGCATTATCAATCCAACCCACATTCCACATTCATTGTTTGGTGTGTGGGTGAGTTTATTTGCGATAGTTTGTACTTTGTTGGTGGTTGCGGTGCAGTATCAAGTCGTTAAACGCACGCAGTCCATCGCCATTAAGGCCGACTCGTTACATTATAAGGGCGATATTTTATTAAACCTCGCGGTGCTCCTAGCGGTATTGCTTAACTTTTACGGCGTAGGTTACGCCGATCCGATTTTTGGTATTTTGGTGGCGATGTATTTACTTTATAACAGTTGGGATATTGCCAAGGAAAGTGCTGCGCACTTAATGGATAAAGAGCTGCCAGACGAAGAAAAAGCACAGATCATACTTATTGCGTCGAGTCATGAGGACGTTTATGGAGTACATGATTTGCGTACCAGGCAAGGTGGCAAAATCAAATTTATTCAACTGCATCTAGAGCTTGATGACGATATGCCGCTGATGCGAGCGCATCAAGTTGCGGATGAGGTGGTTGCTAGCATTAAAGAAGAGTTTGATTGTGAGATGGACGTACTCATCCATCAAGACCCAGTTTCTTTAGCGCTAAGTAGCTCGGCTGTAAACGCATAAAAATCATCTAACACGGCTTTGCGGGTATTATCTTGCTCGCAAAGTAGTTCATGTTTCCCGATAAACTCTGTAACTGTCACATTGTCTCTGTGCGCGGCAAAGTGTACTTGTGCCTGATTATCAACAATGCTGTCTTCACTGGCTGTCGCGATACGGATTGGCAGATCTAGCTTAATATCTTGAAACGAGCGGCATTTATGTAGCGCCGTGTATAACCAAGCAAAGCTGACACCACCGAGTTGTAGCTCGGGAAATTGATCGTACAAACCTCTAAAAAGCGCATATCTAATTGGACAATCAGTAAGGTCATTATCTTGAAAAGGTTTATTGTGGTAGTGCACCTGTCCCAGTGCATAATGCTTACCAAGCCCAAATAAACAAGCTGCGCCTGCCAGCCCCTCGGCAAACCAAGCCGGGTAGGGAGTCGTATTGATCCCAAGCATCGGGGCTGATAAATAGACTCCCTCTATGTTGTGAGGCGAAAATAACGATAAATAGTCGCAGGTAATGGCGCCACCCATTGAATGCGCCAATATAAAAAGTGGCAAGGTATTTTGCTTGGCAACGATTTGATCCATAAAGCAGTGCAGTGTTGCTGCATAATCTTCAAAGCGCCTAACATAGCCGATTTGCTTGTCTTTAAGTAATCGCGGCGAGTAGCCTTGTCCTGGATGGTCATAGGTAAATACCGCTATGTTGTTTTGCGCAAACTCCCACAGCAATTCTCTGTATTTATGAGCAGATTCAATACGACCATTAACCAATACCAGGCTGAAGGTTGCCTTTTTTGGAATGTGGTAGGCGTAAAATAGCCTACCATGAGGGGTATCAAAAAAGCCTTTTTGGCAGCCTTGCCAGTGCTTATCAATTTCCGGAAGATGTGATTCAAGTTGCTGACTTTGGCTATAAAACATGGCTACCTGTGTAATGGAATTCGAATGCTGACTTGCAAACCAACATTATTACTAAATTCGATATGAGCGTCATGTACTTTTAACGCGTGCTGCGCAATGGCAAGACCCAGCCCAAACCCGCCCATTTGATTTTTGCTTGGCGTACGTGCGCTCGATACTCTGAAAAATGGAATACAAAGCTTGTCGAGCATATCTTCACTTACGCCTTTACCATCATCACTGATAGTGCATAGCAACTGATTACCATCACTCTCAATATCGACATTAATAAGGCTAGTCGCATACTTGATCGCGTTACGAATAATGTTTTCGAATGCGCGGTTAAGTAGCATTGGGTCGCCATAAAGTGTTGCCTCGGGTAGTGCTGTGACGATAAGGTTTTTCCCTAATTGTTGTGCTTCAAACAGTGCATCTTCCAATATCGGGTCGAGCAGTTCATTGAGCTTAATTATCTGCATATCGATTGGCACTTGATCCGCTTCGAGCTTAGATAAATGCAAAATATCACTGAGCATATTTTCAACTAACTGAGCTTCACGCTCAATGCGCTCGATATAACTTTGGCTTTGCGCTGTGGCATGACCGGCAGCGAGGCCTGTGGCCATTTGTAAGCGGGTGAGCGGTGAGCGTAGTTCATGGGATATATCAGCAAGCAAGCGCTTTTGATTATTAACTAAAGACTCTAACTTATCTGCCATTAAGTTAAAATCATGACCCAGTTGACCGAGTTCATCTTGGCGCTTGGTATTTATATTGGCTCTGCTCGACAATTCTCCACGAGAAAGTTTTGCAGCAGCTTTTTGTAGCTCTTTAATTGGCGACAATAGATCTCGAGTAAACCAAAAACACAGTAATAAGCTTGCGCCTAGCACCACCGCGATTTTTACCCAAAGCGGTAGAGTTCTTAATTTGATGAGCGCACTTGGGGTATGGTTTTCAAAAATTAAATAAAGACGATAACTTTCACCTTGAAGTGTAAGTTCTAGGGGGCCAAAAGCCTTGTACTCTGGGGTAAAAATAGCGGCCGGTTTGGCATCTTCGGTAAAACTGAGTAAATCTAAATTCAGCGTTTTTATATTGGGATCGGCGGCAACGCTTTTTTCGGCATCGCGGTGGCTCAAGTAGATATTTCGAGCCTTTCTTTTACGCAGTTTGGCGACCTTATTCAACTCAAAGTTGGGGCGCTCGCTTGCGCGTATTAACGCTTGTTCTAATTGTTTTAGATTTTGCAGCATGGGTTTTGAGATGCGGTGAGTTTCTACAACATCGGGTTGTAGCATGCTGATCCCAAGCAACAACAACATAGTGGCAATGATAGTAAGCCAAAACCAGGCAAAAACCTTAACAAGTAAGTACCGCTTCATTCATTACGCCTTTAGAAAAATATAGCCAGCGCCGCGGATCGTTTTGATATAAGTATGTTCACTTAACGCGGCAATTTTCTTGCGAACGTTAGAGACATGCATATCGATAGAGCGATCGTAAGGCACGAGTGGTCGGCCTAGTACTTGTCGTGAAATAGTCTGCTTGTCGACCACTTCTCCTGCGGTTCTGACCAGCAAGAGTAACACCTCGTATTCGGTGCCCGTCAGTGACAGCACCTCGCCATTAACAGTAGCACTTCTTGAAGCTACATCTAAACGCAGCTGATGGATAGTAAAGGTATCATCCGGGCTGTGTTGCTTATAATGATCGACGCGACGGGTAATGGCTTTAACGCGCGCGAGTAGCTCGCGGTGGTTAAATGGTTTTGGAATATAATCGTCAGCACCTAGTTCCAAACCAAAGATGCGGTCAAAGTCATCGCCTTTTGCTGTTAGCATAATAACGGGTGTCATCTTCTGGACACGTAACGCTTTTAGTACTTCAAAACCATCCATTTCGGGAAGCATTACGTCTAATAATATCAGGTCGAAATTTTGCTTTAATGCCAGCTGTAGACCTTCAGTTCCTGTGTGGGCCATCGCTACTTCAAAGCCTTCTGCAGTAAAGTATTCTGTTAACAGGCCGCAAAGTTCTTGGTCGTCATCAATAAGTAAAATGGAATGTTTCATTGTCATACTTAGTCCAGCATTGTTGATTGGCGTTGGCCTGAATAGTTCGGCGCTAGCATATTACACCTTACTTCAACGCCTTATGTAAATTGCCTTTGCTTTTTTTTGCAAAGCACTGACAAAACTTTACCTCTGTCTGACGTTCCTTTTCTTTGTGCTTGCTAAATTTGGAAGTGACAAAGCAATGGCGAACAAGGAGCCAATACCATGAAATTACTATCTACTTTAGCATTAGTTACAGCACTTGGCGTATCGACTTTCAGCTTCACTGCAAACGCGGGCCTGATGGGCGGGCAGCTTGAGCACTCAGCAAGGTTGCTACTATCAGATAAAGGCCAGAAGTTATTAGAGTTGACAGAAGCGCAGCAAGGCCAACTAAAGACAATTTATGCGGATTACAAAACTGCCAAAAAAACGCTAAAAGAAAGCGGGAAAGAAGCACATTCAGCTTATCGTGAAGAAATGAAAGCACTTATGGCAGCGCCAACCTTTGATAAGGTTCAAGCGCAACTTTTACTGGAAAAAGGCCAAGATAAAAAGCAAGCGTGGGCGCTACTTTCAATGGAAACTCGCCACAAAGTATTCCATGTATTGAATGAAGAGCAGCGCGATAAGCTCCAAGCACTTAAATCACGTCGTAGTCACAAAAGCCATAAAAAAGCAGATTAAGTCTCGATGTTTCTCTCCAACTTAGCCCTAACCTTTCCGGTAAGGGCTTTATCATTTCTTGCCAATCACTTTTGAATAGTGAGAGCTGGTACTCCAAATTGACCAAGAGTAGTGGCCAATTGCGATTAATGTACAAAATATTACGACTGCTTGTACTGGTTTAAGTTACATGTTGATAACATGTTTGCGTTGTGATATTTTTCGATTAAGAGTACATCTTGCAAGTCTGCGGACAACTCTTTGAAATAGTGTTGAATTGAAAAATTCTTAATTTACGCGCACAAACTTTCCAATAACTTTTGTTTTCTTCAGAGTAACTAAGGGTATTCTTTGTTGTTGGCTGTTTGTTACTAGGTATCACTGAGGGAGACATGCAGACACCTGAAGAATACGAGGTGACACTTAGGATCCGAGAACTGCTCAAAGAACTCAAAAAGCGTAAAGGCTATACTAAAAAAACCATTAGCCAAAAGCTCGGAATAGGTCTCACCACACTAGACGACTATCTTAACGGAACAAGCTCATTTCGCTTAGGTACCTTAATTAAATTGTCGGAAATTTGCCGGATCCAATTAAGTGATATTTTGGAAGGGGCGGGGCATATAGCTAAAACCTATCAAAATGAGGTGAGAAACACAGAGCAAAAGACGGAACAAGATCAAACGGAAATAGAGCGCTAGCACAAGCTGCTGAGTTTGAATTGTTTGTCTTGCCAAACAAGTTGCTAATGAGAGGAAAAGGCCGAGGAAATCGGCCTACAGGTTTATTCTTTAAAAAAGCTGTCGTCGTTTTTTGCCAGCATCGCTTCTATATCTTCAATCAAACTTTCCGCATCTTGAGGCGTGAGCTCACCGCTTTTCATCGGCGTTGAAATCGTATTGGATTCGTCAGACCAATCACCTAAATCAATTAATTGACAGCGTTTTGAGCAAAACGGGCGAAATGGGCTTTTATCAGACCATTTAACAGCCTGTTGGCAGGTTGGACACTTTACTGTGGTTGTCATCATACACTTACTTTTTTACTTCCTAATTGCTTAAGTCTAATCGCATTTAATTGCTTTGTGAACCGAGTGCTTACTTACTCTGTTGCTTGCATACTAGGTAGGGATCCATGATAGGATGAGACTGCGAGGTAAACTAAGGAAAAAGGTGTACAAAAGGTGGAGAAGTTCGAAGCAACATTAGACAACTGTCATAAAGAGCCAATTCATATTCCAGGTTCAATTCAGCCGCATGGCTATTTATTGCTATTCGACACTAACACATTAACACTATGCTATTTTAGCGAAAACTTTGCCGCACTTGTAGGGCTTGAGCCTAGTGCTTTGGTCAATACTCATGCTGAAACGATTTTTGCGTCTCCATTTTCTGAGTTGCTTGCCAGCAACTGTAACTCCTCTGATATCCATCGTTTGAATCCGATGACAGCCAGCATAAAAACCAAGAACTCAACATGCGTTGAATTCTCCGTAGTCGCTAGTCAAAACGAAACTGGGCTCATATTAGAACTTGAGCAAAACACGGCGCATGGCGTTGAAATCAATCATTCAATGCAACACCTTATGAAGCATTCGTTGTCTAGTATGGTGGATTCTCAGTCGTTACAGGCTTCGTACGAGATGGCCGTGGAAGAAATTAGAGAATTAACGCGGTTTGACAGAGTGATGCTGTATAAATTTGACCATGAATATAATGGTGAGGTGGTTGCAGAGGCTAAGCGCAGTGGACTTAACTCCTTTTTACATCAGCATTTTCCCGAGTCTGATATTCCAAAACAAGCAAGAGCACTGTATTTAAGGAATCCGATCCGCTTGCTTGCCGATGTTGATGGTGAAAATTCACCGCTTTATCCGCAAGACCGGGCGATCGATTTAAGCGCCTGTATTTTACGTAGTGTATCACCTATTCATTGCCAGTATTTACGCAATATGGGCGTTCAGGCAACCATGTCTATCAGTATTATCGTTGCTGGTAAATTATGGGGACTGATAGCCTGTCACCACTACGAAAAACACATAGTCCCATTTAACACGCGTGAAGTCGCCCAGTATATGGGGTTGATGTTGTCTTATCTGATCTCTCTCAAGACCTCATCCTTAGAAGCTATGGCAGAAGCCAATGCACTGACATTGAGCTCTTCCGTCACAGAGCGCATGGCAAAAGAAATCTTTTTTGTTGATGGGCTACGCTACGAGTCCGCTGCATTACAAGAGATGATGAAAGCTACGGGTGTCGCGTGGCGCGTTGAGAATGATTTGGAGTGCTACGGGCAAACTCCCGCAAAAGCGGATATTGAGAGTATTTACCGTTGGCTTGCAGAGCATCAACTTGGCGATGACTCCATTTTTTATTGTCATAATTTAGGTGAGCTTAACGAAACATTTAAAGCCTTTGCGAAAACTGCGAGTGGGGTGCTATTGATGCCACTTTCAGCGGATGCTAATCATTTCATCATGTGGTTTAGAAAGGAAGTTATTCAAACCAAAAATTGGGGAGGGAAGCCTGAAAAATCCATTGAGTTTTTGGATGATGGTAGCCACCGTTTAATGCCGCGTAGTTCGTTTAAGTTGTGGGTCGAGAATGTGAAGTGCAAATCTCACCCTTGGACGGAAGCTGAAGTAAGTTGTGCATTGAAGTTTCGTAATACCTTGGTTAATTATGTGCTGGCTAAATCTGAGCGATATAAAAAGCTTAATGCAATTCTAGAGCAAAAAGTTACCAAACGTACCGAAGCGTTGGAAAATGAGATCACTTCGCGTCGCACTGCTGAGCAATTACTGACGATAGCACTTGAGAAAGCACATGAGTCGAATCAAGAGCTGGAGCGTTTTGCCTTTTTAGCATCCCATGATCTACAAGAGCCGCTTAGAAAAATCCAAATGTTCGGCGATCGGATCCAGTGTTCAGCTGAGGGACTAAATGATAGACATGCCTCTTATCTTAAGCGCATGATGGATTCTGCTGAGCGAATGCAAAAGTTGATCAAAGGATTACTAAGCTTTTCACGGATTGATCGTAAAGGTGAGTCATTTAAATCATTTGATGGCGATAATGCGTTAGCTGAAACCTTACTGGATC
The DNA here is from genome assembly GCF_041414765.1 of Pseudoalteromonas sp. DY56-GL79. NCBI lineage: Bacteria > Pseudomonadati > Pseudomonadota > Gammaproteobacteria > Alteromonadales > Pseudoalteromonadaceae > Pseudoalteromonas > Pseudoalteromonas sp. DY56-GL79. The sequence goes on along the minus strand of NZ_JANHZS010000003.1, from coordinate 124,465 downwards.
TTGAGTTAGTTATTAAAGAATCAAACGCACAAGTGGATACCACGGGGCTTGGCGACGTATTTGGAGATCGCAGGCAGTTGCAGCGTGTGCTGCTAAACTTAATTAATAATGGGATTAAGTTTAGTGCGCCAGAAAGAGCGCCGCGGGTCTCTATTAGCAGCGAACGTAAAGCAAATGAACTGATTGTTGCCGTTAAGGATAACGGGATTGGTTTTGATCCAGAATTTAGTGAGCAGATCTTTAATCTTTTTGAAAGATTACATGGTCGTAGCGCATATGCCGGTACTGGGCTTGGGCTTGCTATTTGTAAAAAAATCGTCGAAAGACATCATGGTCGCATATGGGTCGAAACGGAAGTGGGGCAAGGTTCTACTTTCTATTTTAGCTTGCCGATTTCAGCGCAAGCGATTTAACTTAGCTGTAGAGCCATTGATGCGGTTCTGATATCAGCATACAAACTCGAGGTTTAATGCGAGTTTAAGGAGAGTGTGTATGGGTCATCATCATGATTTAATTAAACAGCTTCACTCTGTAAACTATATCTTGGTTGCAGATGATGATTTCGACGACCAAGAATTAATCCGTGATGCATTTGAAGACAACGGTGTGATGGAGGCTAAGTTACAATTTGTAAGTGATGGCGTCGAGTTGATTGAAAAACTCAATAGCACCGAACTATTGCCTAGCCTTATTATTCTTGATTTAAATATGCCACGAAAAAGCGGTAAAGATGTATTGGCTGAGATGCGAGGGGCTGCAAACCTTAAGCATATTCCGGTTATTATGTTCAGTACATCGGACTCAGAGATAGATATAAAACAGTGTTACTTGCTTGGGGCGAATTCTTATATGACCAAACCTTCTCAATATCATGAGCTGGTGGATTCAATGAAGTCCTTGCTGACTTTTTGGCTTGGCACTGCAAAGCTCGTGATTGATTAAAAGTGAAGGGCCAGAATAACTAGCTGGCCCTTAAGCTGTCATAGCACTATATTGCTTCGTTAGTATGCTTTTGCTTTAGCAAGCGACTTGTCACTGTACCTGCGGTCATTGAGCCCGATACATTGAGTGCCGTTCTTGCCATATCAATTAATGGCTCAATAGAAATAAGCAGCGCTGCAATTGTCACTGGTAGTCCCATCGCAGGCAGTACTACCAAAGCTGCGAAAGTGGCACCACCTCCAACACCCGCAATACCAAACGAGCTAATTGCAACCATAGCCACTAATGAGACAATAAAGTCGAGTGCGAACGGGTCAATTCCTACCGTTGGCGCAACCATTACTGCAAGCATTGCAGGATAAATACCGGCGCAGCCATTTTGTCCGATTGTCGCACCAAACGATGCAGAAAGGTTTGCAATCGCAGGGGGAACATTAAGCTTGTGGATCTGCGCTTCAACATTCAATGGGATGGTTGCCGCGGAGCTTCTTGAGGTGAAAGCAAAAGTTAAAACAGGCCAAATTTTTTGGAAGAAATGCTTTGGGTTTTCACCAACCAAAGTAACTAGTAAGCCATGCACCACAAACATCAGTAAAATGGCAACGTAAGAGGCAATAATAAAACCGAGTAAGCTAATAATGTCAGCCATGCTTGATGTGGCGATCACTTTGGCCATCAAACCAGCTACACCATAAGGCGTAAGGGCGATGATCATACGTACTAATCTCAACACAACTGCCTGTGCGCCTTCAACTGCATTTTTTATTGGACTACTTAAATCTGACTCTTCCATGATGGCTCTACGAGCAGCAATACCAGTTAACACACCAAAAATCACCACGGCGATAATCGAGGTCGAGCGCTCGCCAGTTAAGTCAGCAAACGGATTGGTTGGTACAAAGCTAAGCAGCATTTGTGGAATGGTTAAATCGGCAACGGTTGTTGCACGCTCTTCAAGTACCGCTATTCTGGCAGTTTCGCGTGCACCTTCAACTAAGCCTTGAGCGCTTAACCCAAATGCTTGAGTGATAAAAATACCAATAAGCGCCGCAATGGCCGTGGTAAAAACTAAAATTGCGATGGTGATAAATGAGATCTTTCCAAGTGAGCCTTGATTATCTAATTTTACAACCGCGGCAATCATAGAAACTAAGACCAATGGCATAATGACCATTTTTAGAAGGTTGACATAGCCGCTACCAACAATCGCAACCCAATCTAGTACAGTCTGTTTAGTGGTTAAGTCACCGGAGAAAACAAATTGTAGGGCGAGTCCAAATAGGCTACCCGCAACTAAGCCTAATAATACTGTTCGAGACAGGGTTTCGGAGCGCTGTTGAAAGCGGTAAAGACCGAAAAGTATGGCAATAAAAACCACCAACGCGGCGATAACAGCAAAAGACATCAGAATACCTTTCGAAATATATGAAAATAACGCGCTACTATAGAGGTTTTGTTGATTGGGCTAAAATATTCTTTGACTATGGAATAGAACAAAAGGTTATCAATAAAAATGAAAGTTTTTGATGGTTTTTCCTTTCATATAAAGATGTCTTGTAGTGAGTTGGTACTAACTCATAGTAATTTAAAACACTGAGATATGCGCTTAGCTTACAATAATCTTTCGTAGCAGCGAGTTTATCTCGCGACTCTTTTTTAGAGTTTATCTCGCGACTCTTTTCGAGCATTTATCTCGCAATTTCTTTTGCTTTGCGACGTTAACTGTGTGGCCGCTTTTATAGTATGGAGTTGAACATGTGGTTTATTGAGTATATGTAAAAGCGAGTTAGCTTTGAGGCGATGACATGCGTAGAGTGGGAAAGGTTGTTCCCCGGCTTCGCGGATGCCGATGTCAGCCCTTGAACCCTGAGGTTCAAGGCGGAGAGCAACAGCCTACCGTAGGCTTCTCGGTACATGCCGAGCATGCTCAATAGTAAACAAACTGCTATCCTAAACGAAATTTATCGGCTCAGGGACTTAATCAGCTGTCCTACGAGCTAGGGAACAATTACAGTATATAAAACATCTGCCGATCACGAAACCATAGTAATGCAATTTATGTGTTAACCGCGTGCTTTTTACCCGCTTTGTTTAGTGACTAAGCAAACGTTAATCTGAGCGTTAGCTGGCAACGCTAAATTTGCTTAATTTTTCGAAGGCCACAGTTTCTAAACCGTTTCTAACTAACAGAGTAAACAGGTTACTTAGAAAGGAACCGGTGCGGTAAAGGTCATCATCTCAGTGGTTGTTGGATGTGAAATTTGCAGCATCTCTGCATGCAACTGTAGACGTGAAGCCGCCGCTAACGCCTCTCCCGTAGCGTATAGTCTATCACCTAGGATAACGTGTCCAAGCGAAAGCATATGTACTCTGAGTTGATGAGAACGTCCTGTGATGGGGGTTAGCTTTACGCGTGTTGCTTGTGCTTCATATTCCATGACTTCAAAATGCGTTAATGAAGGTTTTCCGGTCTCATGACAAACCATTTGCTTTGGGCGGTTAGGCCAATCACACACCAGCGGTAAATCAACAGAACCCGTTTGCTGTTGTAATTTACCATGAACTCGGGCGATGTAGTGTTTGTGGGTTAACCGGTCTTGAAATTGAATACTTAGATGGCGATGCGCTGCTTTATTCATAGCAAGGCACAGCACGCCGGATGTTGCCATATCAAGGCGATGCACAATTCTTGCCGTAGGGTAGACAAAATTCACTCTGGCGATAGCGCTGTCCCAATGCTTTGGATCTTTACCAGGTACGGTGAGTAACCCGCTTGGTTTGTTGATCACCAACATATCTTCATCTTGGTACAAAATATCAAGATAGGGAGAAAGGGGGGGCGCGTAATTTAGTAACACCAGCTGCCTCAGCATGAACAAGAACGAAGCCGCGTATTATATATGAGTTGCTAAGTGATCGGTAGCAAGAAAGAGAGCCGAGGCTCTCTTTCGGTGTGGGAGGTTTACTGGTTTGCAACTACAATTAAACGAATCGCATCCAACTTAAGCTGCGCTTTTTCAATGTGTGTGCTCAGCTCAGCCCTTTGTTTATCAAATACTTGAACTTCTTCGTCACGGATGTTCGGATTGATAGCTTTAAGTGCTTGCAAACGACCTTGCTCATCACCTAATTGCTTTAGCATTTTATCCATAGCATTGGCTTGAATGCTTTCAAGTTGAGCCTGTGCAATATCGCCAGCTTGAGTAATAAGCGGGTGAATAGCACTTTGCAGGGCATTAACCAGCTTACTGCCTGTTTGTCTGCCAACGGCAGAAAGCTGTTGATTGAATGCGTCAAACGCAACGTTTTGGGCTAAGTCATTGCCACCTTTATCCATTAGGACGCGAATTGGTGTAGGCGGTAAAAAGCGGCCCACTTGAAGAGACTTAGGCGCAGAAGCTTCTGCAACGAAGATCATTTCAACGAAGAAAGTACCGACAGGTAACTTGTTGTTTTTAAGCAGTGCCACTGACGCACAACCAAAGTCATCGTTACAGATCATATCCATTACACCGCTGACCATTGGGTGATCCCAGCTGATGAAATGCGCGTCTTCTTGTGACAGTGAGGTGTTACGGTCAAAAGTCACTGTGATGCCATCGTCTTTCAAACAAGGGAAAGAAGGATTTAGCATGTGCTCGGTCGGCTTGAGAATAATCGTATTCTCGCCTTTGTCTTCTTGGTTAACACCAAAAGTATCAAACACATTAATCATAAACGCAGGTAAAATTACGTCGTTATCAAGTGCTTCAAGTTCAGCAACGATATTATCTGTTTTACCTTGGCCACTTGAGTGAAGCTCAAGTAGACGGTCTCGACCTTGCTCCATCTTTGTGCGCAGCTGAGCATTTTCTTTTGCGGCTTGCTCCAATAGAGGATCTAATTCGTCTTCGTCACAGTTGTGTTCAGCAATCAGCGCTAACAAATCATCAGAAAAAGACTTATACAGCATTTGCCCCGTAGTGCTGGTGGTTTCGAATGCATCTAAGCCCTCGTGATACCAACGTAGTAATACTTCTTGTGCGGTACTTTCAAAGTAAGGCACGTGAATATTAATGTCGTGCTTTTGACCAATGCGGTCAAGACGACCAATACGTTGCTCAAGTAAGTCAGGGTTAAGCGGTAGGTCAAATAGCACCAAGTGATGTGAGAACTGGAAGTTACGACCTTCAGAGCCAATTTCAGAGCAGAGTAATACTTGCGCGCTATCATATTCATCAGCAAAAAACGCTGCCGCGCGGTCGCGCTCAATGATCGACATGCCTTCGTGGAACACCGCCGCTTTAATCGCTTCGCGTTCACGTAATACTTGTTCAAGGCTAATTGCGGTTTCCGCTTTGGCACAAATAAGCAGTACTTTTTCGTGTTTCAGCTCTTTTAATTTAGCAATCAACCACTCAACGCGCGGGTCAAACTGGGCCCAGCTGCTTCCTTCACCTTCGAACTCTTGGAAGATTTTTTCTGGGAACAAAGCACGCATCGCGTTAAATTCAGGACTTTGAATACCACCAATGTTACCCATTACCGACATTGCTGTTTTGTATTGCTTCGGTAAAGGTACTGGGTATTGATGTAATAAACGACTTGGGTAGCCATCAATGCCACTGCGGCTATTTCTAAATAGAATACGGCCAGTACCATGACGGTCTAGTAACATAGACAAGATTTCAGCTTTGGCGTTGCTATCGCCACTTTGTGCCTTTGCAAGTAGCTCAGAAATATCGGTTTCTTTTAGCAGTGTACAAAGTGTTTGCTCTTCTTTTGCGTCTAACTTTTTGTCTTGCAGTAAGTTGTTTGCGGCTTCTGCGACTTCTTTATAATGACTTTCTTCTTCAACAAACACGTCGTAGTCGTAGAAGCGGTCTGGATCGAGTAGCTGTAAACGCGCAAAGTGACTGCGGTGACCAAGTTGGTCAGGTGTTGCAGTCAACAAGATAAGCCCAGGAATATCCTGAGAAAGCTCAGCAATACGTTGATATTCAGTGCTTGGCTTTTCCTTTGTGACCGTCAGGTGGTGTGCTTCATCAACAATCAGTAGATCCCAATCAGCGAGTGTGGCTTGTTCAAACCAGCGGCGCTTTTTGGTGATAAACTCTAGACTAACCAGTACCAGTTGCTCTGTTTCGAATACATTCGGTGCATCTGCATAAGCTTCGCTACAACGCTCTTCGTCAAAAATCGAAAAGTGCAGGTTAAAGCGGCGTAGCATCTCTACCAGCCATTGGTGTTGTAAGTTCTCTGGAACCACGATCAACACACGGTTGGCACGACCAGAGAGAATTTGCTGGTGTAAAATCATGCCCGCTTCAATGGTTTTACCTAGGCCTACTTCATCAGACAGAAGTACGCGAGGTGCAAAGCGCTTACCGACTTCATCGGCAATATAAAGCTGGTGCGGAATAAGGCTAGCACGCTGACCTATCAACCCTTTAAGGTGAGATTGTTCTTTATCAAACTGGTGTTGCCAAGTTTGATAGCGCAGTGTGTAGCGATCAAAACGGTCGATTTGGCCTGCAAATAGACGATCTTGAGGTTTATTGAACTTGAGGAAGTGATCAAGAAAGGTCTCTTTGAATGAAGTCTCTTCTTCATTATCAACTCGAGTACCATGATAGCAAAATAGTCCATTTTGCTCTTCCACGCTGTCAACACGTAGTTCCCACTCTTCAACATGGCGGATCACATCGCCTGGGTTGAATACAACTCGAGTTACAGGTGCTTCCTGTACTGAGTAAACACGGTTTTCTCCGCTAGCGGGAAATAAAATAGTCACTTGACGCCCCTCAAGTGCCACTATTGTACCCAATCCCAAATCTGATTCCGTATCACTGATCCAGCGCTGACCTAAGGAAAAATTCATGGTTATCTCGTCTATGCAGAAAAAAGGCGGCTATGTTACCTATTCATGTCGGTTTGTTCAATACACAACAGCGACTCAAGCCTTTATTTATCAAGCGCTGGCGCTTTTTCTATCTAGTTGGCATGGCAATCGCCAACTAGTTGTTTTTTATCAATATGCAAGTTGGATTTTCTACTGTCATAAAAGCGACTTTTGTGACAAATAGACTAAACTTGAACTATATCCAAAACATAATCAGTCACTACGTTGTGTATTGGGTATAGCATAATAATCTGTAAACAACAGGAATGCGCTATGGTAAAACAAGACAAAGACCATAAAGTGTACGTGCTCGACACCAACGTACTTCTCCATGAACCACTCGCTTACCTTTCCTTCCAAGAACACGATGTTGTTATTCCGATGACTGTCCTTGAAGAACTCGATCACATTAAAGATCGAAAGAGTGACGTGAGCCGAGACGCAAGAGTTGCCATTCGTGGGTTAGATGATGTGCTTCGCGATGCAACACCAGAGCAAATGCTAGAGGGGGTAGCGCTACCAACATTGAGGATTGAAAGTCACCGGACGCCCAGTTCAGGTAAATTGATTATTGTAAACGATCACCTGTTTCCTGATTCCATCTCCGGGTTACCCGGCAACGAAAATGACCACCGCATTATTAATTGTGCGGTACATTTGCAAACTCAGTACAGCGACAAAAAAGTGGTGCTGGTTACCAAAGACATCAACATGCGACTGAAAGCGAAGGGCGCTGGACTCAAGTATGTTGAAGACTATCGTACCGATCAACTGATTGACGACATTGCGCTGTTAACCAGTGGCTTTAAAAAGGTTGAAGGCGATTTTTGGCAAAATGTTGGTGAGTGTCAAACGCAGCAGGAAGGGCGATACACGGTTCATGATGTGCCAAAGTCACTCGTACCTGATGTGTTCTGTAATGAGTATCTGATAGACGATACTAATCACTTCGCGGCTCGGGTTGTGGGTTACGACTCTGAACACATTCGATTAAAAGACTTAGGCGTTGAACGTTTGATGCACCGTCAAGCATGGGGAGTGAAACCGAAAAATATCAACCAAGGTATGGCGCTGGATGCATTACTTGATACTGACATTGAACTGGTGATACTAACCGGGCCAGCAGGGTGCGGAAAAACCTTATTGGCGCTTGCCAGTGCGCTTGAAATGATCATCGAAAAAGGAATTTACGATAAGGTAATTGTGACGCGAAATACGCCTGAAATTGCAGAGAGCATCGGCTTTTTACCGGGTACGGAAGAAGAGAAAATGGCCCCTTGGCTTGCGGCAATCACAGATACCTTAGAAGTGCTCCACAAACACGATGAAAGTCCCGTGACTAGCCGTAACTACATTATGGAAAAGGCGAACATTCAGTTCAAATCGGTGAATTTTATGCGTGGCCGAAGTATTCAAAATGCGGTCGTTATTCTAGATGAGAGCCAAAACTTAACGGCATCACAGTTAAAAACCATCATCACTCGCTGCGGTGAGGGGACTAAATTGATTTGTACGGGAAACCTCGCCCAGATTGATAGTAATTATCTCACCCCTGTGACATCAGGGTTAACCTATATTGTCGAGCGTTTTAAAGACTTTGAAGGTAGCGCTACCATTAACTTAAACGGTGTAGTACGAAGCCGCTTGGCAAGTTTTGCTGAAGAAAATTTATAACTTGCCTTGAGCCGACTGGCTCGTTACTCTTTTGCTAACACTGTGTGCAAACGGGAACGAGCCAGTAAATGGATGCGACAAAAGAATTTTTACCACTAAAAAGTTACCGAAAGGGAATTTTAGTGGCGGTAATAATACCCATCCTACTTGTCCTCGTCTTAGCTTACCATCTCTATCAAATTAAACTCGAACGCCAGTACAAAGTGCGTTTTGGCCAGTATGAATATGTTTCTCAGCAGCTGAAACAAGAGTTTTATGCTGCACATGTCGTTCTTGATAGTATCGCCGTTAACCTAGCGCAGCCCATTTCTTTTCAAAAGCCACCAGAGTGGTTAGAAGATATAGAGCAACACCCTGAACATTATTATCATGCGTTACCAAACAATGGTGGAGAGATTGTTGGTCGTGGGCAAGTTAGTGAAGCGCTTTTTGCCACTAAACGATGGCAAACCGTATTGTCGCTTAATACCGCTTTTGATGCCGCGCTCGCGTTGCAAGGTGGATTGTATGCGGTCGCATACATAGAAGATGACGGCTTTGCGTATGTTAAGCGTCGAGAAGCCTCAAGCAGCCATTTTATCACGCGGCTAGTTCAAGGTAAGTTCGAACCCGACTTTAGTTTGGGCAATATAGTCGTTGGTCCACCCGTGGCGTTTTTCGATAGACAAATGTTTGCGCTTGGTAAGAAACTATCAACGGTGGATAACGCTCATGTATTGATGATCTATGATAGCGATATTATTGATAGATGGTTGTTAAACATCGGCTCCTTAGATGGTACGATGGAATTTAAAAACCAAAGTGATGAGATTATCGCGGGGGAGCGCTATGATCACGACCACGATGGGCTTGTAAACTCATCAGCACCTTGGCAGTACGGACTACACTTTATTGCAAAACCCGCCAAAGAGCCTATTAGTTTAAACTATCATGAAAGCTATGAGCAGTTTGCCGCTCCGCTACAGCGGGAGATCTTGCTCGAACTTGCGCTATTACTGTTTTTTATTCTTTTTACCTTTGTGACTATTGTGTGGTTAAGCGGACAAATATTTGTCCGACCTTTAAAGCACTTTGTGAATTATCTATCTTTGCAAGAGCATACACCACAAGCCACTTTAAACTATCCCATCCCCTCAGAATGGCAACCTTGGTTTATACAAATTAAGCAGGTAGTGGAGCAAAAATCGCGCTTAATGCATGCCCTTAAGCAACATAATCAAGAACTAGACGACGAAATTAAGCGTAAACAACAGGCATTAAAGCAAAGCTTTGAGGCAAAAGAGCGTCAAGCTGCTTTGCTAAATGCAGTGCTTGACTCTGTGCCCGATATTATCTATTTCAAAAATATAGACGGTTCATTCATAGGCTGTAATCGCGCGTTTGAAGAGTTTATGGGGGTTGATAAGTCGGATTTAGTTGCGAAAACCCAGCCTGAAGTGACATCTGGATTAACCATATTACTTGAGCAAGAAGCGGCGATGGAGCGCTCGCAAGAACAAGTGGCAACTAACTTTGTCCTTGGGGCGAATACCTACTTTTTGACAATCACGCCATTGAAATCGGAAACTGGAAAGCTCATCGGTTGTTTGGGGGTTGCGAGAGATATTACTGCCGCACAAGAGGCATATAATGCCCTAAGAGACTCTGAAGAAAACTTTAGGGCTGCGACTGAGTTTGCACCTAATGGCGTGATTTTAGCTGCGATCAGCGGTAAAATTTTGGAGATGAACAAGGCTGCCAAACGTTACTTGTCACTTGATAAGAATACGGGAGAAAAGCAGCTGGAACGCTTGTTTGATGAACAAAACTGGCAAGAGCTAAAGCCTGTCTTGGCTGGGCTATTAAAAGAGCAAAAGAAAGTCGTTGAACACATGATCTCACAGTCGGGTAAGCACCGCTGGTTACAATTGAGTATTTCTTTAGTTTGGGATAAAAATAAGCGCCCTAAGTATTACGTGATCCATATTCAAAATATCACCGGTTTGTTGTTAGCAAAGCAAGATGCTGAGCGCGCAACGCTTGCCAAAAGCCGCTTTATCGCGAATATCAGCCATGAAATTAGAACGCCAATTAATGCCATATTAGGTCTGGCGGATATGATCAAAAGTGAGTCACTAACTCGAGTTCAGAATAAAAAATTGCAGCAGCTTTCTGGAGCTGCAAACGAGCTGCTTACCATGCTCAATAGTATTTTAGAGTTTGCTAAAGTCGAAAGTCATCAAGGCACAATTCAATACGAGACATTTCAGACCTGCCATGTATTTACCACGATAGAATCACTGATTAAGCCTTTATGTATACAAAAAGGTTTGGAATTTGAGTTACAGGTCGACCCTCAAGTTTGGCCTTACCTGTACAGTGATGAAGATAAGGTAAAGCAAATCTTAGTAAACCTACTTGGTAACGCTGTAAAGTATACCAATCAAGGTAAGGTTGGTTTGAAGGTAACGTTAGTTAATGATAGAGCTGCAAAACAAACCATAAAGTTTGCTGTTTGGGACACTGGAGTTGGGATCAAATCGCAAGAAATTGAACACCTTTTTGATGCATTTACCCAAGGTGATGAAAGCTTCACACGTCGTCACGAAGGCATTGGTTTGGGGCTTGCGATTGTGAAGCAAGAAGTTGCACTCTTAGGTGGCGATATTGCGGTTAACTCAACCCCGAACGAAGGAAGCTGCTTTTTCTTCGAATTGGTGCTAGATAAAGGCGCTTGTCCAGTCGTGGATAGTCACAAAGAAGTTTACTGTCTCACCACCGAAGCGCATAGCTTACCAAGCTATTTTGCAGGTCTTGCGGAACCTTTATCTGTTGAGCGATTGCACGCAATGCATGCTCAGCTCGACAAGTCTATTGTTGTTATTCCACCAGAAGCAGCGCTTGACCCCGCTTATGCGCTACCTGGAAATACCGCATTACTACTGCATAGTGAAGGGGAGTTTCCTGAGCAAAGTAACCATATTGCGCTTAATCAAAGTGTGTTTTACCAATCAGCCTATACTTGGCTTGCTGAATTTGCCCATATGACGCAAACCGTCGACAACGTGTGTATGCAGGTTGCCGGTGCGCTTTGCTTGGTGGTCGACGATAACAACTTAAATTTAGATATTACTGAAAATATGTTGAAGCAGAATGGTATTTCTACCATAGGGCTACAAAGCGCCGAACATATTGAGGAAGTTTGTCGCTCACTGCAACCCGACATCATCCTGATGGATATCCATATGCCAAACATTGATGGCTATCAAGCGACCAAGCAGATCAGAGCCGTGTGGTCTGAAACTGAGCTACCCGTTATTGCCTTGACCGCCAATGCAAGCAAAGAAGAGCGGGCGAAAGCCACAGCCGTTGGCATGAATGATTATTTGGTAAAACCAATTAATAGCACACAGGCGTGCAAGGCATTGGCAAGTAATATTTTCCAGTCAGATAAAACAGAAGAAGCTTTTTTTGATTATGAGTTTGCTTTATCACAAATGATGCAAAATGAAACGTTTTTGCAAACAATGTTAGATAAATTTGCTAAACTTTGCCATGATTACCTAGAACAGGTTGCTGAAATAGAGCAAGGTTCAGCATTATTCGAGTTAGCACACGGAATTAAGGGCGCTGCAGCAGGTCTGGGCTTTAAGCGACTAGCGAAAGTTGCAAAAGACCTTGAAACACAAAGCAAAACGATCACAACAATAACAAATCGCACTGACTTGGATGTGTTAACAAATGCACTTTCACAGGTGGTGTGCTTTATCGAGCTAAAAAGGTAGCGTCATAAGATGCAGCAAGCTGAGCACATTTTTATTATTGATGATGACCCAATAAATAAGATGGTCCTAAGTAATACATTAGGTGACGGCCATCGGTTATCCCATAGCACTGATACTAAGTTATGTATTGATGAACTAAAAGCAAGCAAACCAGACCTTATTATTTTAGATGTGTTAATGGCTGACGGCGCTGGATTTTCTGTTTTAGAGTGCCTAAAAAAGGATGCGAGCACTTACGGTATTCCCGTTGTCGTGATCTCCGGTAGTGTGAGCTTTAAAGATGAAGCACGAGGTTTGGAGTTAGGGGCCGTGGATTATATTACTAAGCCCTTTAACCCTTTGATTGTAAAAGCCAGGATCAAAAACCATTTAGCAATAAAAAAGAAAAATGACCTGCTAGAAAAGCTAGCCTCTATCGATGGTTTAACGGAGTTGCCCAATCGAAGATATCTAGATGAAGCGATGAAATCAGCATTAGAAAGCGCAAAAGCTGATGGCAGTGCGTTTACCGTTATGCTGGTTGAGGTGGACTATTTTAAAACGTTTAATGAGCATTATGGCTACATGCACGGTGATGATTGCTTATTTAAGGTCGCCAAAGCGCTAGAAGAAGGCGCTACCCGACGTTCTTTATTTATTGGCCGTTTTGATGGTACTCGTTTTGCGTTGGTGCTAACTCAGCATAATATCGATGTAATTAATGAGATAGCAGAAGCGTTGCATGACTCGGTTAATGCGTTAAAAATCCCCCATATTGCCTCACCGATATGTGCTCATGTGAGCGTTAGCATTGGTGCAGTTCATATTGAAAATCACTGTAGTAGTGAGCTTGGTGAGTTGATCAAAATGGCAGATAGTGCCCTTGCCGTTGCACAAAAGCAGCAAAGCACGGTATTTATTAAAGCGTTATAAATATCTAAAGCCACATGCAGGGAAAAGAGCGTATCCGCATTATTCACCATCCTTGGTGCAATAAGGTCTTACTGAATTTGTTTTAGTGCGTTGTCGCCAAAGCCAACCAGTTGGTTGTTTTTGAATACCAATGGCGTGCACTCATCTTTTGTTACTTTGCCGTCTGAGTGTTTGCTGTTGGTTGCATAGTAAAGCACTTGATAGTTGTCGCCGTCTTTTGACACCAACTCGCTAAAATCAGGGGTTGCAAACATGTCTTTTACTGATGAGTAAGACGCGCCCATTTCAAGGTTGGCAATCTTCTCACGATTTTTACGCTGTTTATGTTCCCAGTTAGACGAGTTGTATTCAGAAGCCCAACCATGCTCTACTTCACCGTCGGATACAGCAACGATACAGCCTGATAATAGAGTAGAGCTAAGCGCAGCCACTAACATTAATTTTTTCATTGTTGTTTTCCTTTTTAATTTTGTTGCTGAGCAAATAATGCAAACAGCCATTTGTTTTTTGCTTGAATTATCCCAGAGGTGCAAACTCTTTGCCAACTAATAAAGTTTATAAATATCAGTTTGTTGTTGGTTTTTAATCAGTTTGTAGTTGATGATTTTCACTAACATTTGGCTATATCACTCACTAAAACAATAATCTAGACCACTCGGTTTCTCGTTGTCCCAGCCACAAAACTTTCAATATTAATGGCAATTTCGCCGACTAAACGTTCGATGGCCTCTTTACTTGCCCATGCCGTATGCGGTGTTAAAAGCAAGTTTTCCCCTTGGTATTGAACGAGTGGATTGCTTGCTTGTGCCGGCTCTTGTGTGAGGACATCCACAGCAGCACCAGCTATTTGCTCATTAGTTAGTGCATCCACCAGCGCTTGCTCATTGACTATTCCGCCTCTCGCGGTGTTGATAATATAGGCATGATTTGGAAGTAGGGCGAATTCAGCACTCGCAATCAGGTTTTCTGTTTCAGCGGTAAGCGGGCAGTGAATTGATACAATATCTGCAATTCGCAGTGCTTCTTCAAAAGCCATTCGTCCTGCTCTAACCTCAGTTACGCCTCTACGTTCGGCAACAATTACCTGAGCTCCAAATGCTTGTGCGACTTTTGCAACGGCTTCTCCTAACGTTCCATGGCCTACGATCACAAAGTTTTTGCCTGCAATTTCATTGATGCTGTAGTCCAAACGACAAAACATGTCACTTTGCTGCCAAAGCCCTGCATGGCAGTCTTGCTGGTAACGATGAATATTTGTCATTAAGTTACCAAGCATAGTAAAGGTGTGCTGCACGACAGAAGGCGTCGAATAACCAGCCACATTGGCAACCGCAATGCGATGGGCTTTTGCGGCTGCTAAGTCGATGTTGTTGACGCCTGTGGCCGCAACACAAATCAGTTGTAATTGCGGTAACGCCGCGATCGTTTCTTCAGTTAATTGTACTTTATTGGTGATGATGACTGCTGCATCTTTACAGCGTGTGATGATGTCCTCACTGGATGTGGTGTCGTAAGACGTTAATGTGCCTAGTTTGGCAATGAGGGAAAGATCGGTTCCTGCAAGGGTTTTAGCGTCTAATACCACGATTCGCATTATTTTTATCCTTTTCTTGACTTTGGAGTTAACTCTAAGGTTTATACTTGTGATGTCGACTAGGATAATCTTCAGGACTTGGGAGTGTAAAGTGGTAAAGATTGGTGAGCTGGCAAAGCGGCTTAACGTATCAACTGACACGTTAAGGTATTATGAAGCAAACGATCTCCTACACCCTTGCACAAGGAGCGAGGGCGGGTATCGGTTGTTTGATGAGCAAAGTGAAAAGCAAATGCGCTTTATTCTTCGTGCGAAGGAAGTGGGGTTCAGCCTCAAAGAAGTGCAAGACTTGCTGAAGATAAAGTTTGAAAAGCATCAGCACAGTTGTGAAGAAGTGAAAACACTGACTATCACTAAACGAGATTTAGTGAGAGCGCGTATCGCTGAGTTACAAAAATTTGAACAATCGTTATCGACGCTAGCAGAGCAATGCTGCGGCGGTAAGGAAGCGGCTGTGAGCTGCTCGATTTTAACGGCCTTGGAGGCTATCGATGAATGAACTGATAGTAAATTTTTGGCAGCTATTTTTAGTATCTGCCCCGTGGTTACTGCTTGGCCTAATATTGGCCGGGTTACTTAATGTATTTATTCCAAAAGATTTGTTGCAAAAGCATTTAGGGAAAGAAGGATTTTGGACGACGATAAAGGCAGCACTGATTGGGGCGCCGATGCCGCTTTGCTCTTGCGGCGTTATTCCAGCTGCAGTGGGACTGAGAAGAGCGGGCGGCTCAAAAAGTGCGACAACCGCATTTTTAGTCTCAACGCCTGAAACTGGCGTGGATTCTATCTCGGTTTCTTATGTGCTACTTGGTCCTTTTATGGCGATAATTAGGCCAATTGCGGCTGTGGTTAGCGCAATTGCGGCTGGGTTGCTCGTTGGCAGTGAGAAAGATGATAAGCCTGTGTCGCTAAAGCACCTTAATACCTCAGAAGAACCAAGCGCGACTAGCGGTTGTTGTGACGCTAATCATCACTCAGAGCCAAAGCCTGCTGAAAAGCATCACAGCCATGATAGCTGTTGCGCCAGCACTAAAGTGGAAACCGCAAAAGTAAGCTCAAGCTGCTGTGCGCCTGCAGGCCCTCAATTAGCAATGGCAGGGGCGAATATGTCTTGTTGTGATACTACGGAGCCTACCGTAACCAGTTGTTGCGATGCTTCATCAGCCACGACAAGTTGTTGTGAGCCTGCCCATATACCTGAAAACCAAGGGGGTTTTGGTAAAATTGTAGAAGCTGTTAAGTTCAGCTGTAATCAATTACTGTCCGACACCGCAGTTTGGCTTCTTATCGGTTTATTCTTTGCAGCGTTAGTGCAAACCTTCGTGCCTGAGTCTTTCTTATCCCAATGGGGCGACGGTATTATTGCCATGCTAGTGGTTATTCTTATCAGTATCCCAATGTATATTTGCGCCACCGCTTCAACTCCAATCGCTGCGGGTTTATTAATGGC
Organism: Pseudoalteromonas sp. DY56-GL79; assembly: GCF_041414765.1. Lineage (NCBI taxonomy): Bacteria > Pseudomonadati > Pseudomonadota > Gammaproteobacteria > Alteromonadales > Pseudoalteromonadaceae > Pseudoalteromonas > Pseudoalteromonas sp. DY56-GL79. The sequence goes on along the minus strand of NZ_JANHZS010000003.1, from coordinate 108,248 downwards.
TGGTGTTTCACCTGGTGCAGTATTGGTATTTATGCTCGCAGGTCCTGCAACTAACATCGCCACAATTGGGGTGGTAGGTAAAGAATTAGGGCGTCGTGCCGTGTTTGCCTATTTGGGCGGCGTTATCGGGGTTGCGCTTATCTTTGGCTATTTAACTGATTACTTAGTTAATACTTACGGTTTTGTAGTAACGCCGATGATAGGTGAGGAGCACGAAGTGCTACCACATTGGTTAACAGTATCGATGGGCGCATTATTAGCAGCACTCTTACTAAGATTAGCTATACTCAAATTAGGTAAAGTTGTTAGAAGATAAACAATTGTGGTACTTTTTACCGTATTACAATTGCATGACGCTTAAGCATTTAATGTTCCAACTTGGTATATCGCCTTGGTGGTCAGACATGAAATGCTTAGCGTCTGTTTATTTGACACGATAGAATGCGTTCCAGTATTCGTTAATCCGACAATTTGAGAAGTAGAGTGGATAAATACGCTGACATTAGACCGTATAATGATGATGAAGTAGTGCCAGCATTGGCACGTCTACTAGGTGATGATCAATTCATTGATGTGATCGCCAAATATAACCTGCCAGCTTGGTTGAATGCCTGGCCTGCTATTGCACGCCCACTCGTAAGAATGAAACTAAAAAAGAAGTGGGGAGATTTTTGTACGATTGAACAAGTACAAGATGAAGTGGCGTACTATCTACAAATTTTAATCAATAAAACGACGTCTAAAGTGACTTATTCTGGCCTTGAAACATTGGACTCGAATACCTCGTATTTATTTATTTCAAATCACCGTGATATCGTATTAGACCCTGCGCTTGTTAACTGGGGCTTGCATCAGCAAGATATGCGTACGGTGCGTATCGCTATTGGTGATAACTTACTACAAGTACCTTATATCACTGAGCTTATGCGCCTTAATAAGAGTTTTATAGTAAAACGTTCGGCAAAGGCGCCGAAAGAAATGCTAAAAGCATTAACCCAGCTTTCTGCCTATATTTTTGACTCATTGAGTGAAGGTAACTCCATTTGGATTGCGCAAAAAGAGGGGCGTGCAAAGGATGGAGTAGATCAAACCGATCCAGCACTGTTAAAAATGCTACAGCTCAATGGTCGCAAACAGAAGCTAGATTTTTCAGAATATGTAAAGCAGCTCAGGATAGTGCCCGTTGCCATCTCCTATCAATATGAGCCATGCGCGGTTGCTAAGGCTAAAGAGCTATACCATAAAAAGCAGTTTGGCCAATATGTGAAAGCACAAGGCGAAGACATTGCTAGCATTGTCGAGGGCTTTAGTTCAGATAAAGGCCATGTGCATATCGCATTTGGCGATCCTATCACTGCGGATGTTGAAAACCCAGATGAGCTGGCGAATGTCATTGATAAACAGATTTTAGATTTATACTATCTACATTCAACCAATCACCTAGCAGCAGGTGATGATGCACAAGTTAGTCCAGAAGATAAAGAGGACTTTATCTCTAAACTAGAGTCTGTACCGGAAGAGCTGAAGCAATTGGTGTTGAGCATGTATGCCGAACCACTGCGTCGCAAAGGCATTTAATAGCAGTGAGCAAGCGCAACCGTAGTCTTAGGTGGTTGCGCTTTTGTTCGGTTAATTAAGAACTTTATGATAATAAACGACTTCCATATCTCCTAAAATATCTTTGTGAAGCCCTTTTTTCACATAATTCATCCCAAGTTTCTGCATAATTTTGATGGATCCAAGGTTCTCTTCTTCAGCGATAGCGCTCAAGTGCGTCAAAGTAGGATTGGCTGCTATTAGGTCTGGAATAATATGTTGTGCGGCCTCTGTTGCAAACCCTTTGCCCCAAGAGGCTTGTTTAAAACGCCAACCAAGCTCTAAATCCTGATCGTTTCTTTGTTCTGAAAAGAAATTAGCAGGGCGAACCAAAATCCAACCAATAAATACCTTGTTTGGCAGCTCGAAACAACCCCAAAGCCCCCAACCTTTGATCTCATCGGTAAACTCTGTTAAACGTGGAATATATACAGTTTTTACTTCTTCAAGTGAGTTAGTCTGACCGCCTGTGATGTATTTCATTACCTCAGGGTCGCTATCAAGATCGGCGAGCAGCTGTGCATCTTGTGAGGTGAGTAGGCGATAACTCAGTCTTGCAGAGTCCTTTACTTGCATTTTTTACTCCTAATGAAACCCAATAAAACTTTAGAGTACAAAAGCTTATGTCATGAGTAAAGATGTTGCATAAGTTTGCATAGACGCCAGCCGAGCGCTTTACTAAAATACGCCGGCATTTTTAGATGGGGAACAGAGTGAATAATTCAGTACTAGCGCTTAGACAGCGTCAAATCGCTGCGGCTCAACGCGAATATAAGGCAAGGGGATCAAAGCTTGCGCGTTGTGAATGCTGCTTATTAGCCACGACTCTATGTATTTGCGATAAAGTCGAAGTGGCCAAAGCAGACTGTGCGGTGTGTTTGCTTATGTATCATAATGAAAGCTTTAAGCCCTCCAACACCGGACGCTTGATTGCCGATGTGATCCCAGATAATCATGCCTTTCGTTGGGACAGAACTGAGCCTGACGCTGCGTTATTAGCGCTTCTTTTGGACGAGCAATATGCACCAATAGTCGTTTTCCCAGAGCAAGGCGTGGAGCCTGAACGGGTAATTACTAAGGTGACTCGCACTGAAAATAAAACACCACTATTTATCTTTTTGGATGGGACATGGCGTGAAGCTAAGAAAATGTTCAGAAAGAGCCCCTACCTCGATAGTTTACCTGTGTTATCCATCGCCCCTGAAAAGCTCTCGGATTACAAGCTACGAGTCGCGCCGCATGAACATCAGCTTGGTACGGCAGAAGTTGCGTGTGTGTTGTTTGCCGAATGCGGCGAGCAGGATGCGGCAGCTAAATTAACCGCGCATTTTATCGATTTCAGAGATGCCTACTTAAAGGGTAAGCGCAGTAAACTGTAGGCTGAGCCCTAACCGTAGGTCGAGGTTTATCTCGACAAAATAACCGCATTATTTACGAAATATGGCGAGCAAGATGATAGTAGATCGAGATTTATCTCGACAAAAAGCTGCATTATTTACGAAATACAGCAAGCAAGATGCCGGTAGGTCGAAATTTATTTCGACAAAAAGCTGAATTGTTTACGAAATACGGCAAGCAAGATGCCGGTAGGTCGAGACTTATTTCGACAAAAATCTGAATTGTTTACTAAATGCGGCAAGCAAGATGCCGGTAGGTCGAAATTTATTTCGACAAAAAGCTGAATTGTTTACGCGGTACAGCGAGCAAGACGGCGGTAGGTCGAGATTTATCTCGACAACACAAACGTAATATCACGCGATAAATAGGAACAAAATAAGAAGCGCGCGACCCATTGCTGAGTCGCGCTTACGGAATCTTCTAAATGCATCCTGCAAAGTTGAGTAGTTCAACGTCCTGAATCTTTCCTCTTCCATGGCATCGCTTGGTGTTCTCGTTTTGCGAATAAAGGCATCTTGCCCTGTGTCCATCTTCCTTTTACACGTCCGCTGTCTTATCCATTGCCATCCACTTGCTAAGAACAAGCCCTTGTTCTAATTGTCCCTATTTGCTACTTTCCAAAATAGCAGTGCCAATCATCACTTTTTTACCTTGACACTTGGTAGCCTGAACGTGTTGCTTCAAGCTAGGTGTTGCACTGTTAATTGCAACAATTGGCATCTCCTAAGCCACATTTTACCAGTACATCCGATGTACCTTCCTTCCTCATCCTCAACCACCTGCATATCCAATGCAGTAACGTTATCCCTCAACGTTTAGCCTCTCCCCTGAAGCAATCCTTAGGCTCGTCATGAACCTTTAATCCCTGTCCTTTAATGTAATCACACCATGTGACATACAATCTCGCTCGCTTTTCCCTATATTCCTTTAAGTGGGTGCTTATCCATTAGCAAATCCTGCCCTGAGCGTATCCCGTGTATCCTTTATCTCTCTTCCTGAGATGTTGTTAAGTATAAGCAGACTAAAAAAAATCGGGAGCAGTGAAATTCAATCTTTTTTGCGTCTTTTTCTAGTAATAATAAATAACTTTATATTTTTTAATTAGTTACTTTAATTCCGAGTGTTATTTCAGCACGTCTTTACTCAATTTCTGGTAGCTAAGTGAGATATATCTCACAGGTAATTCTCCCGTTTTCTACAACGCTAATTTTATCTTGAGCGTAGTTTCAAATATTCAGGGTGTAAAACGGCACAATTACAGGTAGAATTAGTTGATAATAATTATTGTTTACCTAATGGAGTCTTTATGAAAAAAGCACTTGTTACTATACTGGCAACGCTTACTTGCCTACCAGCAATGGCTGCAGAGGAAGTTAATATCTACTCGTTTAGACAACCTTTTCTGATCCAACCTATTTTGGATGACTTCACCAAGCAAACCGGTATCAAGACCAATGTGGTTTTTGCAAAAAAAGGCTTAATCGAGCGTGTTAAGCGTGAAGGCAAGCATAGCCGTGCTGATCTCGTACTCACTTCAAACTTCAGTGCGCTAATTCAACTTGAAGACGAAAACCTAACACAAGCAATTAACAGCGAAGCTGTAACCAAGAATATCCCAGCGAACTTCAGAGATCCTGAAGGTCAGTGGGTTGCGCTTACTAAGCGTGTACGCAATGTATATTCTGCAAAAGACCGTGTAGGCAAGTTAGATGCGCTTACGTATGAAGCGCTAGCGGATGAACAATACCGCGGTAAAATATGTACGCGCTCAGGTAAACACCCCTATAACCTCGGTTTAGTGGCGTCTATGATTGCCCATCATGGCGAAGCAAAAACCAAAGAATGGCTTGAAGGCGTGAAGAAAAATTTAGCTCGTAAGCCTCAAGGTAACGACCGCGCACAAGTCAAAGCAGTAAAAGAAGGACTGTGTGATTTGGCCATTGGAAACAGCTATTACTTCGGTAAGATGATGGAAGATGAGAAACAAAAAGCTTGGGCTGAAGCGGTGTATATCAACTTCCCAAATCAACAAGATCGAGGTTCACATATTAACGTTTCTGGTGTTGTCTTGACCAAGCACGCTAAAAATACAGAAAATGCCTTGAAACTCATTGAGTTTATGACCGACAATAAGGCGCAAAATATGTATGCGTCGATGAATATGGAATACCCGGTTAAACCTGGCGTCGAGTTATCGAAACTTGTGGCATCTTGGGGTGAGTTTAAGGAAGACAGCCTACCATTGTCAGAGATCAGTAAATACCGTCCGTTAGCGCTTAAGCTAATCGATGAGGTAAAATTTGACCTTTAATGCAATTATCATTTTCACTGTCTAAATGGCAGAGTTTTGCGTGGCTGATAGGGCTTAGCCTATCAGTCCCGCTGATGTTTTTAATCTTTGAGTCGCTACAACCTGACTCCGAAGTCTTTGCTCACCTTTGGGGTACCGTTCTGTGGGATTATGTCCGCAATACGATTTTGCTGATTGTGGGGGTATGCACCCTTTGCGCTTTAATCGCGCTACCACTTGGCTGGCTAACTGCATATTGTGAATTTCCTGGACGGCGCTTTTTCGAATGGTCGTTGATGCTACCCCTTGCGATGCCAACCTATTTGATTGCTTACGTGTATACCGATTTGCTGGATTATGCAGGACCTGTACAAATAGCGCTGCGAGAGTGGTTTGGTTGGCAATCTCCAGATGATTATTGGTTTTTTGATATTCGCACTTTGTCAGGTGCTATCGTGATGATTGCACTGGTGCTTTATCCTTATTTGTTTTTGATTTTTAGAACGGCGCTAAGAGAGCAGTCGTTTAAGCTGGTGCAAGCCAGCCAATTAATGGGCAAGTCGCCTTCACAGAGCTTCTTTAAGGTAAGTTTACCTTTGTCGCGAGGGGCGATTGTGGCGGGGCTGGCACTGATCGCCATGGAAAGCATGGCAGATTTTGCAACCGTACATTACTTTGCTGTGAGCACACTAACCACCGCCGTTTACGATACTTGGTTGGGTTATTATTCACTTACTGCTGCGGCTAAAATTTCAGGCATCATGCTACTGTTTTTATTTTTAGCCCTAACACTGGAGCGAGTAAGCCGCCCAACTCAGGTAGTGCATGAGCGCCAGTCGAGTGTTAACAGTACCACGCTTTATCATCTTAAAGGCGCGCAGGCTTGGCTCGCTAGCGCTTTTTGTTGGCTTATTCTTATTGCGGCTTTTATCGTGCCTACATGGGTGCTTGCAGATTACGCCATCGACTATTTTGAACAAGCTTGGAATGACGACTTTTTCTTGTATGCGTGGCAAAGTTTAAAAATAGCGTTTTGGGTGAGCGTGGTATTAATTATCATGAGCATGCTGGTGGTGTTTAACCAGCGAGTTAGCAGTGGTAAACGCGTCACGCTTCCGGGCAAGCTTGCAAGTACCGGATATGCGCTACCGGGCACGGTGCTGGCAATTGCAGTACTTATTCCACTCACTTTATTAGACGACAAGCTAAATACTTGGCTTGAAGGTACTTCATTTGAGCCAGGCTTGCTGTTCAGCGGGACGATTTTTGCGCTGGTTTTCGCTTACGTTGTACGATTTTATGCGATTGCGCAAGGCGCGGTCGAATCGAGTTATCAGCGGATCAGCCCAAGTCTAGATATGGCAAGCTTTTCGCTGGGTCGCAATCGTTTCAAAACCATGTTATCAATACATTTGCCATTGCTGCGTCGGGGTATTTTAACCGCAGCACTGTTGGTTTTTATTGAGTGTATGAAAGAACTTCCAGCGGCATTGTTATTACGACCCTTTAATTATGAAACACTGGCAACACACGTTTTCCAATATGTGAGTGATGAGCAGCTGGAATTGGCTTCTGTCTCTGCGTTATTTATTGTGTTGGTTGGTTTAATTCCGCTTTATGTTGTAAACCGTTCTATGGAGCAGCGAAGTTAATGCATAGTTTAGTGCTTGAAAATCTCTCTTATCGTTATGACGGTGAAGCCGTTGTGGATAGCCTAAATCTGACCGTAGAACAAAACGAGATTGTTTGTTTGCTTGGTGCCAGTGGTTGCGGTAAAACGACCACGCTGAAGGCGATAGCGGGCTTGATTGAACCATTTCAAGGCTCTGTGAGTATTTTAGGCAAAGCCATGAATGGTAATGGCACTTTTGTACCTCCACAAAAACGCAATATTGGCATGATGTTTCAAGACTATGCGCTATTCCCACACCTCACTGTGGCGCAAAATGTGGCGTTTGGGTTAACCTCAAAAAGCAAGCGTGAACGTCAAGACCGAGTGGCTGAAATGCTCCATTTGGTGCAGCTGCAAGACTATAGCGACCGCTTTCCACACGAGCTTTCAGGTGGCCAGCAACAACGTGTCGCAATTGCGCGAGCACTGGCGTACAAGCCAAATCTGTTGCTGCTTGATGAGCCGTTTTCAAATATAGATGCCCAAGTGCGGTTTCAGTTAATTAACGATATTCGCCGTATAATCAAAGACCAGCAAGTTTCCGCGATTTTTGTTAGTCACTCGAAAGAAGAAGCTTTTGCTTTTGCCGATCGGTTGGCAATTATGGATAAAGGGAAGATCGCACAAGTGGGCGAGCCGAGAACGCTATTCCAACGACCAAAGAGCAAAATGGTTGCCGAGTTTTTGGGTCAGGGAATTTATATTCCTGCACAGCGAGTGAATGGCGCTTCGGTAGAAACCCAATTTGGTGCCGTAAAATCACTCGTTGAGCTCGGTAATATCGACGCGAAGGGCGAAATGTATGTGAGGCCACAGCACATTACGTTAGAAAACGCCGAGCTTGGCAGCGTTAAAATACTCAATCAGCGCTTTATGGGAACAGAGTACATTTACCGTGTTGCATTAGAGGGACAAGAGCTTGAAATACCGCATCCAGCGCATGAACCGCTCGACTTAAATCAACCAATCTCTTTAAAAATTAAGGCACATGCTGTAAATTTCTTTTCTTAATAGCAAATGAATAAACGCAGGGAGTAGAGCATGGCGCTTGCCCAATCAGGTGTGTGTGCTGAAGCCAATTTGCACGGCTTACACTTGTTCTTCAATGTGCTTGAAGGACAAGACGAGGCGCTAAGAGCGGCGCTCGCCAATTGTGGGCGCTTGCAAGAGGAGTTAGAAGATAGATTCTCTGAATCTATGCTGTCGAGCTTTGTCGCGGTGGGTGCGCAATACTGGCCGCACATTTATCCTGAGTTTATTCCTAAAGAGCTGAAAAGCTTTCCACATATTGTTGAGGCTGAGCACACCGTGCATACTCAGCCTTTTGACTTGCTTTATGTGATCCGCTCCGACCGAGAAGACGTTAATCATATCTTTGCTCAAAGTGTGCTACACATGCTAAATGGCCTAGTCGAAATGGTGGCACATGTACGCGCCTTTCGTTTCTTAGACGGTCGAGATTTTAATGGCTTTATTTATGGCGCAGACATCCCTAGAGGGCGTAACAAACGGGAAGTTGCACTTGTGCACAACCCGAATGCAGCCGACCACCTTGGTAGTTATATTCACGTACAGCGGGTGAAGTTTGATTTACTGCGCTGGCAGGCGTTGCCGCTCGCTGAGCAAGAGCAATTGATGGGGCGTACGCGTCTCGACAATGACCTAATTGAAGATTGCGACCCCTGTAATCATGCGGCATTAACCGAATTGAAAGACGCAAATGGTAATGCGCTACTGCTTAACCAAAGCATGCCATTTGGTGATGTATTTGAACAAGGAAGCTTGTCGCTAAGTTGCAGTGCCAAGGGCGATGCTTTTGAGCAGGTACTTAGAAGCCGATTGGGTGAAGGCGATGAATACGACCCCATATTGGATTATTCCAGTGCCGATATGGGTTCCGCGTTTTTTGCACCCTCACTAGAGTTTTTGGCGGTGATGGCAAAAATGCCAGAATAAGTTATCTGCCACTTTACATCTCCAAAGCCCATCCATGCATGGGCTTTGATTTGTTTCGCAAGTGTTTTTCCGCTGTTACAACATATACGGGTTTTTCGCAGGTGATCCGTTACTAACACCAGGTCTTGATTGAATATCCTCTAGCTTGTGTAAAATGTCTTTTAGCTGTTGCTGCTTGACTTGTTCAGCGCTTGAGTTTGCTAAAGTATTTGTTAGCAAAGTGGTGACGGCTTCAAGCGCTTTTGCACTGCTATCATCAATGTGATTGTCGACTTGAATATGCGGTTGTGCCACCGCTTCTAAGCGCTCAGACAGGTTTTCAAATAACGTATTTTGCTGCTGACCTTGTTGGCCCAATGCTTGTTGTATTTGCGCTTGGGTGCTGAGCAAGTCATTGAGTTTGCCAAGATTAGTGAGTAGCTGCTCGTTGTTCGCGGTGTGTTTGATAGCGTTTTGCAGCCCCGCAATTTCCTCAGCGACTTGTTGCTGTGAAGCTATCAATTGTTTTAGCGGTGTAGCGTAAGGTTGCTGCGTTAAGGCCTCACGTAGCTCAGTTAACTGCGTGGCAAACTCTTGCTCGTTAAGCACTTGAGCCAATTGTTGCAATAGCGCACTGTAATCAAAGCTAAGCTGCTCTTTGTCGAGTTTAGCGGCGATTTGCGAAAGGGATTTATTGACAAAGCTTAGCTGTTCAACTGCCAATTGCGCAGGGCTTCCCTCATCGCTATTGCGGTGCAGGCGGGCATATTCGGCCTTGATTTCATGCCAGCGCGTTGCTTCTTCATCCGTTAAGGTACCGCGTAATTCAGCCAGTTTCAGTAAGTTTTCTTCGCTGCCTTTGCTAAGCGTTTGTGCTTCACCGCGATAGTGATCTTGAATTAGGTTTTCAAGTTCACTGTCATTCATGGCAGCAACCACCTTTTCAGCCATCTTATTCATGTTCCGGTAACTGCCTTGTAGCTTAAACGGCGGCTCGGTTCGATAGTTATCATCTTGCGCTGCTGAGGCAATATATTGGGCATTTACTTTGAGCACGGTGTTGCGGATGGTGAGCAGCTTTTTCAGTACGCTGACAACTTCATTCACTTGCGCTTGAGAGTAATTAAATTCCAATTCATTGATGGAGATGTCTTCTCCGTCGGCAATGCGTACTAGCTTGTACAAGTCTTCCATACCACGATTGGCAAGTGGCGCAAGCACTGCATTGGAAGTGAGCGTATTTTCAATAAAGCTCATGGCAAATTCTTGTTCGCAGCCACTGAGGGTGTCACCGAGGTTGTAAATATCCGCACGGTTGGCAAGCATATCTGGGATCTTAAAGGATTCACCGGATTCGGTGTAGGGGTTTCCTGCCATCACAACGGCAAATTTTTTGCCTCTCAGATCATAAGTTTTACTGCGGCCATTCCACACACCGTCTATGCGTCTTGAACCATCACATAAAGAGATGAATTTTTGTAAAAACTCGGGGTTGGTATGCTGAATATCGTCAAGGTACAGCATCACATTATTGCCCATCTCAAAGCTTTGGTTGATCTTCTCAATTTCTTTTGCGGCGGTCGCGTTGATGGCTTGAGCAGGATCTAAAGAGACTTGGTCGTGACCAATGGATGGACAGTTGACCTTAACAAAGGTGAGTCCTAAGCGGTTAGCCACATACTCGATTAACGTGGTTTTACCATAGCCCGGTGGGGAGATAAGCAGCAACATGCCCATTAAGTCGGTGCGTTTATTGTTTCCTGCAGCCCCTATTTGTTTTGCTAAGTTATCGCCAATAATAGGGAAGTAGACTTTGTCAATCAGCTGGTTACGTACAAATGAGCTTAGCGGTCTAGGTTTAAACTCATCCAATTGCAAGCGCTGCTTTTGCGCCTCAAGCACTTGTGCTTTTAACTGTTGATACTGTTTGTAGGCCGGAACATGAACCGTGAGATACTCGTTACTACGGGCAAAAAAGTCTGCGTAATCTAGGCGTAACACTTGGTTCTCGATACGTGGGTGTTGGCCCATTAAACCTGAAATTTCGGTTTTTATTTCGGCTTCTTTGACTTGGTAGGTGATATCTAACTGGGTGGAAAGCAAAATGCAGTTAGCGGCCTCAAGCAAGGTCTCAGCACTTTCATTTTGCTTACTGCCATAGGCGCGCAGCCAGCTGCTTAACAGGCGGCATTTGTCCGCAAGTTTAGTCAAATGTGTTAATGAGTCTTCAAGCTGTTGCCAAACGCCTTTGGCCTTTGCCATCGAGATAAACTGCTCGCTGGTGTGTTTTGCAGGTGAAGCCAAATCAAATTGTCTCGGCTTAACTTGCTTGGCAAGGGCTTTAATTAAGTAAGTTGCGCTTAACTCGCCTGAAAAGCGGTGTAGCTCGGTTAAATAGCTCGATAAATTTTGTTGGCAAAATGCCGTGATCTTTTCACTCAATTCTTTGCTTAGCTGTTGGCTAAAACTATGATCATCTAACTTCGTTGCCATCAGCTCTGCTTGTGTGGCCTGAAACGCCAATTCAGCTAGCTCAGCCTTGCTTTGTTGAGTATAAAATAGCTGTGCCGCAATTCGACAGCTAGCAGGGTAGACGAGTAACTCAAGCTGTCGTTTTTGTTTTAGTAAATTAGCTAAGATCAGGCTGGCATCTTGATCATGAATACCTTTTTCATAGCCTTCTTGATATCTGGGTTCTGCAAATTTTTGTACGATGGGCAGTAAACTTCCGTCATCAACGGCAAGTTCTAGATCTGCTTGACTAAAGTCGTTGCCGTCTTGCTCCGCAGCTGCTAATACTTGAGCTGCAAGGTACTCGCCTCGATATAAGTGACGATTTTCTGAGATCAGGTTTTGCTGCCAGTATGTGCTTGCGTCATTGAGTTGTTGATTGACAGTGGCGTCAGGAATAGTATCGAAATACTCAGTGCCGGTGAGGTGTAACATCAGCTGTTCACCACGAGGCAGCAAAGTCAAATCAAGGATTTGTTTATTGAAACTAAACGCATGTTTGCCGACTTTAACGGTATTGCCACCATCAATGTAAATATCTTGCTTGTCTCGCAAAGCGCGGATTGCTTGATCTTTGCAGGCCTTGAGTTTGGCTTGAATATCATCCGCCTTCACTTCATCGCTTAGGCGCTTTAGCTCTTGCGTTAAATCACGCAGCTTGCCAATCATAGGATCGGAGGCAAAATAGCTATTGATGTCGTCTAAGGTTTTAAAACTTTGCGAGCGTCGATTCACCCCCTGTAAAATACGCTCAGCAGCGTTTGCTAGGCTTAGTGCTCGGCGCTGTCTTTCGTCGATGAGCTGCTGTTTATGCGCCTCAAAGCTTTCATAAACGTCATCACGTTTAGCCAAGATCTCCGTTAAAAACTCATCATACTGACTAAATTGAGACTCGAGCTCTTCTAATTGGATAAGTAAGCGAGAGAGCTGGTCGTCACATTGCTCTGGGGTTTTGGCAGCGCTTAGACCGCTGGTAATACTTTGGCTGAAAAGCTTAAAGCGAGCCGCGAATTCGGCTTTTGCTTCAACACTGCCCACGCTCTTTTTCTGGATTTCTAACGCTGCTTTGGCGCGGTTTACTTGACCATAAATGGCGCTGACATCTTCCAAAATTTTAGTGCGAATGCGGCTATCGTCAATGTCGAGATCCAGCATGGTATGGTTGAGCAAATCAAGTTCAGCGCTCAAGGTTTCCAAGGTTGCCAAAAAGCCGTTAAGCTCGGTGACACTCTCTGTCTGTGCTCTGGCTTGCTCTAAGGAGTCTAGTTGCTCGTAGTAGGGCGCCAAAGCACTATCTTGCTGCAAGAACTCCGCAGTTTTATGGCTTAAACTCAAGGTTTGCTCATCAATCTGCTGCAGCATGACAGATAGCGCGCCAAGATTGATATACTTCACTTCTTCAAGGCTTATCACTTTGCCTTTCAAGCGTTTGAGAGATTCTAAGCTCTGAACGAATTGCTCCGCTGTTTTAAAGCTATCAGGTCTCACCTCGCGAAGCACATCTTGCATGGCTTGCTCTATTTCCGCTTCTGCGCGCCGAGCGTCGGCCTCAATTTGGCTTACCTTTTCAAATTCGTCGAGTACCTGCTCCGAAGTTTCAAAAATTTCATGTAGTTTTGCTGTGACGTCTGCAAAGTCCGCTTCAGCAAGCCAATGATAGCGGTCTAAAATACTGCGGGTGAGGGCAATTAAATCTTCATAATGAAAGACCGTGGGGCTTTGTTCGTTAATGGCTTTGAACACACTGTATAAATCAGAAATCGCGCGTACTAAATCCGGGTTGCCGATCCGGCCAAATAAGCCGGTTGCGCGAGGGGCTTGTGCGGCAAACTCGCTGCCACAAAATGGGCTTTGCCAGATTTGAATAGGGTGCACGCGCTCAGGCTCAGGCTCTGCTTTAAAGGTTAGCGCTAAGCCATCGTCATAAATTCCATAGCCATGACAATAAATAGGATTTTGCAGGTTTTTCTCAATAATATTGTAAGAGAAAAGTGCGTAGCGACCCTCGTTTGGTTCGTAGAAGATATACAGTACATCTTCACCATTGGGTGATTTGATCTGGCGATGGAAAATTAAATCGTCCAGTTGGTCGTCAAAATAGCGTGTTTGCCCAGATTGTAAATAATAGCCACCAGGAAAAATAATTCCTTGGTTCTCAGGTAATTGAACACAGGCACCACCCAGCGCATCTTGGCGCAATACCTGTTGGGTGCGGCAATTATAAATAAAATAACGCCATTGTTTTTCTCGGTAGGGAAGTAACTTTAACAACACCATTTCGCCAACTTCGGCAAAACGTAAATCGCAATCTGCGAGTGATTGACTGGCGTCATCAACGGCTTCTTGATAAATACCTTCACCGCTTTGGGTATTGTTTTCTATTTTTACGGTGAGTTTGCCACTCGATACTTCAATAAATACTTTGTCGTTTACATTAATATGTGGGTGACGGCCTTCGACGTGATCGGCGCGATCGGTTTTTTGCCATTCAAAGTCAAAGTTTTCCACTTCGCCTAGGTCACGCTCTCCTCGGTTATCAATGTAATCTAAGGTTTCGTCTTTGGCGATTTGCCAGCGAAACACGCGGACATCAGAGAGCTTTTCGCCAATCTGAAATAGTGCAAAAAGCTTGTTTGATTTAACAAATAGGTGCTGTAGACGGGTGTCTTTGTAATACGTGTATAGTTCGTCGAAGTCCCGTAAGAAACGTTGGTCAGTGAGGAATTTGGTTTCTTGCGGGTAAGGTTCTATTTCGTAATGCTCTTCTTGCAAGTGTAGCTTTTGTACGGTGAATACATCGCTGACTTGGGTATTTTGTTTAAGCCCCATAAACACATTATAAGCAAAGATGAGCTTGTCGCCGATCAGTACAATGTCGCGCGGTACGCAGTTATGCTCAGTGCGAACTCTTGCTCGACCTTTCACTTTAAGCTCGGTGCTGCCAAAAGTGTCAACACGCTGTTGGTTGAGTTTATCTATCTGACTTTTCAGTTCACTGCCAAAGTTACTAAGCCGGCGTTTAATCAGTTGATAAGAGTCTTGTTCGAGCGTTCGCTCTGGCGCTTGTTGCGTTGCTTCCGTCATTCTTTGCTTTCCTATGTGCGCTGTCGCAAATGGGGGAGAGGAGCCAAGCAGATTGACTCCTCAGGGTTAATTACTCTAGTGGTTCGCTTTGTTTACTGCCATTTAACGAGCCGCCAAGTAACTTGAGTAGCTGCTGTTTGTCCGCATCTGAGCTATTGCTTAGTTGTTGGAAGAACTTACTCATGTTGATGTTTTTTAGCGTTTCCGACGACGCATTAGCACCAGCCAACACCCCTTTTAGGTCGTCCATCAAATTACGCTCACCGTTTAGGTGATCTTTAAATACGGTTTGTACCGTCTTACTTTCGCCGACTAAGCCGTCAATTGACTTGCCCACTGTGATGGCATTCATAAACTGGTTAAAGAACTGGCCGTCGCCGCCCATAAAGTTGATATCAGCACCGCTTAGTGCTTTACCTAATACTTCAGCCTGACTTGCAGAAACTTGTTTGTTTGCCTCGATACTCGCAAGCGTCAGCTCTTTCTGTTGATTTAGCTGTAGTGTAAAGCCTTCGTATTCACGGGCGTCTTTATCCATCTTATTCAGTGCTTCCAGCTTCTCTGTAAGACCTTTGGCTTCTGCTGACATCTTTCGTTCAAGGTTGATAGCTTCTGCTTCACCTTGTTTTTCAATTGCCTCAGCCATTGCTGATTGAACCTCAGCTTCTGCCAAACCAATTTCACGTTTGCCTTGCGCTTCGGCTTCACTTTGCTTCTTAGTTGCTTCAGCCATTGCTGCTTGTACTTCGGCTTCGGCGCGGCCGATATCACGTTTACCTTGTGCTTCGGCTTCTAGTTTTTGCTGTAACACTTTGGCGTCTGTTTCGCCTTGTATCGCACTTGCAGCGGCTTTTGCCTTGATGATATCGGCTTCTGCAAGACCAGGCGCTGCCGCTTCAACTTGGGCAGCCTCGGCAAGAATTTTCTTCGACTCTGCGGTTTGGTTCGCAATACGTAGTTCTGCTGCGGCCATTTTTTCCATTTCACGGGCTTTAAATTCGGCAGCTTGCTCTTTAGCTTTAGCCGCTTCAATATCTTTAACCAACGCTTCTTCAGCCTCAGCTTGAGCAAGAATAATTTTTGCTTGCTTTTCACGCTCGGCTTCAGCAATACATTGTACGTCTTTGATGCGCTCTTGTTCCTCGGCAACGGTTTTCTCAACGGCAACCCGTTCACGCTGAACATCGGCAATCTCTTTACGTTCAACTTCTAGCGCTTTGGCCTTTTGAATACGTAGTATTTCGGTTTCGCGCTCACGTTCGATAATTTCAATCTGGCGAGAACGCGTGACTTTTTCTTCTTCTATACCGAGTAAGCGAAGGCGGTTTTGCTCTGCAACATCGATTTCACGCTGTTTATTGTGCTCTGCAATTGCAATTGCTTCGTCCGCTTTGAGGCGTGCTTCTTCGGCTTTTAAGCGCTCTTCATGCTTAACACGTTCAGCTTCTGCGGCTTCGCGAGCGCGCACCGATTCGATTTCACGACGCTGTCTTGCGCTAGCATCTTCTCGTTGGCGCTCGACTTCTGCTGCTTTTTCAAAAGCTGCTTGGTTTTGGTTGTCGATTTGCGCTTTTTCATCGCATTTAAGTTGGTTCGTTTCCACGTTTTGGCGTGAGGTTTTTTCGGTAATACGGCGAATACCTTCAGCGTCAAGAATGTTATTTGGATCTAACTTGTCGATAGAGGTTTGTTCAAGATAATCAATCGCCACATCTTCTAACGTATAGCCAGATAAATCTTGTCCAATCACTTCTTTAATAGAATCTCGGAACTCATTACGATGGGTAAATAGCTCCTCAAAATTCATGCGCTTACCAACGGTTTTCAAGGCTTCGGAGAATTTTGCCTCAAATAATGCTTGTAAGGTTTCTGGTGCCGATGCGCGGGCACAGCCAACTTGTTTAGCAACGCGTAGGATATCTTCTTTGTTTTCGTTTACGCGAATGTAAAAAGTGATGGCGATGTCGGCACGGATATTGTCTTTACAGATCAGGCCGCTATTTTCACGACGCTCCAATACCATGCGGTTAGTTGAAATATCCATGACTTCCATTTTATGGATCACAGGTAGCACAATGCCGCCTGTAGTCGTGACATCCGGCTCGCTTTTCATCTTGTTGATGATCAATGCCTGACCTTGTTCAACCTTGCGGTAGAACTTTCCAATCAGAAGTAGAATGGCAAAAATAATGACGATGGATATGCCCACGATTGCGAGCACCGGTCCGAGGTTGTTTAGAAATTCCATGTTTTTTCCTGCGTTGCGCTATATTGTTTGAGCTGGTATTAGCTATACCAACTCGTTCCTAAATTCCGTTATTTTCCGTACTATTACCAAGGTTTAGCCACAATCGTGTAGCTATGTGTAAGGGTGTCATGTTCGATAAGTAAGGCACTGTCTCCTAGTGTGAAAGTGTTATCTTCATCCGAGCGCACTTCGATGAGTTGCTCTGTTCCTTGAATATATACTCTGGCTTGACCGAACGTGTTGCTAACTCTCGATGTTGCAATAACGCATTCGAGCCCAACCAGCGCTTGCTTTGATGTGGTTTCTTGGCTTTCGAAAAAGCGTCGTAATGGTCTTACAATGACGGCGGTTAGTGGTAATGCAGCAATGAGGCTAACAAGCATAAATACCGTGCCCATCAGGTAGTAGAAAATGCCATTGCCTAGTAGGTAAGCAAAAAACTGTTGTACATAAATACTGACAATCCAGCCCAGCGCGATGATTAAACTCAATGAAATACTCACAGGGACGCCGCCAAAAGCGACTTCCCAAAAAGAACCAGAGCTTGCGCCTTCGGCTTCAATATCAACATCGCCTTCTAAGATATCGATATCAGCAAAACCGAGTAAAGCAATTAGCCAGAACAACAGCACTATCAGTAATAGTGTTGAAAAAATAACAGTGGGAAACGTAAATGCAGTATTTAAAAATTCCATTGCTGTTCCTTAGTTCCTTGTATTTCCTTTTAAGCGGTTAAGTAAGTGAATTGTCCACTCAGCGCCATAAGGTATCTTTGTGTGTATCAAGCGGTGAGTTCCGCATCATAGAATGTGAGATGATTGAGTGAAGCGAATAGCGTTCGTGTCCGGAAAGACTGAGACACTGTAGGAAACAAATCCGAAAAGCTAGTCAATCAGCTTAAAAACCATCCATGCGTTGTAAGAAAGCCTCACATGTGTTTCTAAAGTTGCCACATTTAGACATATTATGTCAAACGTTTTTTTGCTGTAAAGATAAGCAATTTATTCTGTTTATCGTGATAGTAGGGGGAAGCGTTTTTGTGGAAGCTAAAATATCAAAGTATGTGCTAACCTGTGAGTTAGCACCGATAAGAGTAATAGACTAAACGTTATCGAACAGGGTTTTTACTTTGTCTAAAGTAACGTCGATTTCAGATACTTTGGCAGGGGCAATAAAAATCGTGTCATCGCCGGCAATCGTACCTAATACGCCGTCTGCGGTGCCTAATGAGTCAAGTAGCCTCGCAATTAACTGGGCAGCACCAGGACTGGTTCGAATAATAATCATCATTTCGTTGTGCATAATATCAACGACTAACTGACGTAAAGGACTTTTTGCTGTTGGTACGCTCATTTCGGCGGGTAAGCAGTAAACCATTTCTTGTTTGGCATTACGTGTACGCACAGCACCAAACTTGCTCAGCATGCGCGACACTTTGCTCTGACTGACGTTGTCAAATCCTTGTTGTTTTAGAGCATCAACAATTTCACCTTGAGAGCCAAAGTTTTCTTCTTTTAAAATGGCTTTAAATGCTTTGATCAGTGCTTCTTGTTTTTCTTGCGGCTGCATAGTCTGTCTTCTTTTACGGCTAATCTTTAAATTCTACACAAAACCGCCGAGATTCCCAAATTTGCGCGACCAAAATGGCAGTCGTAAAGCATAAGTGTACAAAGTGTCGCGATCTTTACACTTTTATTTAAGACATTAGTCAAAAAATCTCGAAAATAACCGTGATTAATTTGTGTTTAACAGCGCTTTTCATTATCTTTACTGCACACTCAATTCCACCTTCAAATTATGGAGAATTCAAATGAAAGTTGCTGTATTAGGTGCCGCTGGCGGTATCGGTCAAGCTCTATCTTTATTGCTTAAAAATGGTCTTCCAGCTGGCTCTGAGTTAGCGCTTTATGACGTTGCACCTGTTGTACCTGGTGTTGCAGTTGACTTATCTCACATCCCAACTGCGGTAAAAGTAGCGGGTTATGGTAAAGACGACCTAGACCCAGCTCTTGCTGGTGCTGACGTAGTGCTTATCCCTGCTGGTATGCCTCGTAAGCCTGGTATGGACCGTGCTGACCTATTCAACGTTAACGCAGGTATCATCAAGACACTTGCTGAAGGTATCGTTAGAAGCTGCCCTAAAGCACTTGTTGGTATCATCACAAACCCAGTAAATGGCACGGTACCAATCGTTGCTGAAGTGTTCAAAAAAGCAGGTACTTATGATCCAGCTCGCGTATTCGGTGTAACAACGCTTGACGTTATCCGCGCTGAAACTTTCATCGCAGAGCTTAAAGGTCTAGACGTTGCTGAAGTTAAGATCCCAGTAATTGGTGGTCACTCAGGTACTACAATTCTACCTCTGCTTTCTCAAGTTGAAGGTGTTGAGTTCACTGACGAAGAAGTTGCTGCACTAACGACTCGTATCCAAAACGCGGGTACTGAAGTGGTTGAAGCTAAAGCGGGTGGCGGTTCAGCTACACTTTCAATGGGTGCAGCAGCAGCACGTTTCTGCTTCTCACTAGTGAAAGGTCTACAAGGTGAAGAAGTACTTGAGTACGCATACGTTGAAGGTAACACAGGCGATGCAACATTCTTTGCACAGCCGGTTATCCTTGGTAAAAACGGTGTAGAGAAGTTACTTCCTTACGGTGAGCTAAGCGCGTTTGAGCAAAAAGCAAAAGACGACATGCTAGCGACACTTGAAAAAGACATCAAAGAAGGTGTTGATTTCATGGCGTAAGCCAAATTGATACAAAAAAAACCAGTCACTTCACAGCGACTGGTTTTTTATGCTTGATTCTTCTTATACCAGTTGTATTAAGTAAATGATCTATCTTGAAGCGGGGAAATAGCTTTAGTAGCAAGGCAAAAATTTTGCTATTTATTTGTTCTAAATGAGAAATTTTTAACGAAGCTAATATGCTATTTCACCCTTCAAATTGATTAGAGAATTAATTCAATTGGTATTAGTGAAGAATACGTGCTCTAATAGTTCCTTCAACTGCACTTAACTCTTTCAGTGCTACTTCAGAGTGGTCGCTATCGACGTCGATAACTACGTAACCAATAGATTCATCCGTTTGTAGGTATTGCGCCGCAATATTGATACCGTGCTGAGCGAACGCTTGATTGATTTGCGTTAGTACGCCTGGGCGGTTTACGTGTACGTGTAATAAACGACTTCGGTTTGATAATTCAGGTAGAGAAACTTCTGGGAAGTTAACTGCCGTGACTGTTGAACCATTATCTGAATATTTTGCCAACTTACCCGCGACTTCCACACCAATGTTTTCTTGTGCTTCTTGGGTAGAACCACCAACGTGTGGGGTTAGCAGTACATTGTCAAACTCGCGTAGTGGTGAGACAAATTCTTCATGATTAGATTTTGGTTCAACGGGGAATACATCGATAGCAGCGCCAGAAAGTTTCTTGGCCGCTAAAGCTTCAGCTAAGGCGTCGATATCAACAACCGTTCCACGTGATGCGTTAATTAGGATTGCGCCTTGTTTCATCACTTCAATTTCAGCCATGCCGATAAGGTTTTTGGTCTGTGATGTCTCTGGTACATGCAAACTGACCACGTCCGCTCTTTGTAGCAGTTGCGTTAGCGTGTGTAACTGCGTTGCGTTGCCGAGCGTGAGCTTATCTTCGATGTCATAAAACTCGACGTTCATCCCGATATTCTCAGCCATAATGCCAAGCTGGGTGCCAATGTGACCATAACCAATAATACCCAGCGTTTTACCACGGGCTTCGTATGAACCATCGGCAGATTTATCCCACTCACCGCGATGCGCCTTTGCGTTACGCTCAGGAACACGGCGCAATAACAAGAGAATTTCACCTAAGACGAGTTCAGCCACAGAGCGGGTGTTAGAAAATGGTGCGTTGAATACGGCGATACCGCGTTTTTTAGCAGCATCCAAATCCACTTGGTTGGTGCCGATGCAGAAACAGCCAATCGCGACCAGCTTTTCAGCCTGTTCTAAAACTGCTTCTGTAAGGTGGGTACGTGAGCGGATCCCGACAAAGTGAGCATCTTTGATCCGCTCGATCAGCTCAGGCTCCGGTAAGGATGTTTTAACGTAGTCTATGTTGCTATAACCGTTGCGCTTTAGCGTCTCAACAGCGCTTTGATGCACGCCTTCTAACAACAAAATTCGAATTTTATCCTTTGATAACGAAACCTTGCTCATCTGTAATCTCACTAGTTGATTTTAGGCCCTTCTGGAGTGCCTGTTATTACAACGTCAGCGCCACGCGCGGCAAATAAGCCATTAGTCACGACGCCAACAATCTGGTTAATTTTTTCTTCAAGCGCTTTTGCTGCGCTAATTTCTAGGCCATGCACATCAAGAATGACATTGCCGTTATCAGTGATAACGCCTTGGCGGTAAACTGGATCGCCACCTAATTTTAGTAACTCTCTTGCCACGTAACTACGCGCCATTGGGATCACTTCAACAGGCAGTGGAAATGCGCCTAGCGTCTCAACATGCTTTGTATTATCAACGATACAAACAAATTTCTTGGCAACAGCTGCAACGATTTTCTCGCGCGTCAGTGCTGCGCCACCACCTTTTATCATTTCGTTGGTGCTGTTGATTTCATCTGCGCCATCAACATATACCGCAAGCTCTGACACATCGTTTAGCTCGAAAACTTCAATACCAAGTGCTTTTAGCTTCTCTGTTGAAGCTTCAGAGCTTGATACTGCCCCTTTGATTTGATCCTTGATACTGCCAAGCGCATCAATAAAGTGGTTTACCGTTGAGCCTGTACCAACCCCAACAATGGTGTTTTCTTCTACATAGTTCAAAGCTGCCCATGCCGCGGCTTTTTTCATTTCATCTTGAGTCATAACGCTACACTTAGTTGTCATTGAAGTTGTATGGAGTATAACTCAATCAAAGTGTCAGCGTCATGGTCAAAAGTGCCTCAAAATGCGCTTAACTATTTGCCTGCTAAATTATTTTTTGGCCAAGTGTATAGTTGGGTTGGAGTGAGGATAGTTGGGAGCGGTACATCCCAAGCTGCTGTTGGTAAGCTTGGAACTTGCTGGCAATCATGAGCAAGACCAACAAGTGCTGGTTTAGCTCGCTGCTCAGCGTAGTGTAACGCTAATGTTCTATCGTAGTACCCACCGCCCATACCGAGGCGATTACCTTGCTCATCAAAAGCAACCAGAGGCATCAAAAGGAAATCCAATGATGCAAGCGGTGCCACTGCTGAACAATCTAACTTAGGTTCCAAGATAGCATAGCGATTTGCCTTCATGGGTGAGTTTTTTTCATACTTCTGGAAGAGCAAATTAGCGTGATTAAAGGGGTGGATTATGGGTAGAAAAACTTGGTGTTTTTTATCCCAAAGCGATTGAATTAAAAGGGATGTATCTAGTTCTCCATCGTTTTGAATATAGACCCCAATATTGGCATTTTTAGGAAGTTTTATTTGTTGAAAAAAATTAATGTTAAGGTGTGCCGCGGCTGCCTTCTGTTGCTCTGCTGATAGCGAGTTTCTTGCGTTTCTAATCATTTTTCTCAAATCAGCACGAGTAACTTGAGATTTATTTATGTTGTTATTAGTTTTACTCATTCTAACGCGAGCCACTCAGGGAAAAACAAACTTACACCAAGTAGAATAAATAAAATAATTAATACAGCGAGCAGGTAATATAGCCAAGTCTTAGATTTAGCCGGAGGGCTAGGCTCAAAGTCTAGCTCATCAAATAGCTCCTTCGTTTCCCACTCTTCGTCTGTTGTATCTTCTATTTTAGTATGGGGAGTTGGTGCCACGCGTTGCTCGAGTTCCTCTAATCGCTCTTCGATACGTATTAGACTGCTGGTGATGTAATCCAGTGCTTCAAATACGCGCTCTTGATCTGCGTTACTTGAGGTAGCGGCTGCTTGGCTTTGTAGCTTGGCATTGATCCCCGCGCTTGCAAGTAATTTTACCTGTTTTAGCGCTTTGGCTTTATCTGCAGGAGCAAACAAGTTTTTGCCAGCGTAAAATTGCTGGATCTTTGAAGGTGAGGTTTTCAACCTGTCTGCAATTGCGATAGCGGCGCTTTGTTGATCCTTACCGTCGGCCATGCCAACGAAGACGACTTTAAACTGCTCGTTCATGGTGCGTGCCTAAGTTGTAGAGAGATAGTATTGAGTATATCTAGATTATAGGTAACTGTAGAAGGATAAAAGGAAATTTTTACAATCTGGTGAGCATTAAGATAAGTGACCGCTTGCGCGGCCACAATGGGTTGGGAATTTAGTAAAGCGCTGACTGATCCGCTTTGGGTGTTGTTTTTAAGATAAACTCGCGGAGATCTTCGTTCGACTTTTGTAAATCTTCATGACGCAGGTACATCATGTGCCCGGAGCGGTAACCTTTAAAGCTTAAGCGATCACGCATTTTTCCGCTCGGATCGAGTTGCCACATATTGTATTTGGCATCAAAGTAATTCGTTGCGCCATCGTAATAGCCAGATTGGATCATCACGTTTAGGTAAGGGTTTTGTGCCATTGCTAATCGTAATTGCTCACCGACATTATTATCGCTGTTATCCCAAGGGTAAACTGAACCAAACATATTATATTTTACATCGGTTTTATAGTTGAGCTCCGTTGCGAAGTAATGATTGATCGCTGGCGTAAATGAGTGCAACCAAGAGGTCAGCTCAGGCCAATAATCAGGGCGAGAACCAGCGTCTCTTTTATCAATACCAAGGTAGCGTGAGTCCAATCGACCTAGGGTATAGCCACGCTCACGCAACAGTTCTTTCCAAAATGCCGCAGTAGGAATATCTAGGTTGTTTTGAGCTACAAAGCGCTCGCTTAAGCCACTATATTTAGCAACGGCCTGTGTCACACTTTGCTTTTCTTGGGCACTGATAAATGCGCCTTTGGCGAGTGCGGGAAGATATTGATCAACCGTATATTGTTCAACCTCTGCAAGTACTTCGAGTAAATCTTTATTTTGCAATTCAGAAGACAGCGCCTTGTGGTACCAAGCGGCAGCAGCGTAATATGGTAAACGGTTTGCCACTTCAACCGGACCTTCTCGTTTAATGCCGATTTCTGTAGGAGATACCAACACTACGCCATTGAGGTAAAGCCACTGGTTGTTTTGCATCGCGTGTGCAAGACCTGACACTCGAGTCGTGCCGTAGCTCTCACCAATCAGGTACTTAGGGGAAAGCATACGCTCATTGCGATGAATAAATGTATTGAGCCATTCGGCTAAGTACTTCACGTCCGCGTTGACGCCAAAAAACATCTTTGTTTGTTCGGCTTTACTAGGATATTTACCTTCAGCATTTTTGAGTACGCGAGAATAACCTGTGTTGACTGGGTTTACATAAACAATATCGGCAACATCTAGTACTGAATATGGGTTATCTTTCAAGCCGTAAGGTTGCAGTGGATATCCTTCGTCATCAATTTTTAATACTCTTGGGCCAGTATAGGCAATGTGCATCCACACGGAAGCAGAGCCCGGACCACCGTTAAATGAGATCAACAGCGGACGTTTGCTCATATCTTTGATTTTTGTGCGCTTGTAGTAGGTGTAATGCAACGTTGCAACTGCGTCGCCGTTTTCATTCCACACCGGCTGTGTGCCTGTTGTCGCGGTGTAGTTAATACGTTCACCTTTTATTTCGGCTCTATGCTCAGTTGTTATTTTATGATCTATCTCAATTGCGCGGTTGTGCTCTTCAGCTATGCTTGGCGCTGAGAGTAGGGCACAACTCACGAGCAATAGTGGTAGTAGTTTTTTCATTGCTTCCTCGGTATTGCAGTCGGTATGTCTGCATTAAAGAAGTATTTCATCTGAAATTCAAAGCCATTGAGACAAACTCAACAAAAAAAACGGCAGGTTTGAAAAATAGGCTGTTGTAACCTCGTTTATCGAAAAGTAACGAATTTGAGCCGATTTGGTTTTTTTTAGTGCAAGATTCGCGTATATTTAGTACTTTATTATGTAGTAATAAAGTATTTAGCCCCGTTAAATTCTTGTTTCACTGCGCTTCTCGTTGTACTTAAGAGATCTCAATCCATGCAAAGAATTTTAATTGTTGAAGACAGTAAAGTCGTACAACAGGTATTGCGACACCTTGCTGCTCAGCATCTAGATGTCGAAATCGATTTTGCTTGGTCCCTCAAGGAAAGTAAGGACTTCTTAGCACAGCACCAATATACATTGGCGCTGGTAGATTTAACGCTGCCCGATGCGATGGACGCAGAGGTCGTGCAGCTCACGCTTAGCCACAAAATTCCCACTGTGGTGCTGACCTCAAAAATAGATGAATATAGTCGCCAGCAAATGCTTGAAATGGGCGTGGTGGATTATGTAATTAAAGACAACCGTGATTCATACCTATACGCGGTCAAGTTAGCATCTAGACTGTTGAGAAACCAAGGTTGCAAGGCGCTGATCGCCGATGATTCTGTGATCAGTCGAGCAGTAATGAAGCAGATGCTTGAAAAGCAATTATTTACAGTGCTTGAGGCGCAAGATGGCGAACAGGCATTGGAGATGTTGCTATCTGACCATGAAATTAAGCTACTGCTGACAGACTTTGCGATGCCGACGATGGATGGCTTTGAGTTGGTGAAATCCGTTCGTAATAGTCGCGGACGAGATGAGTTGGCGATTATAGGTCTATCTGGCGCGGGAAGTCATGGTTTGTCAGCTAAGTTTATCAAATACGGCGCCAATGACTTTTTGGCAAAACCTTTTATGAGTGAAGAGTTTCATTGCCGCATCATGCAGACGATGGAGCAGCTCAATTTGATTGCAGAAATCAAAGAATATGCGCATCGAGACTATTTAACAGGACTTTATAATCGCCGTTATTTCTGTCAGCAGGCAGAGCGTTTAATCAAAAACAAACCGAGCCAGCATATATTGGCATTGTTAGACCTCGATCATTTTAAATCTATTAACGACCAATATGGTCATGAAAGCGGTGATGATGTACTTAAACAAGTTGCTGATTTACTGCGTAGTGCATTTGGTCACTACATTGTCGCACGTATTGGTGGGGAAGAGTTTGCTTTGCTTATTCCAAGCTCAGATATGAAGATGGCAAAGCACATGCTAGAAGACTTTAGAGAGCGCCTTGCACAGCAAGCATTTAAAATTCCTGAGGGTAAGCATTATTGCACCATCAGTATTGGCCTCGCGGCTTGCCAATCAAAGAGTCTAAGCGAAGTAATGCGCAAGGCTGATAAAGCGCTCTACAAAGCGAAGGACAAACAACGAAATTGCGTTATCGCGCATTAGCTTTTCGTTATTTGGGTGTTTATGCACCAACTCAGTTCAGACTTAATATCAATGCACCTAGATGGTGCATTTTTTATGCGTTAAATTCCACCTCCCACTTTAATTCATTGTTAATTAAGGAATAAAAAATTTGGCATAAAGGTTGGATTACTGCATACAACAGGATCAACTGTCCTAAGGGGACTCAGCATGAAAATGATAAGTGCAATAATAAAACCATTTAAACTGGATGAGGTGCGTGAAGCGTTAGCCGATCTGGGGATTGAAGGCATGACGGTCGTTGACGTTAAAGGGTTTGGACGTCAGCGCGGTCACACCGAACTGTATCGCGGTGCAGAATATCAAGTCGATTTCATTCCAAAAATAAAAATAGAAATTGCAACGTTAAGCGAAAACGCCGAGCGCGTTGTGGAAACGGTTACAAAGGCTGCGTTCACTGGAAAAATTGGTGATGGAAAAATCTTTGTTTACGACTTAGACCAAGTTGTTCGGATCCGTACCGGCGAACTTGATGAAGAAGCCATTTAAGGGGAGCCGAGCAATGGAAAATACAATAATAGAACTAAAATTTTCATTAAATACCTTTTACTTTTTGATCTCTGGCGTCTTAGTTATGTGGATGGCTGCCGGTTTCGCTATGCTTGAAGCGGGATTAGTACGCTCAAAAAATACCACTGAAATCCTTACCAAGAACGTCGCACTGTACGCTATTGCTTGTACTATGTATCTGCTTATTGGTTACAACATCATGTATGTGAATAATGCCGAAGGTGGGGTTTTACCAAGTCTTGGCGCGCTCATTGGCAGTGCTGCTAAGGATGCCGACCATGCACTGCAATCCGACTTTTTCTTCCAAGTGGTATTTGTTGCAACGGCCATGTCAATTGTCTCGGGCGCTGTTGCTGAGCGTATGAAATTGTGGGCGTTTTTAGCATTTTGTGTGGTGTTAACTGGTTTTATCTACCCGTTAGAAGGCTATTGGACGTGGGGCGGTGGTTTCTTATCTGAGCTTGGCTTTGTTGACTTTGCCGGTTCTGCCATTGTGCATGGTGCCGGTGCTGCTGCGGCACTAGCGGGTGTTCTGTTACTAGGTGCGCGCAAAGGAAAATATGGCAAAAATGGTGAGATTTACCCAATTCCTGGTTCCAACATGCCACTAGCTACACTAGGCACCTTTATTTTGTGGATGGGGTGGTTTGGCTTTAACGGTGGCTCTCAACTGTTCCTTGCCGACAAAGAAAATGCCATCGCGGTCAGCCAAATCATGCTAAATACCAATGCGGCGGCGGCTGCAGGTGCGGTTGCTGCACTGTTGGTGTGTAAATTAATGTGGGGCAAGGCGGATTTAACTATGGTGCTTAATGGTGCACTAGCAGGTCTAGTGACCATTACCGCAGAACCTGCTTCTCCAACACCTATATTAGCGCTTATCCTCGGTGCCATAGGCGGTGCATTGGTGGTGTTTAGTATCGTTGCGCTAGATAAAGCAAAAATTGATGATCCTGTCGGTGCTATCTCTGTTCACGGTATCTGCGGTGCGCTGGGTGTGATGATGGTGCCATTTTCAAACTCAGACGCTACTTTCCAAGGTCAGGCTGTGGGACTTATCACTATTTTAGGTTTTGTTTTCATTGCTTCCTATATTGTTTGGAGTGTATTGAAAGCGAGCATGGGGATCCGCGTTGGTGAAGAAGAAGAGCTAAGTGGTATGGATCAACATGATTGTGGCGTAGATGCCTATCCCGAGTTCGTGACAGTTCGCGGACAGTAATACCAATTTGGCTCTCGGTCAATATTGTAAAGTTCTCGTTGTCTAAACAAAGTGAGTCCAGCAGGGCTCACTTTTCTTTATAAATATTATTCTACTTTCAGCAGTTGTTAATTTAGGTTACCCTACCATCTTGCGATTCATTTTTTAGTTTTACTTGGGTCATGACGGATAAAAAGAAAAGAACACCTGCCAAAAATTCAAACGTCAAAGCGAACACTTCGCGTAAAAACAATACCCAGCAAAACGGTTCTAAGATGCAAAGAATTAAAAGCCGTGTACTGAGCACGTTGTGGTCTTTCTTTTGGAAGGGGACTATTGCGGCGATATTCCTTGTAGCAATCTATATCATCTACTTAGACGCCAAAATAAGCCGCCAGTTTGAAGGCAATAAATGGGAACTTCCCGTGCAGGTTTATGCCAGATCGATGCAGTTTTTTCCTGATCAGTTCCTTAATGAGGATGAAGTGCTGTGGGAGTTGAAGCGGCTTAATTATTCCCGTGTAAATCGTATCAGCCGTACCGGTCAATATACCGTTCAAGGTCGCACAATCACCATCCATCGTCGCGCGTTCGAATTCTACGATGGCCCAGAAACCGCGCGTATTTTTACGCTTAATTTTGCTGGTAAGAAGCTTGCCAATATTGTTGATAATCAAGGTCGACGCTTAGCTGACGCTCGCTTAGAACCAGTGCAGATTGCTCGGATCGGCAATGAATCTCGGCAAGACAGAGAGTTTGTTCCGTTCGATAAATTTCCTAATATTTTAAAAGAAACGCTGCTGGTGGTAGAAGATAGAGACTTTTACCAACATCATGGTGTTTCTGCGCTGTCTATTTTACGTGCGCTGTATGCCAACATCAAAGCAGGGCGAACCGTGCAAGGTGGCAGTACGCTTACGCAACAGCTCGCAAAGAACTTTTATCTCACCAGAGATCGCACCTTAATCCGCAAGGTGAATGAAGCGTTCATCGCATTGATTTTAGATTTCCGTTACAGCAAAGATGAAATCCTCGAAGCCTATTTGAACGAAGTGTTTTTGGGGCAAGCCTATAATCAAGGCGTTCATGGTATGGGGCTTGCGGCCGATTTTTATTTTGGTAAGCCGGTGGACGAGCTTGAGTTTGACCAAGTCGCTATGTTAGTCGCGATGGTGAAAGGGCCGTCTTTTTATAACCCAAGACGCTACCCTGAGCGGGTAATGGAAAGACGTGATTTAGTCTTAAGGCTAATGGTGGAAAACGACCTTATCACAACGCCTGAGTACCGCGCAGCGCTGGCAAGGCCGATTGACGTACAGCCTTTAAAAGCGAGCCGTATGCAGTCTTATCCTGGATATTTGGAGTTGGTGAATCGCGAGTTAAAGAAACTGGTGCCTGATGATGACATTGTCGACTCTGGAATTCGGATTTTTACCTATCTCGATTTACAAAAGCAAACGGCGATGGAAGATGCCGTTAAAAAGGGCTTGCCTTACTTAGAGCGCCGCTTTAAAACGGAAGATTTAGAAACTGCAATGCTGTCAGTTAATGTTGAAAAAGCGGGTGTATCGGCGTTAGTTGCTGGTCGTCAGTTGAAGTTTTCAGGTTTTAATCGAGTGTTAGACACCGAGCGCAATATAGGTTCACTGGTCAAGCCTGCTATTTACTTGAGTGCCTTGTCGAATCCAAACTACCATTTGGGCATGCTACTTGATGACAGTCCCCTTGAAGTGACCGACGGTTCAGGTAAGGTTTGGTCTCCAGAGAACTTTGATCATAAATTCAGAGGCCAAGTGCCAATGTTTGAAGCGTTCAGCAATAGCATCAATATTCCAGCGGTAAACCTTGGTCTGGATGTGGGTGTTAATCGAGTCGCACAAACTTTGAATGAGCTTGGTGTCTCTAAGTCGATTCCACTTTATCCTTCTTTATTGTTGGGCGCGTTAGAGCTATCCAGTTTTGATGTTGCAGAGGCCTACACCACACTTGCTGCAGATGGTAAGCAGAGCGAGTTGACCAGCGTCATGGCTATCACCGATTCACTGGGTAAGCTGGTATACGAACATCCTGTACAAAAAAGCCAAACGCTAGACAGCGATGCAGTATACATGACGAAATATGGCATGAAGCGCGTAACTAAAAAAGGCACGGCAAAACGCCTCAATCTTCATTTCCCCTCTATTCAACTTGCAGGGAAAACGGGGACGAGTAATGATTTAAGAGACAGCTGGTTTGCCGGTTTTGACCAAAATACGGTCACCGTTGCTTGGATTGGTCGTGATGATAACAAGCCAACGGGGTTAACGGGCAGCCAAGGTGCGCTTGAGCTCTATATTCGTTACCTAAAACCACTGAACCCACAAGCGATTGTTGATGAGCGTCCAAAGTCCATTCGCTGGGCGTTTATCAATCCAAAAACGGGTAAGCAGTCGCCTCCGAGTTGTGGTCCTGTATTGCAGCTACCTATTAGAGAAAGCATGTTCGAACCAAGACCTGGGTGTTGAGCAAACTACTGGCTGCTAGGGTTTGTTGACCCTAGCCAGTCTCTAAGCTTTAAATTTATCGATTTCTTTATTTAAAGTTTGTGAGAGCTTGCCAAGTTTT
The DNA here is from genome assembly GCF_041414765.1 of Pseudoalteromonas sp. DY56-GL79. NCBI lineage: Bacteria > Pseudomonadati > Pseudomonadota > Gammaproteobacteria > Alteromonadales > Pseudoalteromonadaceae > Pseudoalteromonas > Pseudoalteromonas sp. DY56-GL79. The sequence continues at coordinate 77,875 of NZ_JANHZS010000003.1, read as the reverse complement.
TGTGCATCACTTTGGGTCGCTCTTGCGGAACCCAGAGTATGCTGTGCTAAGTTACTGATCTCAGATGATTCATTCAATGCGTGTTCGGTCGCTTGGGTTTGTTGTTGCACTAACTGACTGATCAGTTTCCCTTGTTCATCTATGTCTCGCATGCTTTGCTCTGCGTGCTGTAGGACTTCATTGGTATCATTCGCGGCGATAACACTTTGTGCCATATTGTCTTCACTGCTGCGCATTTTGTCTTGCGTGTCTCTGGATGCAGCTTGTAAAGATTGAATAATATTGTGTATTTCTTCCGTTTGTTGCTGCGTTCTTTGCGCAAGCGTTCTAACCTCATCCGCTACCACCGCAAATCCTCGGCCTTGTTCACCTGCACGAGCAGCCTCAATTGCGGCATTGAGCGCGAGTAAATTGGTTTGCTCGGCAATCTCTCTAATCGCGGAGCTCACCTGACTAATGTTTTGCGTGTCTTCCGCTAGCTTATCTAAGGCTGCACGACTTTGTTGAAACTCAGCTTGTAGTTCGGTCATTTGCTCTGCAAGGGCTGTGGTATTGACGCTACTTTGCTTTACTTGTTTGGCTGCTACGGAGGCCAGCTCTGTTGCGCTAAATGCGGCATCCTCAACCGAGTGAGCGGACTGTGCCATATTCTCGAGAGAATGGTGGATAGACTGGATTTTATTCTCCTGCTGGGCAACGTCCTTCTCAGTATCTTGGCTTATTTTATTGAGTGTTCTTGTTGCATGCTGTAGCTCGTCACTACTTAATCGAACGTTGCCAAGCAAAGAGATAAAGGCACGTAGTACCGCATTAAATTGTTCAATAATTTGGCTAAGCTCGTCGGAACCAGTTGTCTGCGCTTTGATGCTTAAATCCCCTCGGGAAGCGCTCTGCGCTGCATGTGAGAAAGTCGTGATGGTGCCCATGACCGAGGAGTAAAAGCCAACCATAAGATAAATAGCGATGATCAGTGCGAGTAGTGAAGCCAAGGCAACAGTGTTTCTTATCCACCGTTGCTGGTTTTGTTTTTCAGCGACAAGCGCGGCAAGCGAGGGTGTTGCAACATTAACAAACTGCTTGATAGCATCACTTGCGCTTTGGTAGTAACGGTTAAATTGCGCTTGTGAGAGTGCCAGTTCATCAGGATCTAACAAGCCTGTTTTCACCGCTTGCTGGTAATCAGAGAGGCTAGACTCAAGCTCAGCTAAGGGCTGACTAAGCTGCTTTTTGAGTTGCTGGTTATCATTGATAGCAATGTTAAGTTTGCCTGAAAATTGTGTCGTGACGCCAGGTAATCCTTTGTTTAAATTGGACAGTGCAATAAAACTATCTGGAGTAAAACTGCCTCTACTGATGATATCGCGTGCCTGCGCTTCAATTTGATTGATTTGCGATATAAGTCTTGGCGCAGATTCAACAAGCGTGCGATTCAGGTAACTGCGTCCAAGATCATCATCAACGGCAAGTTGAGAGGCAATAGAGAGCTGCTCAAGGGCGCTTGCGCCAGCGGCGCTCACTTTAGGTAATTTAGCGCGTTGCAATAAAATTGAATTATCGGAAGCTTTACCCGCTAAAATGTTTTCCAACATACTAGGGTAAAGCGTGAGCCCTTGCCTCTGCATCTCACTGACTGAAATAGAATGGTTAAGTACACTGTTTAGAAAAAACAAGCTGAGGCTTAGTGGTAGTAATAAAATGCCAAATACAACGGCCATTTTTGTTTTGTATCGCAACCGTGCCATCAAACGGGTTGCAGGATTAATAAGCGTATTAAATCCAGCCATCACTTCCTCTGTATGATAGTTTTAACTTTGCACAGTGTTATTAATTATGTGCGCCTAGGTTAAATAGACCGAAGCTTTTGAAAAGCTTATTCAAAGCGTAGCTGAAAAAACAAAAAAAGCCCTGAGCGGGCTTTTTAAATACAAACTAATGTGGGTTGCAATCAGTGATTACAACTTGGCAAATGCACGCTTTGCAGCATTGATAGTGTTAGCGATTTCTTCGTCAGAATGCATTGTGCTCACGAAACCCGCTTCGAATGCAGATGGGGCTAAATAAACGCCTTCATCTAGCATCAAGTGGAAGAACTTTTTGAAGCGCTCTAGGTCGCATTCAGTTGCTTGTTGATAGCTGGTTACTTTTTTAGCGTCAGTAAAGAAGAAGCCAAACATACCACCCGCGTAGTTAGTCGTAAGCGCGATGCCTGCTTCATCAGCAGCAGCTTGAAAGCCTTCACACAGGGCTTTACTTTTAGCTTCAAGCTCTGCGTGTAGCCCTTCTTTTGAAAGCAGCTCTAGCGCTTTTAAACCAGCAGCCATGGCAATTGGGTTACCAGATAGCGTGCCCGCTTGATAAACAGGGCCTACTGGGGCGATGTAATCCATGATTTCTTTTTTACCACCAAACGCACCCACTGGCATACCGCCACCAATCACTTTACCTAAACAGGTTAAGTCTGGGGTGATGTTGTAGTACTGTTGAGCACCACCAAGTGCAACACGGAAACCCGTCATGACTTCATCAAAGATAAGCACACTTTGATTGTCAGTACATACTTCGCGTAGGCCTTCTAAAAAGCCTTCTACTGGTGGAATGCAGTTCATGTTTCCAGCAACTGGCTCGATGATCACACAGGCGATTTGATCTTTGTACTGCTCAAAAATCGCTTTTACTTCATCAAGGTTATTAAATGAAACCGTTAACGTATGCTTAGCAAAATCGGCAGGAATACCTGGTGAGTTAGGCACGCCCATGGTAAGTGCACCTGAACCTGCTTTAACAAGCAAAGCGTCAGCGTGACCGTGGTAACAGCCTTCAAACTTTAAGATCTTATCGCGGCCGGTGTAACCACGAGCAAGGCGAATAGCGCTCATGGTCGCTTCTGTACCAGAGCTTACCATGCGTACTTTTTCAATAGATGGTACTAGCGCTTTTACTTTTTCCGCCATTAGGATTTCAGTTTCCGTCGGCGCGCCGTACGATAGGCCATTTTCAACTGCTTCAAGCACTGCTTGTTTAATCTCAGGATGGTTATGACCTAAGATCATCGGGCCCCAAGAACCCACATAATCAATGTACTGTTTACCATCGGCATCAAAGGTGTGAACGCCTTCGGCTTTGGTAATAAATAGTGGCGTACCACCTACACCATTAAAAGCGCGAACAGGAGAGTTAACGCCTCCAGGGATTGAGTCTTGGGCGCGTTTGAATAAGTCTTGACTAATTGTCATTGTCGATCCTTTTTAGCTTTCACGTTTGCGGCTAAACCAAGGTACTTCTACCTCGTGTTTTTCCACTTGGTTTTCAACACCTAGCGTTAGGGCAAAAAGTGCCATACGGATCAATACACCATTTTGAACTTGGCGGAAGATAGCTAGGTTGTCGTTGTTATTTAGGTCGTTGTCTAGCTCGTTTGCATCGCTACGGCTGTCGCGAGGTAACGGGTGCATTAATACTGAGCTAGGTTTACAGTGAGCGTCATAAATCGCTTGGCTGATCCTAAAACCACCACGGTATTTGTTTGCTTCTTCTTGAGAAGGGAAACGCTCTTCTTGAATACGAGTCTGGTAAACGATATCGGCAGCTAAATTGCCTTCCATCTTAGACACGACTTCAATACGGTGACCGGCATTGTCTACGACATCTAAAATAGACTGAGGCATTTGTAAGCCATCCGGTGCAACCATTGTAAAGCGGATATCTTTGTAGTGACTCAATAACTTTGATAAAGAATGCACGGTGCGGCCGTATTTTAAATCACCGACTAGGGCGATGTGCATGCCGTCAATTCCGGTACCAAAGCGGCTAAGCTCTCGGTCAATCGTCAGTAAGTCCAGCAGTGCTTGAGTCGGGTGCTCATTAGGGCCATCGCCACCGTTGATGACAGGAACGTCGGAACCAGTTGCAAACTCGGCTACTGAGCCTGCGTCTGGGTGGCGCATTGCCACGGCGTCAGCATAAGCTGAAATCACACGGGCGGTATCATACAAAGATTCGCCTTTTGCCAGTGCTGAGCTTTGCATACCTGTGGTTTCACGAACTAGGCCGCCCAGCAGGTTAAATGCGGTGCCGAAACTTACGCGTGTTCTCGTGCTTGGTTCAAAAAATAGATTTGCCAAAATCGCCCCATTAAGTACTTGGGTACGTTTTTGCTTTTTAGCATAGGGTTCCATTTTTTTGGCAATGGAGAAGATGTGTTCAATTGAATCTCTGTCTAATTGATTGACAGAAAGAATGTTTTCACCTTGGAAACTGAACATTTGGCGATTCCTAAAGACAAATTGACTACCGGGTTGCAAGGTCGCTCACCCAACCAGATAACACGCAGATTGTGGGCGGTTACTTGGGCGCATATTATACCCAAGTACCCCCAATAATGCACGGTTACAGTGCAGGTTTTAAAACGGCAAGAAAGACAATGGCTAATAGGATTAGTACGGGAAATTCGTTGAAAAAACGATAGAACTTGTCGCTTTTACGATTGCGATCATGTTTGAAGTCGGCAAGCAATTTAAAGCAATAGCCATGATAAATATAAAGTAAAATCACTAAGGTCAGTTTGTAGTGCAGCCACATACTGTGTTTAAACCACTCACGTCCATATTCTGTAATCGTTAAGACTCCAAACACCGCGGTGAGAATAGCAAATGGGGTTACAAAATAGAGTAGGCGGCGCTCCATGATTTTGAGCATTGAGCTACAAGATTTTTCTTCAGTCATCGCGTGGTACACAAAGAGACGTGGCAGATAAAAAATCCCTGCAAACCAGGCAATCATAAAAAAGATATGTAAGGCTTTATACGTTAGCAATAAGCTCATTATAAATTCCACTTTTTAGATTAGAGTAAACTGTTTCTGGTGGTGAGTATGTGACGAATTTGGTCCCATCGCAATAACCCAAGTATTTGTTTTTCATCCTTTTGGTTGTAGATATACACTGCGCCTGAACGTTTATCTTTTAGCACATCAAAGGCGTCTGCTAAGGTCGCTTGTGTGCTTAGTCCTTGTAGCTCGATATAAGAGACCGATACGCTGCCCTCGGAGATTAAGTTTAAATCGTATTCGGCTAAGCGGTAGCCGCTTTGTTCATCATAAACAATGAGCGGTGTTTGGCTATCAACCGCGGATAGGGTTTCCTTTATCTGCTCTTTGTCATCGGAATAGAGCAGTTTAAAATTTTCATCCATCTCGGCCACTATGCCCACTTTTTGCAATGCCTCTTTTGCCGGGGATACTTGGTAAGGCAGTCCTTGAAAATCCAATTGTTGAATAAAAATAGAGCGGTTGCCAAACGCCTGTAAAGCGGTAACGTAAGCTGTGGTGATCACCAGCATAGCTGGAACGATTATTTTTGGATTGGAAGTCAGCTCCATTACCGCAGTGAGCGCAGCAAGCGGTGCGTGCAAAGTTGCCGCAAGTAAGCCTGCCATACCAAGTACGCCATAAGTCCCTGCAACATCGACGCTGGGTTCAATAAACTGGGCAAAGAAAGACATCAAGGTGCCCATGATAACCCCAAGCCCAATCACTGGACCAATAATACCACCGGGAATACCAAGTCCAATCGCAAATAAAGTCGCCATCAGCTTAGCAATCAATATTGTGGTGAGTAGCTGTAAGTTATGTGGAGATTCAACGGCTTGGGTGATAGCGCTCATACCTGAACCCATGGCTCCCGGTACGGCGTAGCCAATTAATCCCGCAATTAAACCCGCTAATAAAAGGCGAGGGAACATACTGATGGGCTTAAAAGTTTTGATGATCAGCATTAGATTTTGATTAAAGGCAAATGCAACCGCTCCTAATGCTGCACCACAAATAATTAAATAAGGGTAATGCCAAAAACTCAACGGAGTAATATGAATGAGCGCTAGCTCGGAACTATTACCAAACACATATTGCGTGCTCATTGCACCGATCACTGAGGCTAACATCACGGGCACGAAAATGTGGATTTTATACTCCCTGAGCACGACTTCCATAACGAATATCACCGCCGCGAGCGGAGTGTTAAATGAGGCAGCAATACCTGCAGCTACACCGCAACCGGCCAAAGTTCGCGCGGCATTGAGTGGTAGATGTAAACGCTCTGATAGAATGCTCGCTGCTGTTGCCCCCATGTGTACAGATGGTCCTTCTCGACCAACAGAGAAACCACTGATCAAAGCAACGGCACCACCAAAAAACTGGTTCGCAGAATTCCAAATTGGCATATGACCGTAGTGGTGTTTGATCCGGTTGATCACATATGGAATGCCCAAACGGTAATGCTTAAACCCGGTTAAGGCGGCAAAGACCGCGATGAGTAGCGCAGCAAGCACAGGCAAAAATAGCCGATGTAGCTCAGAAAGCTCGGTAAAGTCATCAGGTTTATCGAGAAATGTGCCTTGGATTAATTCAATAGTAAGACGAAAAGCAATGATAAGTATCGCCGCAAGCAGGCCAGCACCGGCACCAAGTAGGCACAGTTGCGCTGAAGTTTTAGGTTTTGCAAGGCTTCGTCTTAATGTATCCAACGACATGAACGTCATTCCACAATAGTAAACCGTTTAAGAATATCAAATTTTTTACACTAAGTCCTTGTGCTAACGCAACTTAACTGAGGCAATAGTCTTATTTCCTTTGGTTTAGCATATAGATACCAATTTATATCAATATACATTCAATAGCAGGTTAGGTGCAGAGTTAAAAATCTCTCTATGACAAAAAATAAATAGAAACCTTTTGACAGGTGAACGACGAGTTCTTTCCTCCAAAAATAGATCATTTATCAAAGATAATTGGTACAAACGCTATACTTGATTAAAATACTCAGGTATTAGATAATTTGCAGATTACAGGATTAGGGGTCTAAATCTATGTCTGAACAATTACCAATTCAGTTTTCTGACGCTGCCGCAAGCCGCGTAAAGGAACTTATTGAAGAAGAAGAGAATGCCAATCTTAAGCTACGCGTGTATGTAACGGGTGGCGGTTGCTCAGGCTTTCAATATGGTTTCACTTTCGATGAAAAAGTAAATCCAGGTGATTTGGAAATCGTAAAAAACGGTGTCACTATGGTTGTCGATCCTATGAGTATTCAGTATTTAATCGACGGCATCGTGGATTATACTGAAGGGCTTGAGGGCGCACGTTTCTTTGTGAACAATCCCAATGCAACAACCACTTGTGGCTGTGGCGCAAGTTTCAGCGTCTAGACTTTATTCGCACTACGTTCCACTAAAGAGTCATGCGTTTGTCATGGCTCTTTTTGTTTCTAACCATCACAACTCAATTTGCTTTATTCGTCACAAGCTACCTGTTAAATACATCATTAAGACAAAAAAGCCCAAAACAAAAGATGAAAATACTAAGATGTAGATAAAGCCTTTTTTTCCTTGCTTAAGCGGCACGCCGTTAGAACGAAGGAAGTAAATCCAGCCTAAGCACAATAGAATTGGCAGTAAAAACAGTAATCGAATCATCTAGTAATAGCCTCTTTTTTAACCACTTAATAAATGTTAGCTGTAAGTTTTTATTTTTTAAAGAAAAATAATTTATTTCAAATACTGGTACATTTTTTAAAAAATTTGTTAAAGTGTTACTGGATATTACAACCCTTAATGAATTAAGAAAAAGTAAAAAATTAATTAGGTGTTACTCGTGTTTTAGTCTATACCTAATTGGGTACATAGGGACAAGTTAACATTTTGTCTACGTGTTACTGGTTTGGCATAACTTATCGCAGCTAGCTGGTAAGTTGTACCGTATTCGGGGTAAACTGTAAGCTTGATCGAGTTCTAAAGGCAAAATGCTGAGTTCATACAGGCTTAACATTTTGCATTGTAGAGTTCATCGATAAGCTACAACTGTAATATTTAGATAATAACTAAATGAGACGGGCATATTTCATTTAGATAATTTAGTCTTTCATCTAGTAGGAGATGTTTAATTATGATGGGTAAAACGGTTTCTTCTGAAGAAAACGGCAAACTAACGAAGTGGCTAAAATCAAAGCGCCACGAGAAAGGTCACACAATGCGTAGTCTTGCGCAGGTGTTAGGTACGCCTCATTCATTCATCGGTAAAATTGAAAACCAAGAGCGTCGATTGGATGTCATTGAGTTTTTACGTTACTGCGAAGCGTTAGAAGTTGATCCTTATGAAGGCTTACAGCTAATCAAAGAAGATCAATAAGCGTTTAGTTAGCAAGAACGTAAAAGGTGCAAGGACCTGCACCTCTAGCTTTTGTTAGCATGATACGCCTTTTCAATAGCATAAAGCTTGTGCCGAATTAAATATAAAAACAATAATGACGGAAGCACCATAAGCGCAGTTAGCGCAAAGAAGAGTGCCCAATTACCTCCAAGCAAATCATCTATCACAAAACCACTATAGCCTGATAGCACGGTACGGCCTAAGCTACCAAGTGATGCAAGTAAGGCATAGTGGGTTGCGCTAAACGCTCTATCACAGAGCATAGAAATAAACGCCACCATCGCTACCAGTGACCAAGCTTGGGTAAAACCGTCCACCACAATTGCTAGTGCGTATAGATGTTCTTTAGGGCCTGCAATCGCAATCCAAGAAAACATTAAATTTGATGCGGCCATTGCAACACCACTAACAAATAGGCCCTTCACGATACCGTATTTATGGTTAAAGATACTGCCAAGAAAAGCAAATACGATAGTGATCACACCGGTACCAAGCTTTGAATATTGCCCAATTTGGGTGTTTGTAAAACCGACTTCTTTATAAAATACGATGGACATACGGGCTAAAAAGGCCTCTCCTATCTTAAATAGGAAAATAAAGGCGAGTAGGGCGCATGCCGTTTTAACCCCATTTTTTTCAAAAAATCGCTTAAAGGGTTCAACCAGAGTCACGGCAAGCCAGGCATAGATCTTTTTAGAAGCATTTGATGAAGCGCTGTGGTTAAGTTTTTGCTCGTAACTCTTCTGTAGCTGTGCCTGTACTTGCTCGCGATGAGACTTTGGTTCTTTTGCCAACAAAGTGACAACTAATAAACACACTACGATGACGCTTAGCATCTGATAGATAATGGGCCAACTAAAGCCGGGTAAATCAGCCATAAAGAACGGAATTGCACCGAGTAAGGCATAGCCAGACCACCAACCTGAAGTCGCCATCGCTGCCGCTGCTGTTGCCTTTTCACTTTCGTCTTCTGGTAAAATGTCGATGCGATAAGCATCTATTGCAATATCTTGGGTAGCTGAAAATAACGCAATAATAAAGCACAATAATGCAGCATGCAAAAGATGGTCTTTAATTGAAATAGTGGCTAATGCAAAGGTGGCAACAATAATAATAAACTGGCAACTTGCTATCCAGCTTCGTCTTTGCCCTAAGCGATTATACAGCAGGGGAATTTTTATGCGGTCAACGAGTGGGGACCACAAAAAGTTAATTGTATAGGCGCCATATACTAAGCCAAATAGGCCAATGGTGCTACGGCTTAACCCTTCATCTTTAAGCCAAGCTGACATCACCGAGCCAATCAATACCCAAGGAAAACCGCTACTTATTCCAAAAGCAAAGACAGTTAATAGACGTTTGTCTTTGTAATAACCAAGATATTGCGAAAAGCTAGATGATATCAACATAAAAGGGTATTACTCTGGCTGCTTTAATACTTCGACTGAAAGAATAATGACGGGCTCTTTGGGTATAAAGGTATAGCCAAGCTTTTCATTGTAGCCGGTTTCCACCTTCATAATTGCGTCCAGTGTTTCATAGCCTTCAGAGACGTTTCCGAACACGGCAAAACCCCAGCCTCTACCTGGGTTCAAGTGATCGTTGTCATCCATATTAAAGAAAAACTGTCTGGTACCTGAGTGTGGTTTGTTGTCTTGGTATGCCATGGCAATGGTATACATATCATTTTTCAGACCATTACCGCTTTCATTGAAGATAGCTTCGCGCTCAAACATACCATCGTACTCTTTGTCGTAGCCTCCACCTTGGATAACAAAGTCTTTTTCATTGGCTTCATCACGCTCAACTCGATGAAAGACAGAGCCGTTATAGTCTTTATTGATAACGTAAGTTAAAAAGTTATTTACTGTGATAGGCGCTCTCGATCTGTCTAGTTCGACAATAATCGGCCCTTTACTGGTATTGATCTGAACTCGAGGGAATAGATTATTCTTTTGTACGAATTTACCGTTCATTTCGGCAAATACATTCATACTTAATAATAGGACGGTTAAGCTTAGAATTATTTTTTTCATTAACTTCCTCTCACAAATTGAATAAATTCAGGATCTTGAACGATTCGAGTAACAACCTGTTGAGCTAGGTTGTTGAGCTGCTCTTCGACTTTGGCTTGGTCGTGTTTTAGTGGGCCATTTAAATTAGCACTACCTTTATATTGTTTTTCGAAACTGCGAGCGCCTTGCTTTATCAGTACGGTGACGTCAGCTTCAGCATCACTTTGATGAGTCGAGAAAGATTCTTCAATAATCGCTTTAAAGCGATTGATATTCACAGTGATTTGCGCAGCAGCGACCGGTGTTATTTGCGCGCCATGTGCGGTGAGTGCTTGCGTTAATACCTGATTGAAATTAACTGGTAAATTAGCATCAGGTACGTAAAGTGCGGGCTCTTGGTTTTTCACGCGAATGGTGTATTTTGTGGTTCGTAGATCGTTTACTTTGACCGCCACGTTGGCGGCAAGCGCGTTTGACGAAGGTCCTTGATACTCCGGATGAAGAATGACACTGCGTGGTGAGCTTTCACAGCCCACGAGTATCAAGGTTAGCAAAATAATCAGCAATGAAAAACGCATGAAGTTAGCTCCTCTTTATTGCACTTAAAACAGTGAATTTTTTGTTGTTGCCTAGTGTCTTGCTGTTACCGAACAAACGCTTGAGTTTGTCGTCGTATTCCAAGTGGCGGTTACCGATAATTCTTAACTCTCCCCCTTGGCGAAGCGCAGCCTTAGCTTGTAAAAACATCTGCCAAGCAATGTGATCGGTGATTGCGTTGGCCTGATGGAATGGTGGGTTACACAGTATCAGATCCGCACCGTAATTTTCAAAACCCGTAAGGCAGTCGTTTTGAACGAACTGACAATCAGCGACACGCTCGGGTAGGTTATCCACGACATTTTGCTCCGCGCTATGCACCGCCATCGCGGACTCGTCGATAAAGGTGACGGTGGCATTTGGCATTTTTGCGAGCGTCATCAATCCGATGACACCATTACCGCAGCCAAGATCAATGACCTTCAATGGCTTTTTCCCCATAGGGAGGTAATTGATAAAAAAGCGTGCGCCTATATCAAGAGAATCTCGTGAGAAAACATTTGCTTCATTCGACAAGGTAAAATCGGTTTTTTCCAGCGGCCAAGACACAGGGAATTTACTATCAATGGCTTTGGCTGACGTCTTGCTGAACACCAAACGTGATTTTTTTACCGCTAAGCTAGTCGTTGGCTCCGTCAAAAAGTGGCTAAAGCTTTTTAATGTTGAGGTGTGAATTTCTTTTGCTTTGCCAGCCGCAATGACGGGAATGTCTATAGTCAATTTACTTAACTGTGCAAGTTGCGCTTGCAATAGCCCTGAGTTTTTGGGAATTTTTATTAATATCAGATCGATATCCTTTGGCAGCTCATCCATGCTAGTGAGTACATCAACCTTAGCGTCCGCAAGTTCGTTGGCCTCTAAATTATACTCATAGGCGAGGGTACTCACATAAGAGTCGGTCACTACCGTACAGTGCTTGTCAGCAAGTGCACAGCATAATGCGCCAAAACTATCGTTGAGAATGAGAATACGATTTGCATCGCGGTGATGTTCAAAGACATAATCTAACAGGTATTCGTCGGCTGAATCCCAAGCTTGTAAGCTACGATTTTTTTGATCGAGTGGAAACCTATGTAGCGTAAAAGGGTTTCCGGCTAGAATTGCATCAGTCGTCATGTGAATGTTCTATAAATAAAAGCAGCGGGTAGTTTAACATGAGAGCAGTAGACAAAGCACGGAACTTGCCGTGCGGTTTTAGCTATCAAGCACAGGCTATTAGCTTCGATAAAAGTCTAGCGCTATATAATGTACTACTGAATAGCCTTGCGTGGCAGCAAAATACCATCACCTTATTTGGTAAGACCCATCAAACGCCTCGACTTGAACGATTTATTGCCGACCCTGACGTGCATTACAGTTATTCTGGAAAGCGACTTGAAAATGCTCCTTGGCCTTCGGTATTGCTGGGGATCAGACAAACGCTAGAACGCAGATTTAATATGCCTTTTAATGCAGTATTGGCTAATTTTTATCGTGACGGTCAAGACAGTATGGGCTGGCACAGTGATGATGAACCTGAACTCGGTTTGACGCCCATAATTGCTTCACTGTCGCTTGGCGCGACCCGTAAATTTAAAATACGCCACAAAGTAAGTCACTCTGTAACTGATATTCTATTGGAAACAGGCAGCTTATTGGTAATGCAAGGTGATAGCCAGCGCGACTATCAACATGCTTTGCCAAAGCAGGCCAAGGTGACTCAGGGGCGTATTAATCTCACTTTTCGAAGTGTTGGAAATACGCGCTGAACGGCGTATAGTAGCGTCACGAATTGCTCTAGGAGACAAAGTATAATGTCAATGCAATCACAGATTTATGACAAAATAGCTGAAGCCGTTGCGTGCAAGCATCTGAACGTTATCAATGAAAGCCATATGCACAGCCGTGGCGAAGAGTCTCATTTTAAAGTCATTGTTGTAAGCGAACAATTTATCGGTCAGCGGCTGCTGCAGCGTCATCGAAAGATCAATGAAGTGCTAAAAGATGAGCTGCAAAACCATATTCACGCTTTGGCCATTCATGCCTATACACCAGAAGAGTTTTCAGACAAAGAAGGTCAGACGCCAGAGTCACCAAAATGTTTGGGTGGTTCTAAGTTTGATAGCTGATCAGATGTGTGTTTTACATATCTGCCAGTACACTACGCAGTAATTTTAATAAAGTGAGACCAATCTCACTTTTATTTTGTATCAAATCAATGGATAGGATCTCTTATGGTCATCAAACCAAAAATTCGCGGATTTATTTGTACTAATGCGCATCCAGTAGGCTGTGCTGCACACGTTCAAGAACAGATTGAATACGTAAAACAACAAGGCCAAATCGAAAATGGTCCTAAAAATGTATTAGTAATTGGTGCATCGACAGGTTATGGCTTGGCATCGCGTATCACGGCTGCATTTGGTGCCGGTGCGAAAACGTTAGGTATCTTCTTTGAAAAAGAAGGCTCAGAGAAGAAAACAGCGTCAGCGGGTTGGTATAATACGGCTGCCTTCCAACAAGCTGCAGAAGAAGCGGGTTTGTGGTCGAAAAATATCAATGGCGATGCATTTTCTGATGAGTTGAAGCAAAAAACCATCGACACCATCAAAGCTGAACTGGGTAAAGTAGATTTAGTGGTATATAGCCTTGCGTCTCCTCGTCGTAAAGACCCTAAATCTGATGAAGTTTACTCTTCAACACTTAAGCCAATTGGCTCAGCTATCACAACTAAAAACCTGAATACTTCTAAGCGTGTTATTGATGAAATGACAGTTGAAGCTGCTAACGAAGACGAAATCGCCAATACGGTGAAAGTGATGGGTGGTGAAGACTGGGAACTTTGGATTGATGCGCTTAAGCAAGCAGATGTACTGGCTGATGGTTTCAAAACAACGGCATACACTTATATCGGTAAAGAGTTGACTTGGCCAATATACGGTCACGCAACGATTGGTAAAGCAAAAGAAGACTTGGACCGTGCGACGCTGGCAATTCGCGAAACCACTGCTGATATTAATGGCGAAGCTTATGTGTCTTCACTGAATGCAGTAGTGACGCAGGCAAGCTCTGCTATTCCAATTATGCCTCTTTATATCTCTGCACTATTTAAAGTGATGAAAGGTGATGGCACATATGAAGGGACAATAGAGCAAATTCATGGATTGTTTACTGAAAATCTATATGGTCAATCGCCACGCTTTGATGATGGCGGTCACTTGTTCCAAAACTATAAGGAACTAGAAGACGGCGTTCAAGCTCGTGTGCAAACTATTTGGGATACTGTTGATACTGATACAATTGATGAATTGACGGATTATGTTGGTTATCACAACGAATTCTTGAAGCTATTCGGCTTCGGAGTTGACGGCGTAGATTACGAAGCTGATGTGGATGCAACGGTAGAAATTAGTCACCTAGTTTAATTTCACTGTTTTTGATCTCACTGTTTTTGATTTTGCGGGCAAAGTGCTACTTGGTACTTTGCCCGTTTTTGTTTGACCGTGAATTTTTACTTATTTTGTAGATTAGGGTAAGAAAAATTTTATCTATGCAACTTTGGTCTATACTCCCTCCAGTGATGGATTTTTCAACTAATCTAAATCCACGTTAAAGTCGTATTAATTTCATAATTCCACTCGCATACTCAGTACGATTAATGTTAAAATCAGAGAAATATGTGAGGACTTTTATCACGACGCTGCTTTTTTGTGCGCGTTGAGGGGTATTTTAAAGGGGCTTGTTTGGGAACCCTATCCGGACTCATAACTTTCTGCTCTTTATACCTAATACTTAGTACAAACGAGGTGGCGCTGTGGTGACTAAAGATATTTTCAGTTTCTTTCCGTTAATGTAATGCAAGTGCGTATGATCAACATAAAAAAAGGTCTGGACTTACCAATAGAGGGCGCACCTCAGCAAGTTATTCATGATGGTTCTGCCGTCAAACGAGTAGCTGTGCTAGGTGAAGAATTCATCGGTATGCGTCCTACCATGCATATTCGTGTGGATGACCAAGTCAAAAAAGGCCAAGTTCTTTTTGAAGATAAAAAGAACCCAGGCGTCAAGTTTACTGCGCCAGCTTCTGGTGTAGTTAAAGAAATTAACCGTGGTGCTAAGCGTGTACTTCAATCCGTTGTGATCGAAGTTCAAGGCGACGAGCAAATCACTTTCGAGAAGTTTTCAGCTGCTGATTTAAGCAACTTAGACTCTGAAAAAGTGAAGGAAGTGCTAATCGAGTCTGGTCAATGGCCAGCGCTTCGTGCACGTCCATTCAGCCGTGTCGCTGTGCCGAGTGCAACACCTAGCTCAATCTTTGTGACAGCAACAGATACTAATCCGTTAGCAGCAGATCCTGCTGTTATCATCGCAGAAAACGTGGAAGCGTTTGAAGCGGGTCTAGCGGTTGTATCTCGTTTGACTGAAGGCAAAGTATTTGTGTGTAAGAAAGCGGGTGCTAACGTACCTAGTTCTTCTATCTCACAAGTAGAAGTTCATGAGTTTGCAGGTGTGCACCCAGCAGGTAACGTGGGTACTCACATTCACTTCCTAGATTCTGTAGGTACAAACAAGCAAGTTTGGCACATTGGTTACCAAGATGTCATCGCGTTTGGTAAGTTGTTCCTGACAGGTGAAATCTACTCAGACAGAGTTATTGCTCTAGCAGGTCCTCGAGTTAAGAACCCTCGCTTAGTAAAAACTCATGTCGGTGCGTCGCTAACAGATTTAGTTGCAGGCGAGCTTGAAGACGGTGATAACCGAGTCATTTCTGGCTCTGTGTTAGCTGGTAAAACAGCAACTGGCCCTCACGCTTACCTTGGTCGTTACCATACTCAAGTATCTGTTTTACTTGAAGGTCGCGAGAAAGAGCTATTTGGCTGGATCGCTCCTGGTAGTGACAAATTCTCAGTAACACGTACATTCATTTCACACTTAACACCTAGCCGTTTGTTCAAGATGACAACGTCTACTGGTGGTTCTAAGCGTGCGATGGTACCAATCGGTAACTATGAGCGTGTTATGCCACTCGATATTTTGCCAACGCTATTATTACGTGATCTTATTTCACGTGATCTAGATTCTGCGATTTCGTTGGGTGCACTAGAGCTAGATGAAGAAGATTTAGCACTATGTACTTACGTATGTCCGGGCAAATATGAGTACGGTTCAATCCTACGCGATTGCCTGACTACTATCGAGAAGGAAGGTTAAAAATGGCCTTAAAGAAATTTTTAGAAGACATTGAACCTCACTTTGAACCTGGTGGTAAACACGAGAAGTGGTACGCGCTTTACGAAGCCGTAGCAACTATCTTCTATACTCCTGGTTATGTAAACAAAGGTGCAACGCACGTTCGCGATAATATCGACCTAAAACGTATTATGATTTTAGTGTGGATGGCGACGTTCCCAGCAATGTTCTTTGGTATGTTCAACATCGGTCACCAAGCTGCGCTTGCACTAGGTAACGGTTTTGAGCTTGCTAATACTTGGCAGGTAGCTATCTTCCAAGCGCTTGGTGGTGAATTAACTGCTGATGCAGGTTGGGGCGCCAAAACGTTCTACGGTGCGTGTTTCTTCTTGCCTATTTACGCTACCGTGTTCGCGGTTGGTGGCTTCTGGGAAGTGTTATTCGCATCAGTTCGTAAGCACGAAGTAAATGAAGGTTTCTTCGTAACTTCGGTATTATTTGCGCTTATCCTGCCTGCGACAATTCCTTTATGGCAAGCTGCTTTAGGTATTACGTTTGGTGTTGTAATCGCGAAGGAAATCTTCGGCGGTACTGGTCGTAACTTCTTAAACCCAGCACTTGCAGGCCGTGCGTTCTTATTCTTCGCATACCCTGCTGACATTTCTGGTGACACAGTGTGGACAGCTGTTGATTCGTTCTCTGGTGCAACATACCTAGGTCAAGCAACTGCAGGTTCACTAGACTACAGCAATATGGACCTTTGGTTTAATGCGTTTTATGGCTTTATCCAAGGCTCTGTAGGTGAGACATCAACACTAGCAATCTTACTTGGTGGTTTGTTCCTGGTTTATGTTCGTATCGCTTCATGGCGCATCGTACTAGGTACATTCATTGGTATGGTTGTAATGTCATTCGTTCTAAATGCAATTGGCTCTGAAACAAATGCTGCGTTTGCTATGCCTTGGCATTGGCACTTAGTACTTGGTGGTTTTGCATTTGGTATGTTCTTTATGGCAACAGACCCTGTATCTGCGTCTTTCACAGACAAAGGTAAGTGGTTATACGGTGCGCTAATCGGTGTAATGGTTGTGCTTATCCGTGTTGTTAACCCGGCATACCCAGAGGGCATGATGTTGGCAATCCTATTCGCTAACCTTTTTGCTCCACTATTCGACCACTTCGTAGTGCAGTCTAATGTGAAGAGGAGATTGGCACGTGTCAACTAATAATGAATCAATGGGCAAAACGCTTGGCGTAGTTGTTGGCTTATGTTTAGTGTGTGCAATCGTAGTATCTTTTGCTTCGGTTCAGCTTCGCCCTATGCAACAAGCAAACAAAAACGAAGATATTCAACGTAACATTTTAGCCGTTGCTGGCTACGATAAAGTTAAAAACGTATCTGAAGTTTTTAACCAAAATATCGAATCACGTGTTGTTAGTCTTAAAACAGGTGAGTTTGTAGAAGACGTTAAAGCGGAAACTTTTGACTTTGAAGCGACTAAGTTTGATGCCAAACGTAGCTACAAGCTTTCAAAAGCAGAAGACAAAGCGGGTATTCAACGTATCACAAATAACTCTCCAGTTTATTTTGCAAAAGATGACCAAGGTAAAGTGTCTACTATCATTCTACCAATCCAAGGTTATGGCCTTTGGGGTGTGATGTATGGCTTCCTTGCGCTAGAAGCTGATGGTGAGACGATTAAGTCAATCAACTTTTATAAGCACAGCGAAACTCCTGGTCTTGGTGGCGAAATCCAAAACCCTAAGTGGACTGCACTTTGGGAAGGTAAAGAGCTTCCTATCGATGTAGTTAAAGGTAGTGCTGGCGGTAACGAACACAAGGTAGACGGTCTATCTGGTGCAACACTTACTTCTAACGGTGTTGATCACACAGTTGATTTTTGGACAAGCGACAAAGCGTTTGGTCCATTCCTTGCGAAAGTACGTAAAGGAGCATTGAACTAATGGCTAATGCAAAAGAAATGAAGGAAGTCTTGTTTGGTCCTGTTTTTGCAAACAACCCGATTGCACTGCAAGTGTTGGGTATCTGTTCTGCACTAGCGGTAACTTCAAGCCTTAAAAATGCACTTATCATGTCAATCGCGTTGACATTGGTTACTGCGTTTTCAAGTTTATTTATCTCAATGATCCGTAACCACATTCCATCAAGTGTGCGTATCATTGTACAAATGACGATTATTGCATCTTTAGTAATCGTTGTAGACCAAGTGCTTCAAGCGGTTGTTTACTCAACAGCAAAAGAACTATCAACGTTCATCGGCCTTATCATTACTAACTGTATCGTAATGGGTCGTGCAGAAGCATACGCAATGAAGTCACCACCAACAATGTCGTTCCTTGACGGTATTGGTAACGGCTTAGGTTACTCTGTTGTACTTCTAACAGTTGGCTTTATCCGTGAGCTATTCGGTGCGGGTACATTGTTTGGCGTTGAAATCTTACCACTTATCTCTGAAGGTGGTTGGTATCAGCCTATGGGTCTACTAGTTATGCCATTCAGTTCGTTCTTCATCGTAGGTGCATTTATTTGGGCACTACGTACTTGGAAGAAAGAGCAAGTAGAAGCGAAGGCATAAGGGGAGAGAGATGGAACAATATATCAATTTATTTATAAAAGCAGTTTTCATTGAAAACTTAGCTTTGTCTTTCTTCTTAGGTATGTGTACTTTCTTGGCGGTATCTAAGAAAGTAACAACGTCGCTAGGTCTAGGTATTGCGGTAGTTGTAGTTCTTGGTATCTCTGTACCAGTAAACAACTTGGTTTATCACGCAGTGCTAGCGCCGGGCGCATTGGAATGGTTAGGCTTCCCTGAAGTGGATCTTAGCTTCCTACGCTTCTTGACGTTTATCGGTGTAATCGCAGCGCTTGTGCAAATTCTAGAAATGACATTGGACAAGTTCTTCCCTGCGCTATATAACGCACTAGGTATCTTCCTACCGCTAATCACAGTTAACTGTGCGATTTTCGGTGCGGTATCATTCATGGTTGAGCGTAACTTAAACTTCGGTGAATCTGTAGTTTATGGTCTAGGTTCAGGTGTGGGCTGGGCACTTGCTATCGTATTGTTAGCAGGTATTCGTGAGAAGATGAAGTATGCAGACGTTCCTGATGGTTTACGTGGCTTAGGTATTACCTTTGTTACTGTAGGTCTAATGGGCTTTGGCTTCATGTCATTCTCTGGTATTTCACTGTAAGGTAGCGAGGAAACTATACGATGGAAACTATTGTATTAGGCGTAAGCATGTTCATCGCTATCGTTGTGATGCTAGTGCTTATCATCATTGCAGCGAAATCGAAGCTTGTAGCAAGCGGTGACGTGACAATTGATATTAACGGCGATCCTGAAAAAGCGATCAAGACTCCTGCTGGCGGTAAGCTACTAGGTGCACTTGCAAACGCGGGTATTTTCGTATCGTCTGCATGTGGTGGCGGTGGCTCGTGTGGTCAGTGTCGCGTACATATTAAAGAGGGTGGTGGTGATATTCTACCAACCGAACTTGACCACATCTCTAAAGGTGAAGCACGTGAAGGCTGTCGTCTAGCGTGTCAGGTTAACGTTAAAAACGACATGGAAATCGAAGTTGAAGAATCAATCTTCGGTGTTAAAAAGTGGGAATGTACTGTTATCTCTAACGATAACAAAGCAACTTTCATCAAGGAGCTAAAACTAGGCATCCCTGAAGGTGAAGTTGTACCTTTCCGTGCCGGTGGTTACATTCAGATTGAAGCACCAGCTCACCATGTTAAATATGCAGACTATGATATTCCTGAAGAATATCGTGCTGACTGGGAACGTTTTGGTTTCTTTAAGCTAGAGTCTAAAGTTGACGACGAAACGATCCGTGCGTACTCAATGGCTAACTACCCAGAAGAGTTTGGCATCATCATGCTAAACGTACGTATCGCAACTCCGCCGCCAAATAACCTAACATTACCTTGTGGTAAGATGTCATCATACATCTGGTCACTTAAAGAAGGTGATAAGGTTACTATTTCTGGTCCATTTGGTGAATTCTTCGCGAAAGACACTGATGCAGAAATGGTATTTGTTGGTGGTGGTGCTGGTATGGCGCCAATGCGTTCACACATTTTCGATCAGCTTAAGCGTCTTAACTCTAAGCGTAAGATGTCTTTCTGGTACGGTGCACGTTCTAAGCGTGAAATGTTCTACGTGGAAGACTTTGACGGTCTAGCTGAAGAAAATGATAACTTCCAATGGCATGTTGCCCTTTCAGATCCTCAACCAGAGGATAACTGGGAAGGTTACACGGGCTTCATTCATAACGTACTTTTTGAAAACTATCTTAAAGACCATGAAGCGCCAGAAGATTGTGAGTTCTACATGTGTGGTCCTCCAATGATGAACGCGGCAGTTATTAACATGCTTAAAGACTTAGGTGTGGAAGACGAAAACATCCTACTTGATGACTTCGGTGGTTAATTAGGTTTCGGTCTAACAATGAACTTAAGTTAGAATATAAGCCCTCCAGCAAAATACTTTGCTCGAGGGCTTTTTTATACCCGTTGGTACTAAATTCAGGGAATTCTGATGCAAGCAAGTTACGCTTTTTTATCTAGATTTTTTATTATTTCGTTTTTATTCGTTTTTTTAACAGGGTGCCAAGACGCCAAACCTGAAGCCAAGGAAATCGTGCTGTCTGGTAAAACCATGGGCACAACCTACAACATCAAAGTATTCCCTGGCGAAAAGTCGCTCTCACAAGCGCAGCTGCACGATGAGGTTGAGCAAGCATTAAAGACTGTTAATCAATCTATGTCCACCTATATCCCAGATTCTGAGATTAACCAGTTCAACCGTTTAGCGGCAAATACCGTTATGCCTATCAGTGAAGACTTTCGCTTGGTAGTTGCTGAATCTATCCGCCTTGGGAAGTCGACAAAAACGCTTGATGTTACGATGGGACCGCTTATCGATTTGTGGGGATTTGGTCCTGACAAAAGACCAACAATGCGTCCGTCACAGGCTGAGTTAGACGATATGCGCACTCGTATCGGTGTCGATAAGCTCATTTTAAATGACAGTGGCCTCGCTAAAACAATTGCTGGACTTGAATTATCATTTTCTGCAACCGCTAAAGGTTATGGTATAGATAAGGTCGCCGAGGTAATTGAGAGTCATGATATTCATGACTATATGGTTGAAATTGGCGGCGAGCTGCGAGTTTCAGGTAAGAAGCCGGATGGTGAGTGGCGTATTGCTATCGAGAAACCTGATGCGCCTGTTGGTCAACGCCAAATTCACCGTGTGATAGAGCCTGGCAAAAATGGCATTGCGACCTCAGGTGACTACCGTATTTTCTATGAAATGGATGGTGAAACCTTTACACACCTTATTGACCCAACAACAGGTCGCCCGGTTAAACATGAGCTAGTATCAGTAACGGTACTGCATCCATCTGCGATGACGGCTGATGGCTTAGCAACAGCATTGACTGTGATGGGCACGGAGCGTGCAAAGGCGTATGCCACTGAGCATCAACTCCCCGTGTATTTGATGTATAAAAGTCCTGAAGGGATCAAGAGTTACGCGAGTGAAGCATTTCAGCCGTACTTGAATTAAGCTCTACAACACCCCATAATTTAATTGTGAGTGACGTCATGAAAGCGTATAATTTGCGCGTCGTCACTCAATTCAATGTAGCAATAAAAGGGGCTAGATAATGTCTTTATTCCTCCTTACTTTCGGTTTACTTATGCTTATCGCTGTTGCGATGGCTGTAGGCGTTATCGTACAAAAGAAATCCATGGCCAGTAGTTGTGGTGGTTTAGGCTCAATGGGCATTGACAAAATTTGTGATTGCGACGATCCATGCGACAAACGCAAAAAGCGGTTAGCAAAAGAAGAGATGTGGAAAGAAAACCAGATCCTGTAATCGTAGAATGATATTAATTGAAAACGCAAGCTTAGCTTGCGTTTTTGCTTTTTGGGTAACAAACCTTAGGTTAAGTAAAAATGCAGCGGCAGCTATATTTTGTTCGTCATGGTGAAACGACGCTCTCAGGCCATTTACTTGGAGTGACAGATCCCGAGCTCAGTACCATAGGCGCTCAGCAATTGCTGCAATCATTAACGAGTCTAAGTGGCCCGAAGCGTATTATTAGCTCTCCAAGGAAGCGCTGCCTGAATACTGCTACAGCCTTTGCAAAGCAGTATCAACTCCCCATTGACGTGGAGCCAAATCTCGCCGAATTTGATTTTGGATTATGGGATGGACAACCTTATGATACGCTTTGGCGAGAAACCCAATCTCCAAGTATTGGCGATTTTTGGCAAAACCCTTGGCTGCACACGCCTCCTGAGGGCGAGTCTATGTATGATTTTCATCATCGGGTCACAACGTGGTGGCACAGTATTTTGGCGTCGCCAAGTGAAGAGTGTATCGCCGTCGTAGCGCATGCAGGAGTAATAAAAGCGCTTGTAGCACTTATTCTTGAGCTATCGCCAGAGCTTACTGCATACCAATCGAAGATAGATATTCCTTATGCGGGTATAGTAAAAGTTGAGGTGTTTTACGACAGCAGCCAAACTGCTTGGCCAAAAGTTGTATTTTAGACGTCTAGACTTCATAATATTGCAAATTTCGTGATAGGCAGATATTGGGAATGAGGTGTGAGTCCTCAACTGTCCCCGCAACTGTAAGTGCTTGAGCCTTGTCTCTTGCATAAGTCAGATACCAAGGCCTATCCATATACTTAAGCGGGCAGACTTAAGTCAAAGTTGTCGCTTCTCTATAAGCTACTACTTTGCCGTGCCCAATCAGAGGTGCTATGGCAGTTACTCCACAGTTTCAAGTCGATAAACTTAGCGTGCAGCTTGGTGGTAAAGCCATCTTAAAGGCACTCAGCTTTGCTATTAATTCGGGTGAATTTATTGGTTTGCTCGGACCGAATGGTGCTGGAAAGTCGACTTTGCTGCGCACTTTATATCAATACACAGCACCAAGTTCTGGGTCGCTACTTTTCAATGATAAGCCGCTAGCTAGTTATGGACGTAAGGCTTACGCGAGAAATGTTGCTGTGGTGCTACAAGAGATCCCCGCTGAGTTTACTCTGCCATTATTTGATATGGTATTGATGGGGCTAACACCAAACAAATCACTGCTCGCGACAACGACGGCTGCTGAAAAACAGGCAATCTTACATGCCATTGAGCAGGTTGGATTGAGCCATAAATTGGAGCAATGTTTTAGCTCATTGTCTGGTGGGGAGAAGCAAAGGGCAATGATCGCACGTGCTATGGTGCAAGCGCCTCAAGTATTGATAATGGATGAGCCCACCAGCCATTTGGACATTAAATATCAAATCCAAATTATGGAGCTGGCCAAACAACTTGGCGTTACTATCATCGCGTCTTTTCACGACTTAAATTTGGCTAGCGCCTTGTGCGACCGCTTATTAGTATTAAATAACGGTGAGCTTGTTGCAGATGGGTCGCCACTTGAAGTCATTAACGAAACCCTATTAAGCCAAGTTTTTGGGGTATGCGCAGAGGTTTCTACTGTCCGTCATCCGCCAAATAACAGTGAGATTCCACATATACGCTTTCATTATGGGTATCAGTTATGATTGCCGCAAAGCGGATCGCGTTGATATCGATACTGCTATTGAGCTTGTGCTGTTTTAGCATGCTGATGGCACTAAAGATCGGTGCGATTGATTTATCTTGGCATACAGTTATACAAGCGATTATTAATTTCGATCCCAACGTACTTCAACAACGAGTGGTAGTTGAACTTCGTCTGCCACGGACGTTACTGGCGATGAGCGCGGGAGCAGGACTGGCGATAGCAGGTCTTATTTTGCAAACCGTGACGCGTAACCCTCTAGCTGATCCTTATTTATTTGGTATTTCTTCAGGTGCCTCATTTGGTGTGGTGGTACTTATCGCGCTATTTGGTGCACAGTCTAGCCTAATGATGTCTGGGGCTGCATTTGTCGGAAGTTTGCTGTCTATTTTGTTGCTTTTATTTGTGGCAAAGCGCAATGCAATGCAGCAGGTGGAAACTATGCTCTTGGCGGGAGTCGCACTTTCTTTTCTGTTCAGTGCCTTTACTAGCTTGTTGCTCTATTGGAGTGACCCTCAAGCCATCAGTGCAATCTTGTTTTGGAATCTAGGCTCGTTTGCAAGGGCGAGCTGGCAATGGCTATGGCTTCCTTGTTTGGTCGTGTTGCTGAGTTTTATCACGCTTTTAGTGATGCGTCGGCCACTCAACGCCTTGTTGCTCGGAGATGAGAGTGCCACCACGCTTGGCGTGAATGTAGGACGAGTGCGAATAGGTATGTTGTTATTGAGCTCCTTACTCACCGCAGTACTTGTGGCTGCGTGCGGTGGAGTCGGATTTGTAGGTTTGATGATCCCGCATATCGTGCGCTTTTTTATCTCGCAAGCAAAGGTCATTGGGCTTGTGGCCACCGCGCTTTGCGGTTCGCTATTGATGCTATGGGTGGACGTATTGTCGCGCACGCTTATCGATAATCAGGAACTTCCTGTGGGTGTGATCACCGCCGCCATTGGCAGCGTGTTCTTCTTAGCATTGCTTATTTTCAAAAATCGCCGCTCTGGAGGCGTCGGAGTTACCCATGGTTAAACCGTTAGATACTCGCTTAAACACGCTTATTCAACAGCGCATTGACTTAAAAACCAAACCGCTAGGTGCGCTTGGTAAGCTTGAAGCCTTGGCTGCGCAGCTAGTACAGATCTTCTCACAAGGGCAGGCGCAATTAGACATAGAGCAGTTAGCAATAACGCGCCCTGCAATGTTTGTTTTTGTGGGCGACCATGGTATTGCAAGTCACGGGGTTTCTATCGCGCCAAGCGAAGTGACTGGGCAAATGGTTGCAAACTTTGTGCAGGGCGGTGCAGCGATCAATGTCTTTTGTCGAGAACTTGGTTGGCAGTTAACCGTAGTAGACTGTGGCACATTAGTGCCATGCGAGCCTGCGCCGAATTTGTGCTCACAGCGACTTGGCGATATTACTCATGCTTTCCATAAACAACCCGCGATGAGTGAAATGCAGCTCAAGCAAGGATTTGAATACGGAGAGCAAGTAGTGATGTCCGCTATTGAAGCGGGTAGCAACGTAATTGCTTTTGGTGAAATGGGGATTGGCAATACCAGTTCTGCAGCTGCAATTTTAGCGGCGCTCAGTGGGGCGAGTGTGGAATTATGTGTGGGGCGCGGTACAGGCATTGACGATGAAATGCTTTGCAAAAAACGGGCACTTATCAAACAGGCTCTAGAATATCATCAAGGTAAGCTTGCGACACCAGAACAAATTTTGCAGCGCCTAGGTGGCTTTGAAATTGTGCAAATGGTTGGTGCCATGCTGGCGGTTGCACGGGCACAAAAAGTAATCATAGTGGATGGCTTTATCTCCACCGCAGCGGCTATGTTGGCAAGTAGAATAGCACCGCATAGTAAGCAATATATGGTGTTTGCTCACGGCTCTATGGAGCAAGGTCATAAGTTAATGTTAGAGCAGTTAAACGCTGAGCCATTACTACATTTAGATATGCGCTTGGGTGAGGGAACAGGCGCCGCTCTAGCGCTTCCATTATTACAAGCTGCGCTAGGCTTTTTTTGCGAAATGGCAAGCTTTGCCGATGCCCATGTTACGCAAGTGGTAGACGCATAATGCAGTGGCAACAAGAGTGGCGACTGTTTAAGCTTGCCGTGGTGTTTTTAACGCGGGTGCCAATTCGTTTGGATCCTGCTCCTTCATCCGATGAACTTAACGAAGTGAGTGGTTACTTTTCTTTAGTCGGTTTATTTGTTGGTAGTTTCTCGGCCATGCTTGGCTATGTTGCCAGTGGTGGTGTGTCGCTAATGTTCGGCGCCGTTGTTGCACTGGCTGCGAGTATTTTACTTACCGGTGCTTTTCACGAAGATGGTTTTGCCGATGTTTTTGACGGTTTTGGCGGTGGCTGGAGCCGTGAACAAAAGCTTGAGATCATGAAAGATAGCCGTCTTGGTACATACGGTAGTTGTGCGCTGATATTGCTGTTATTGGCCAAATTTTCGCTTTTGCTCATGCTCTTTAATGACTTTGCAGTGATACTTGCTGCACTTATTTTGGCCCATAGCCTAAGCCGTGCCTTTGCGGTGTCTTTAATCGGTGCACTTGACTATGTACAAGCTGATAAGCTGAGCAAAGTTAAGCCTGTAGCTAAATATCTATCGAGTGCCGCGGCGACTCGCCTTACGCTTACTACCATCGCGATTTTAATTTTCTGTTGGCCATGGCTTGCGCTTTCACTGTTCGACTTGCTGATGCTGTGTACTTGCTTATTTGTGTTAAGACTTGTGTGCATTAAATGGTTTAACGCGCAGCTCGGTGGTTACACCGGAGACTGTTTAGGGGCTGCGCAGCAACTTGCTGAGCTTGTTATTTTGCTTTTTATTGTGGGTCATCTCTAATGGCACAAATACAGTTAATACTGGGCGGTGCTCGCTCAGGCAAGAGTCGCTTGGCAGAGCAGCGCGCTATTCTAATGTTAGAGCAAGGTGCGGTGAACGAACTTTACTATGTTGCAACTGCAAAAGCTCAAGATGAAGAAATGAAAAGCCGAGTGTTTGCTCACCAGATGCAGCGCGATAGCCGCTGGCAGCTAGTGGAAGAGCCGTGGCATATTGATAAGCTTATTGCTACTGCACGCGAAGATGCGCTGTTACTTATCGATTGTTTGACTTTATGGCTGAGTTTTGGCTTATGCGAAATGGGCAAAGCCGCGACCATAGACAAAAAAGAACATTTGCTGGCGGCACTAGAAAGCTGTGCTGCCACTGTTATTTTGGTGAGTAACGAAGTGGGGCATGGGATAATTCCGCTTGGCGAGCTAAGCCGTGAGTTTGTTGATGAGTCTGGTTGGCTCCATCAAGACATTGCTAAAGTGGCCGACAGAGTCGATTTTGTTATTGCAGGCTTGCCACAATGTTTAAAAGGTCAAGACGTATGAAAACCTTAATGGTGCAGGGCACCACGTCTGATGCCGGTAAAAGTACACTGGTTGCGGGACTTTGCCGGGTGCTGCAACGAAGAGGCTTGTCTGTTGCGCCTTTTAAGCCGCAAAATATGGCACTAAATAGTGCCGTCACACCTTGCGGCGGTGAAATTGGTCGGGCACAAGCACTCCAAGCCGAGGCCGCAAAAGTCCCGCTATCCATAGACTTTAATCCTATTTTGCTTAAGCCAAACTCTGACACTGGCGCACAAGTGATCATTCACGGCAAAGCCATTAGCAATATGGAAGCAGCCGCGTATCATGATTACAAAAAGGTAGCGATGGAGGCCGTGCTTTCCTCACATCAGCGTCTCAGCGAACAATTTGAGCTGTGCATAGTGGAAGGGGCGGGGAGCCCTGCTGAAATCAATCTGCGTGAAAACGACATTGCCAATATGGGGTTTGCCTGTGAAGTTGCATGCCCCGTGATCATTATCGCTGATATCGACAAAGGCGGGGTGTTCGCACACTTGGTTGGCACACTTGCGCTATTAAGTGACTATGAACAAAGCTTGGTTAAAGGGTTTGTGATCAATCGCTTCCGTGGTGATATTGCGTTATTGCAATCAGGACTTGACTGGCTCGAGCAAAAAACGGGCAAGCCTGTACTTGGGGTATTGCCCTATTTGCATGGCTTAGCGCTCGATGCAGAAGATGCGGTGACAGTGGACAATATCTTTGAACGGGGATCGTTAAGCGTCAGGGTTTTACTATTTCCTCATATTAGCAATCACACCGACTTTGACACCTTGCGCTTAAACCCTGAAGTGGATTTGCGTTATGTACGCTATCAAGAATCTATCGGTCCTTGTGACTTAATCATTCTGCCTGGCAGCAAAAATGTGTTGAGCGATTTAACCTTCTTACGCAAACAGGGTTGGGCAGAAGAAATCAAACGGCACCTGAGGTACGGTGGTAAGGTACTAGGTGTGTGTGGCGGTTTGCAAATGTTAGGTAAGTTCATCAGAGATCCAAATGCGGTGGAATCAACTCTCGGTGAAGTCGCTGGGCTTGGTCTGGCTGACTTTGATACTACACTTTCAGAGCAAAAAGTACTGACGCAAGTATCTGGCATTTGCCAATTGGATGAGCAAAGTGCTGAAATTTGCGGTTACGAGATCCATGCAGGGGTTTCTTCTGGAGCGGCACTAGAGGTGCCATTCTTGCGATTTAACACACATCCAAATAACAGCGTGAAAGATGGTTTTATCTCTCGAGATAATCAAATTTCAGCCACCTATTTACATGGTTTATTTGATACGGTCGCCGCGACACAGGCTATCTTGTCTTGGGCCGGTAGTAAGCAAGCGGGCACTGCCGCGATTGATTTAGCGAAGCACAGAGAGCAGCAAATTACGCGTCTTGCCGACAGCTGTGAAGCACATTTAGATTGGCAAAAATTGATGAAAATAATTGAGGAATAACATGAGCGAACAACAAGATAAACATCAGCAACGACAGCAAAAAGTAAAACAACAAGTCGATGAAAAAATTGCCGCGGCGCAGCAAGAGCAGGGCATTTTGCAAGTGATCACAGGTAACGGTAAAGGCAAGTCAACATCTGGTTTCGGCACCGTTGCGCGTTGTGTCGGTCATGGTATGAACGCTGCGGTTGTACAGTTTATTAAAGGAACCTGGGATTGCGGTGAACGCAATTTGCTCGAAAAAGTCGGCGTGCCATTTGCGGTCATGAAAACGGGCTTCACATGGGAAACGCAAAACCGTGAAACCGACACTGCCGCCGCGCAGGCGACGTGGCAACAAGCAAAAGTATGGCTACAAGATGAAAGCATCGACTTGGTATTGCTCGACGAAATTACGTATATGTTGAGCTATGACTATCTAGATTTGGACGAAGTCATAACGGCACTAGAAAGCCGTCCTACCATGCAGTCGGTGATTGTAACTGGGCGCGGTGCACATCGACGTCTGACTGAGCTTGCAGATACCGTGAGCGAAGTGCGTAATGTGAAGCATGCGTTTGAGGCCGGCATTAAGGCGCAAAAAGGGTTTGACTACTGATGCTAAAATTCGCCTTATTTATTGTTCTAGGTTTTGCCTTTAGCGTTAGTGCTAAGCCCGCAGAGCGGATCATCGCGCTTGCGCCTCATATTGTCGAAAATCTTTATGCAATTGGAGCTGGGGAGCGGATTGTAGGCACGGTAGCCTATGCAGATTATCCAGAATCAGCCAAGCAACTGCCTCAAGTTGGTGACTATCAAGGCATTTCGGTTGAGAAAATTTTGGCACTTAAGCCTGATCTTATCATCGCGTGGAAAAACGCAAGTCACGTTCCTATGCTTGAAAAGCTCGAAAGCTTTGGTGTTGACGTGATCTATAGTGAAGCGAAATATCTAGATAAACTACCGGAAGAGTTGCTACGCCTAGGTAAAATTACTGGCCTTGGAGCTCAAGCACAGCAACAGGCTGATTTATTTGCTAAACGTTTAAATGAACTAAAAGCCCAGTATAAACAAAGCGCTAGCTTAGCTGTATTTTATCAATTGTGGCCATCACCGCTGATGACAGTGGGAGGCGAAAGTTGGTTACAGCAAGTATTTACTGTGTGTAATGTGAAAAATGTTTTTGCCGACGCCACCACGGACTATCCGCAAATTAACATTGAGAATGTTCTGTTGAAATCACCACAAGTGATTGTGATCCCAGAAGAAAAGACCAAACAAGAGGTCAAAGCAATTGCATGGCAGCAATGGCCTTCGATCCCTGCAGTAAAGTACCAACAAACTATTTCGGTAGATGCCGATCTGCTCCATCGTTATAGCTATCGTATGCTCGAGGGAATATCGGATTTATGTGGTAAACTCGACGCTTCTCGAAGCCATTATAATATGATGAAAAAAGGTGAAGCATGACAACGTGGAGTGACGTGTTAGGTCAGGAAAAACAACAAGATTACTTTAAACAAACCATGGATTACGTGGCAGAGCGTCGCGCTCAAGGTATAAATGTGTTTCCGCCCCATGAACAGGTATTTGAAGCGTTCAAAGTCACACCTTTCGATCAGGTTAAAGTGGTGATTTTAGGGCAAGATCCCTATCACGGCCCCAATCAAGCTCATGGCCTATGTTTCTCTGTGTTACCAGGAATTAAGCCGCCGCCGTCGTTAAATAATATGTATAAAGAATTAGTGCAGGATATTGACGGCTTTCGCATACCTAATCATGGCTACCTAATTGACTGGGCTAAACAAGGCGTACTGCTGTTAAATACGGTGTTGACGGTAGAGCAAGGCCAAGCACACTCACACAAGCATTTAGGCTGGGAGCGCTTTACAGATGTAGTGATTGAAAGGCTGAATGCCCACAGTGAAGGTGTGATTTTCTTACTCTGGGGCTCACACGCCCAGAAAAAGGGTAAGAGCATAGACACAAACCGTCACCATGTTTTACACGCGCCACATCCTTCGCCGCTCTCAGCACATCGCGGCTTTTTTGGTAGTGGCCATTTCAGTAAAACGAATCAGCTGCTCACCCAAATGGGTAAGCAGCCAATCGACTGGCGATTGGCCGAGCTATAATACCAATTAGTCTTAATACTTGCTCAATTTGAAGGAGTAAATCTGACGCTAACTGCGTTAAAAATTTATTATTTAGAACAACTAAATAGCAAAATTTTTGCCTTGTTATCGACAAGATTTTCTCGCCTCAAAATAGACCACTTAATTAAGCGAATTGGTATAACAACAAAAAAGAGCGCCGTGAAGGGCGCTCTTTTTAGTTAAAATCAAATTCGTCTAAATCAACACTGTCTGCGAAAATATCCAATTCCTGTAGTTCTTTGCGTAGTCGCTGTTTATCTTTTAGCGCTTCAATTTCACGCCATTTTCTTTTTTTGCCCTTAGATGAAGTTTTTTTCCTAGTATCCGGACTTTCTAATAATTCTAATAACTCGTCTAGGGTATCCATGAAAATCTCCTATTGATAAAAACAACCTAAAGTGGCATTTGCTTCGGCTGTTGTTAGCACTACAACTGCAATGACACCGTTGATTTCTTCATACTATTTGGCAAACCTCAATATGAGGAACCGATAAAAGTCTGATAGCTAAAGTACGCTACAAACAACCCCGCGTTGCTTGCTTTTTGTACCAAAACCAGAAAGTAGCGGCATCAATTTTCACTTCAAGTGATATTGATATACCACAGACGGGATAAAAATAAAACACAATTGTGTCTTTTGAGTTAAAACCAAGTGACAGTTTGATGAAGGTCAATTCGGGTGATATATAAGGAGGTGTCAGAAAGGTTTGTATTGAGAGCGATAACAAAAACGCCGCAATATGCGGCGTTTCGAAATCGAATGTTTAAGGCACTTATAGTGCTTTAAAGCGTGCGACTAGTGTTTCTTGTGCATCGGCAAATGAGCGAATACCTTCAGCAAGCTTTTCTGTGGCCATTGCGTCTTGGTTATGTAACCAACGGAACTCACTTTCGCTAAGCGCTGCAGGTTTTGCTTTAGGCGTAAAGTCAGCCTCAAGTAGGTAATCTTCGTTTGCAGGCATTGCAGCGAGCTCTTCTAATAGAGAAGGGCTAATCGTGAGCTTATCGCAACCCGTTAGGGCTAGAATTTCACCTGTATTTCTGAAGCTGGCGCCCATTACAACGGTTTTATAACCGTGCTGCTTATAGAATTCAAAAATACTACGAACAGATTGTACACCCGGATCTTGTAGTGGGTCAGTTGGTTTTTCTAGGCCGTTGGCAACGTGCCAATCTAGAATACGCCCAACAAATGGTGAGATTAAAAATACGTTTGCATCGGCACATGCACGTGCTTGCGCTTCGCTAAATAGCAACGTTAGGTTACACTTTACACCTTCTTTTTCCAGTGCTTCAGCGGCTTTAATACCTTCCCAAGTCGATGCAATCTTAATCAAGATTTTGTCTTTGCTTACGCCTTGCGCTTCATATAAATTTAATAGCGTTTTTGCTTTTGCGATAGTCGCTTCGGTATCAAAAGATAAACGTGCGTCTACTTCGGTTGAGATATATCCCGGCACAGAGTTTGCGATTTCTTTACCAATCACAACGGCAAAATAGTCACAAGCAAGCGCTAATTGCTTTTCAGCGTCACTTTCATTGGCTTTGGCATAATCCCAAGCTTCTGTTAGATAAGGCTGATAAGCAGGCGTCTCTGCCGCTTTAAGTAAAAGAGAAGGATTAGTTGTTGCATCCTCAGGCTGTAGCTTGCGGATGGCTTCAATGTCACCGGTGTCAGCGACGATTGATGAATGTTGTTTTAGCCTATCTAATGCTGAAGTCATGTGTTCCTCATTCCAATATTGATAACAGCGAAGTGATATTAGACGCCTTATGTTGCAACACCATTAAATAGCTGAATAGGTCATATGTCCGTATCGGGCGACATATCACACTCGTTATTTAGGGTTATTGTTATATAAGGTCGAGTTGTAAAGCGAAGCTGTACTGTAACAGCGAATTGCTTAAACCCAAGTGAAAGCGGACAAACACTTGAAGTTACTTGGGGATAGTGTTGAAATTGACATTAATTACTAGCTAAGTCAATAGGCAAACCATGATCACAGTTATCTCTCCAGCGAAAAACCTAGACTATGAAACACCCGCACCAACCAAGATGCACACACAGCCAGAGCTGCTGGAGCATAGCGAGTCACTTATTCAAGTTTGTCGCGATTTATCACCACAGCAGATCGGTAGCTTAATGAAGATAAGCGACAAGCTCGCGGGCTTAAATGCGGCAAGGTTTGCCGAGTGGTCAGAGCCTTTTACACAAGACAATGCTAAACAAGCTATTTTTGCTTTTAATGGCGATGTGTATGTTGGTTTAGAAGCGCAAAGCCTAACTGAGGCTAATTTAAATTATGCGCAAAATCATTTACGTATCTTATCTGGGCTGTATGGCATCCTAAAACCACTTGACTTAATGCAGGCCTATCGTTTAGAAATGGGTACAAAGTTAAGTAACCCGCGTGGCAAAAACCTGTATGAGTTTTGGGGCACGATTATCGCTGAAAAACTGAATAAGGTCATGGAAGGGGCACAAACACAATACTTGGTAAACTTAGCTTCAAATGAGTACTTTAAAGCGGTAGATAAGAAAGCGCTGAAAGGCGACATTATCACTCCTATCTTTAAAGATTGTAAAAATGGTCAATACAAAGTCATCAGTTTTTACGCGAAAAAAGCGCGCGGTATGATGGCAAGGTATATCATTGAGAACCAAGTATCGGATTTGGAAAGCCTGAAAGCGTTTGATATTGCAGGATACCGCTTTAGTGAAGAAGCAATGCAAAAGGCCCAAGAACCGGTGTTTTTGAGAGCAGAGCAATGACAACAAAATTATGGGTAGTAGCAGTGTTCGCCGCTGTGTTTGTTAGTGGCTGTAGTGGACATTTTACAACTAGAGTCAGCAATGTGCCGGTTGATTGCGAAGGTGATTCACGTTCGTGTTCTATGAGCTGTCGCAGAGATTACTCAGATCCGATGCAAGTACAAAACTGTGAGGACAGGTGTTTTCAACAGCAAAATCAATGTCGAGTGGATAGACCAACAGAAGATAAATGGGAAATTACGGACGAAAAACCGACTTATCCCGCTTCTTTCTAATTCACTACGTTACGCGCCTTTGGGTAAGCTCATATAGGCGCGTACAACTCTATCTCTAAATGCTAAATCCGCTGCTTTTTCGGCAGCTCTGTAAAGTTGGCAAAACCCCTCGGGCTTTCCTGTCTGCAATAAGATGTCATCTAAAGCATCGACGCCAGTTAGGGTCTGCTGCCAGCGAGATACGATAACAGAGTTAGGCTCTGGCAGCTGACAGAGGATTTGCTCAGATAGTTTAAACTCACTGTTGGTAGCGACTTTGATCATATCGTCATTGGCCGCAGCTAACCAAGTAGCGCCTGTTGCATTGACACAAATTAACGGTAGATAAGGCGCGATGGCTGGAAAGGCGGTGTTTTTAAACACTTCCACTTGCCAGTAAGCGCGAGCAATCTTCACAAACTGCTCGAAATTGGTGATGGCTGAAAAGCCTGATTGTGCGATGGGTTTGATTTCAACTCTGGGTTTGTTTGCATTCACCGTATCGTTTGCGGTATCTATATACCAATCTCCCACCAACATCGCATTTTGAAAGTACTCATCGCGTAGCGAACCCCATACTTTTTTGAGCTCGGCATTCTCTTTAAGCATGTAATTTCTGAGCACAGATAAACGCTCTGAATTTTGCTTGAGCTCCGTGGTGACGAGTTTAAACATTTCATCGCGAATTTCTAGGCAGCGACCAAGCGGGTAGGGTTTATCTGAAAAATAACTGTACTTTGGTGCAAGCGTAAGATCGGCTTTGAGACGAAGGTTTGCCAGCTCAAAAGCGAGTAAATCTATTTCCTGTTGTGTCAAAACAAAGCCACTGGGTAGATACTAGATGGCACTAGTATAACCACAGTGGCGAATTTGGCCTATTTAATTGAAGAAATTAAATAACTTAGGATTGCATCAGGCTTAGGATCTCGGCTCGTATCCGGCAGATATTTAGGCCTTGTGAATATACCTTGCTCTACTAACGCGTCCAGTGCATCTAAGTGCGCAATGCCCGTTTTACCGAGATATAAGTTATCTAAGCTGCGGGTATTGGCAAGCTGCACTATGTCTTTAAAGCCTTTTAAGTAGAGATGATCTTTAGTAAAGCCACCACCACGGAAAATTCGCGTGGTCAGCGCAAAGGCTTCATTGACGTTTAATACACCCGAGTCAGCTAAGAACTCATACACTTGATAGAATTTGTCGCCTTTAAGCAGCATGTTGACCGCAATCACCCTGAGCGCTAATACTTTCAATCGTGTCAAATTTATTTGCCCAGATTGATACTCACGATAGATGGCAAGGCCTTCTTGAGTATAGGTATTGCCGGGTAGACCTAAGTGCAGCACTTTAAGTTGCTGAGCGTCAGCATTTAAGGTCGTGAGCAAGTGCACGCCTATTTCATGCTCTATCAAGGCATTGATATCAAGCTCAGATAACATTGCACTGCTATTTACAAGCAGAAGACGCTTACTATTGTCGACCATTGCTTTGGCAACAAGTTTGCTTGATATAGCGACCTTACAAGGTAAGCCCATGGTCTCAATCGCTTGATTAAAACGTACTAGGGCCTGCTCGGCTGTAATGTCTTTTTTTGGCAAGGTTTCGGTTTCGCGCGCGTGCAGCAAGAAGGTCGCATTATTTATATCGTTGTAATCCGGCTCACCATAATAGCGTAGCGAATTATACAAAAAGGCTTCGCGACCAATTTGGGTGATCAGTTCGATTTTTGTGGCGTAGCTGTCGATCACTTTACGATATAAATCTTTTACGATCGGATCTTGGATTTTTCCAACGGGCAAGCGATAGAGTTGCTCTTTAAACTCATAAGGGTCAATTTTCAGCGGGCGATATTTAAACGCAGGCTGATAATGACGTTTCGAGAAAAAGCGACGTTTCTCTTGTGCGATATTACTTGGGTTAACGTAATGCAGCGTTTCAAGGTTTCTGGCTATGCGGTATAGCGCTGAGTCCACGTTAATCAGCGCAGGGTCAAGCTGCGACGTTGATTTTGCTTTGCGAAGTGGCTTATAGCAGTGATTTTTAGCAAATGTTTTTGCCGTTTTACTCAAAGCAACATGCATGTTGCGCTGTAGTTTTTCAAACACCACAGGGAATAATTCGCCACTGTTTTCGTCCATAAAGACTTTTTTTACTTCCAGTGGCACCACTAAGGTGTTATCAAAGTGGCTGGTAATATATTGCGCTTGATAACCATGGCCCTGAAAGACGGTATTTTCAGCACAATCCACCAGCTGGCCTGCCAGTTTTTTCAGTCCTAGCTGCTTTTTCAGCTCATCTAATACGGCGCGAAAACGCAAGGTATCAAGTTGTGCAGTGCCAATATTAAAGGTTGGTGCATAAGGGTAGCTACGAATTTGATAATTATAGCTGTGCACATCAAATAGCAAGCAGGCACCAAACTTACGCTCAAGCGTGGTTAACAGCGCACTGAGCACTCGGTAATAGGCTGCATGCTTTGACAAGCTAACATCTATGTCTGCATTTGGTAGCGCTTGGCTCCACACTTGTTTACCCCATGCTTCTTTGTATATCGCAAGTTCTGGCGCACGGTTAAGATCGTATTCGTAACGTGAGTCACGCGCGATCAGCGTGATGGGTAATGATTCAATCATGCCGTCGGTAAACGGATCTTCCTCTTGTAAACGCTCAGCATCGCTAATGGCGAACAAGCCTTTTAGGCTAGCCCGGGTACGGTGGCCTGCGTGTACAGCAGTAGCGACATAAGGCACGTATTCCCTCACTTCGAGGTGAAAAGCACCTTCAGCAAATTGTCCACTGATGGGTTTACCGGCTTCAAGCGTGGTAATGATGGCTTGTTCAGATAGCATGAGCATCTTCTATTACTTGACGGAATTGGTTTTTGCGATGCGTTACTAGCTCTTTGGCGTGCACCACACTCTCTACAAAATCGATAACTTGCACTTGCAGCTTACAGCGGTTTAAACGGTTAATACGGGTTATCCCGCCAGGCGAGAGTACGTTAACTTCGATAAGCTTGCCGCCTATCACGTCAATGCCAACAAAATACAAACCATCACGCACAAGCTTAGGGCCGATGTGCTTACATAACGCTTTTTCTTGGTTGGTGAGTTTGTGTTTCACCACTTTGCCACCGGCATGTACGTTGGCACGCACTTCATTTGCTGCAGGCACACGCTTCATGGCGCCAACCGGTTCACCGTTAAGCATTAGGATGCGAACATCACCTTCGTCGGCACCTTCAACATAGTCTTGTAAAATGACGTAGTTGCTGCCTTTACCAGCCTCATCGCCACCAATATAAAACTCAAGGAGTGAGCTAAAGCTTTGTTTCGCGCGTTTTTCAACGACGATAACACCGCGACCACCAAAGCCATCCAGTGGCTTTAAGATCATTTTCTCTTGCTCTGACTCAGAGAATATACGCTCTAAATACTCTTTATTTTTTGATACATGCGTATTTGGAATAAACTCTCTCGCGATGCCTTGGAAAGATGCCGTGTATAGCTTGTTATTTGCGATACGCAGGCCATCAATGTCGTTGATGATGAAAGTGTCATCACGAACAGAGTCTAAAAAGTTCATCGCTAAGGTATCAAGCGGCGGATTAGCGCGCATAAATATCGCGTCAAAACCTGCCAAAGGAAGCTGTACTTTTTTAAACTCAGCTTTGTTGTAAAAGCTCACGAAGTTGTCAGATACTTTTTGGCCCGCAACAAATACATCACAGAAGGCACTAGCGACACTTTCGCGAATAGTGAGGTTGTTTACGGTAGTGATGGCAACGACGTGACCGCGCGATACGGCT
This sequence comes from Pseudoalteromonas sp. DY56-GL79, assembly GCF_041414765.1. Lineage (NCBI taxonomy): Bacteria > Pseudomonadati > Pseudomonadota > Gammaproteobacteria > Alteromonadales > Pseudoalteromonadaceae > Pseudoalteromonas > Pseudoalteromonas sp. DY56-GL79. Next base: position 40,456 of record NZ_JANHZS010000003.1, on the reverse strand, counting down.
TCGTGGATAAGTCTTAGCGTGCTGTCGTTTTCAGCTTCTACACGCTCCCAAGGGTACATAATAAAACAGATTTTCACGGGCTATTTTTGCTCAGCAAATAAATTGGCAATATAGCGGTAAAATAGCTTAGACGCTCACGGATTATTTTTATCGACAAGATAAGGAATATCAATCATCTATAGGGCAAGAAGCAGAGCACTTATAAGTGCTCTGCAAGGCGGATATCATACTCTAAAGCGATTAACTATGTCACTCAATTCGTGACTTGCTCGTGTTAGTTGCTCACTGGTGTTGTTGAGTGAATGTGTGGTATCCAAAGAGTGATGGGTGGAGTCAGAAAGCTGAGCTATTCGCTCATTAACTTCTTGTGCTGCAAGACTTTGCTCGTCGGTGGCTTTAGCGATGTGGGTACTCATATCCGAGATAGCGTCAATAAGGCGCTCAATTTCGGTTAATGCGCTATCGGCAAGCTGTACTTGTTCAACCGTTTGCTCCGAGATTTGTTGGCTAATTTTAACTGCTGCTACGGCCTGCTGCGCTTCTTTTTGCAGTCGCTCGATCATGTTGTGGATTTCATCTGTGCTTTGACCTGTACGACTTGCAAGGGTGCGTACTTCATCTGCAACAACGGCAAAGCCTCGTCCTTGTTCACCTGCTCGAGCGGCTTCTATTGCCGCGTTTAGTGCAAGTAAATTGGTTTGCTCAGCAATACCTCGAATAACATCGAGCACCGATCCTATATGCTGACTCTCTTGTGCAAGGCTCGTTGTTGTCACGCTCACAGATTGAATTTGCTCCGACAGCTTTTTAATGGCGGCGATGGTTTGAGAAATTGTTTGTTTGCCTTTTTCACTGTAATTGCGTGCGTCTGCGGCGGAATGCTCGGCAGTATCTGCATTGCTACTGATCTCACGAACTTGCATGGTCATTTGTTCGGCTGCAGTAGCCACTTGGCGGCTATGGTCATTTTGCGACTCAATAAATGCTAGGTTCTCTTCGCCAGCCGCTTTTACCTGATTGGCCAGCGTTTCAACTTCTTTGGCGTTATGGGCCACTGTCGCGATGGAATGACGCATCTTCTCAGTATACAAGTTAAAGTATTTGGCAAGCGCGGTGATCTCATCTTTGCCGCTTTCGTCGAGTTGTCGAGTCAAATCGCCTTCGCCCTGAGCGATATCTTTCATCATGTCTTTGGCGTGTTGAATGGGGGTGATGATGCTCTTACTTATGATTGCACTAAATGGGAATAGCAGAATAATAAGCACCGCCATCTCAATTAATAGCAAATTTCGAATATAGGCAAACTCAGCTTCTATGGTGTCGAGGTACACACCGGAGCCGATGATCCAACCCCAAGGTGTAAACGCTTTGATGTAAGATATTTTTTCTACAGGAGCTTCTTTACCGGGCTTTGGCCAAAGGTAGGGAACAAATCCCGCACCGCTTTTTTCTGCCACTTGTACCATTTCAACGAATAAGCGCTTGCCGGTGGGATCTTTTGATTGGCTGAGATCTTTGCCGTTGAGTTCGCTTTTAAATGGGTGCATCACCATTTTGGGATGATAGTCGTTGATCCAAAAGTAATTATTACCTTCGTATCGTAAAGCGGCAACGGCATCAAGGGCTGCGGATTTCGCTTGCGCCTCTGGGAGTTTCCCAGATACATATTGTTGGTGAAAGTAAGCCACTAAACTATAGGCATTTTCAACAAGGTTTTGAGTTTTATGATATTGCTGCTTTTCGAGTGCCTCATACTGTTGCGATAAGCTTACTGCGCTTTGAAGAATAACACCGATAATAACCACAATGATCAGTAACGCGAGCCGCTGGAAAATGGTGAGATTTCGGAAAAACTGTTTGGACATAACGCAATCCTTATGTCGTTTTTATTATTGAAAGTAGCAAGCGCGAACGCCTCATCAGTTCATACTAATTAATCTTAGTAGTAATACCAATTGCGTTAATTCTCCAACCAATTTGAAGGGTGAAATAGCATATTAGCTTCGTTAAAAATTTCTCATTTAGAACAACTAAATAGCGAAATTTTTGCCTTGCTACTAAAGCTATTTCCCCGCTTCAAATAGTTCATTTACTTAACGCGATTGATATATAACTTGAGATAGAACAATAAATTCAGTTTTTCTTAGTCTTGAAGAATAAACAATTAGACCAATGGATTAGAACTAAATGTATAGATAAGGAGAAGAAGCGCCCAGCTTATCAAAGGCTGAGCGCTATTAAGTGTTTACTTAGCTTCAACCTCAAAATGACGATTAAAGAAGTCAGTAATGGTTTGATGCAAGTGGGTTTGTACTTTTTTGCCACGCAAGCTGTGCTTCGAGCCAGGGTAAGTCATCATTTCAAATGGCTTAACCTCGTCCTGCAACTGCTTAAATAGTTTCGTTGCATGGGTAAATAGCACATTATCGTCCGCCATACCGTGATAGATCATCAGCGGGCCTTTTAGTCCATCAGCATAAGGGAAAACCGCGCTTTGCTCATAGCCCTTAGCATTTGTATCTGGGTGACCAAGATAACGCTCAGTGTAATGCGTGTCATATAGAGCCCAATCGGTTACTGGCGCACCAGAGACACCGGCTTTAAAGTAGTCGCCAGCTTTAAACATTGTCATCAGCGCCATGTAACCTCCATAGCTGTGACCATAAATACCGATACGCTCAGGGTCGACATACTCTAGCGTACGCAAGAACTCAACGCCTTTAATTTGGTCAGCCACTTCCACGACGCCTAAATGCTTGTAGATTGGATCTTCAAACTTTTTACCACGGTTATATGAACCTCGGTTATCTAATTGGAAAATCACATAACCTTGCTGTGCAAGATATTGGAAATACAAGTTTTTGCTACGCCAGCTGTTGGTCACGCGTTGTGCATGAGGTCCGCCATACACGTTCACAATAACCGGATATTTCTTACCGGTTTCAAGCTTTGCTGGCTTAAATAAGCGGTAATACATGGTTTGACCATCTTCCGCTTTAAGCGTGCCATATTCTGGCGTGGCTAGATTGCTCAAATAAGGCGTTAACGGATGTTCGTTATTCAGCGCATTTTCTTCAAGCCAAGTCACAAAGTCACCATTCACTTTGCGTAGCGCAACGGCTGGTGGACGGTTTACAGAAGAGCTTTTATCGATAAAGGTACGGTTATCTTTCGCCAGTACAACACTGTGATAGCTGCCTTTTTCGGTAATACGTTTTGCATCGCCATCTTTAAAAAGTGGTACGCTGTATAGGTGGCTTTCGAGCGGCGTGTCTTTGCGGCCGGAGAAGTATACGATACCTTTTTTCTCATCAATGCCCTGAAGGCTTTCAACAATCCAATCGCCTTTAGTGATTTGGCGCACAAGTTGGCCATTGGTTCTGTACAGGTAAAGGTGTTTAAAGCCATCGCGCTCAGATGCCCAAACGAAATGCTTTTTGTCCTTTAAGAATTCAAGGTCAAAGTGTAGGTTAATCCAAGTATCACTGGTTTCGGTCAGGGCAACCTGCTGCTTTTTGCTTTTAGTATCGTAAAAGCGCAGTTCCAGTTTTTGCTGTGAGCGATTTTGCCACTGGTAGGACAATGTTTTGTTGTCTTTTAACCAATTTGCACGGGCAATATAGATATCTTTATCGTCGCCTAAATCAATCCAATCCACCTTTTGGTCATTGATCTTTACAACACCCAGTTCAATTTCAACGTTAGCAGTACCCGTATATGGATAGCGTTGATTGAATAACTTGACCTCTTCGGCATAGATTTCGTTACGAATGGCTTCTTGAACAGGGCTTTCATCAATGCGTGTGAAGGCGATTTGTTGCTCATCACCCGACCACCAATAGCCCGTCATACGGCTCATCTCTTCTTGAGCAACGAACTCAGCCATGCCGTTTTTAATTACGCCACCGCCGTCTTTAGTTAATTGCGTTTCTTTACCCGATTTAAGGTCAATGGCATAGAGGTTTTGCTCACGAATAAAAGAAACAAAGTTACCTTTTGGTGAGAAGCGAGCGTCGGTTTCGAATGCTTCCGTTTCCGTTAGTTTCTTGCTCTTACCAGAAGCGATTTCATAGTAGTACAAGTCGCCATTGAGTGGGAAAAGTAGCGCTTTGCCATCTTTTGACCATTTGTATTCTAAAATACCACGGCCAAAAATACGTTGACGCTCACGACGTGCTTTTTCTTCATCTGAGAGGTTCTCTGGGCCAGAAAATAGCGCCGCAGAATCTACCAACAAGCGGTTGGTATTGTCTTTTAGATTGTATTCCCAAAGGTCGTAACGGTTATAGTCTTCTTTTTTACCTTGAAGATAAGTAACACGAGAACCGTCAGGAGAAAATTGCAGTTTTACAGGCGCTTTACCTGAAAGAGACGGGTCGTCAAAAAGTCGCTCTAGCGTTAGTTGCTCTGCGCTAACGGTGACAGAGGCAAGCGCTAACGGAAGGGCGATGGTGTAGTGTTTAATGCGAGAGTGCACGGTAGCCACCTTGTTATATTTTTAAAGTCTGATCGGATGGTAATGAAGCCGCTTTGCAATAGCAACAAATTCGGATAGAGTGCCGAGTAAATAGGATTTAAAGAGTTTCACTATGTCATTTGAATTAGCTAAAGAATTACAACGAGACTGTATCTTAATTACCGAGTGGCCGCTGTGTAGCGTATTGTTAATGAATGACTCACAATACCCTTGGTTTATCTTAGTACCTAGGGTTGTGGGCGCGAAAGAAATTATTGATTTACCTGAGTCGCAGCAAGTTCAATTTTGGCAAGAATCGGCCAAGCTGAGTCGTTTGTTACAAGACACCTTTACCCCAGATAAATTAAATGTGGCTGCGCTTGGTAATATGGTGCCGCAACTACATGTGCACCACATCGCACGATTTAAAACTGATATTGCATGGCCAAAACCCGTATGGGGACTCTATCCAGCAAAACCTTATAGTGATGAGGAAGTTGAGCAGCTAAAAGCGAGTTTTGCTTAAAGCCTCAAAAAGGCCATAAGACTGTAAACACATCAAGCGCTTTACAAACTTTTTAGCTCTACGTGTTTTGTGTTTATATCTGGAACTGTTATAACTGAAATTGACTTTTGCCGTTTTAAATCAAGGAGTACGCGATATGAATAAAAGTTTAGTTGTTATTTTGGCAGTATCATTATTATCCGCCTGTAAGGCGACTGTGCCAGAGCCTTATCAAAAAGATCGTGAACCAGAATCCAGAACTGAATATAGTGGTGTGGAAGGGTTGGTGCAGCAACAGCAAGATCAAAACTATTTGATGCGCAAAGAGCTACAAGACAAATGCGATGATGCGAAAGTAAATTTAGCGATTGCTAAATCTGACAAAGCCACAAAAGCCATCAAAAAACACCAAAGAGAAATCAAAGATTATTGTATCTAGGATTAATTACACCATGGTAGTAAGCACTACCATGGTGTGCTCGGTAATTACAGTCCTAGCACCTGCTTACCTTGCTTAAAGGTAACATCAACAGGAATGTTCGCTTTGGAAAGCTTATCTAGATCTTTTTGTAGTTCCGCTTTGATATCGCCGTGTGTAGCGATCAGTTGGTCTACTTTTTGATAGTCGCCGTCACCTTGTAGCGTTAGGATAAGGTTAGACAGTTTCTCCATCGCTGCGCCCATCTTTTCCATATTCACTTGATATAAACCATCCGTGTTCTTAGAAAACGCGCCTTCTTCTTTAAAGAAGTTAAAGCGGATCATGTTTGCTTTACCGTGCGCACTGGATGCGCCAAAACGTACTGAGCGGAAGATACCTGCCATAAAGGTGATGTAGTAATCCTCAAGCGTACCTTCGGTGATCTCGCCTTTTTTAAGTAATTGCTCGACCATGTATAGACCTAGGATATCGGCTTTACCTTCTTCAAGTGCACTGGCGTGTTCTTGCAGTGATTGGCGCACGGTGCCTTTACCTGTAATGGTATTTTTAATGCCTAGACCATGGGCCACCTCATGGAACATGGTATTAGCAAAGAAAGCATCAAAGGTGATGTGCTTACGTTGCTCAGGGACGATAAGTTGATCGGCGATCGGTACTAAGATCTTATCGAATTTTGCGCGCATAGCGTTTTTAAGCTGTAGGCGACGCGTACCTTTTTGGAGTTGCACTTCTTCGTCATTTGGTAGATTAATCGCAATGGTTTTGCTACCCGCGTTTGAATGGCCTGCATAATAAATGACGTCATATGCGTTTAGGTCGGCATCAGAGCCTGGTACTTCTTGCTTATATTTATCATCAACAGGCAAGCCGGTTTGTAGCTCAGGTAAGAAAGCGGCAAATTTAGCGAGACGCTCACTCCACGCCAAGTCTTTAACCAAAACATAAGACTCAAAAGCGGCGCGATAGCCAAATAGCTGGTCTTCATAGGTTTCAATTGGACCAATCACCACATCAATTGGGTTATTCTTCATGTCCATCCAAGCGAAATCAGACGCTTGGTAGCTATTATTGACTAATGCATCTGCGCGCAAGTTTAAGTAGTTTGCAAACTCTTTGTCTTGTGCCAGTTTACTTGCTTGGCGTAAAAGCTCTGCGGCTTTGTCCAATTCTGCTTTATACGCGGATGAGTAAGAAGTGCTGTATAACTTGCCGTTTTCATCGCGGCGGATAACAGAATACAGTCCTGTTTTATCTTTTACATCGGCGTTATTTAGCTCGTCTTTGGTGATGTCGCTTGGATAAAATTCTGCACCCAGTGCTTTTTCTTCAAAGCCAGAAAGAAAAACTTGGTCGCCATTTAAACGATCCCAAGGGCCATAGTTAATGTCCGCGAATTGGCGTACTTTTTCGTCTGAGATTTTGCTTAGGAATGTTGCTTTGTCTTCGCCGAATGCTTGCTGCCAAAATAAATCATCCATAATAACCGAAGCGTCGATGAGTAAAGCTAACATCTTTTTCTGGTTATCGTTTAAGTGACTTAAGTCTGTTTCTAGCGTTACTGGGGTATAAATATCTAGCCGGTCTTGAGATGCATTAACGAGCTTATAGCCTGATTGTTTAGTATCAGCTTGTGCTTGCTCAGTTTGTGCACTAGGTTTCTCTGAAGAGGTTGATGGCTCAGAGCAGCCTGTTAGGGTGAGGCCTGTTGCAAGCGCGATTGCAACCGAAATCATTGAGTGTTTCATAATGCTCCCTTGTTGTCTTAATTATGTGGCGATCACCTTACACGATTTTGTATCACAATACTTAGTTAACTTAGGTTAGCGTGTGATACGCAAGCCGCTGTTAGCGTGAAAGGTCATCATTTGTGTCCAGCTGTGGGTCATTTTCAGTATTTTTGCGGCAAAGTTTGCCACAAAGCACTATATGCCATGAATTCTAACTTGCTAATTATTGAGGGTATATAAATAAAATATTATTTTTTTAGATTTTCTTAACTTTATCCGAAAGTTAGACAATACTTACGTCATAGATACTAAAAATCAGCAGTGTGACCTCTAGCAAGCAAGTGCTTACTTTTGCCATAAGCTTACGCTTGTAGTCGGGTCTTTTATTCAGTTATTAAGGGATTTGGTTTCATGTCTACAGAAAATGCTTTGCTCACAATTCTAACTGACAGAATTAATAACGACACCTTGGTATTGCCGACATTACCTGAAATCGCAGTGCGGGTTAGGCAGGCGGCAGATGACCCTGAAATTAACTTGATGCAGATGGCAGACGTAATTTCTCACGACCCGGCCCTTGCAGCACGTATGATCAAAGTTGCCAACAGCGCTTTTATGGGCCGTTCGGTGAAGGTAAACACCTTAAACCAAGCAGTAACTCGTATCGGTCTTAGACAAATCAAGAATATAGCGACTGCAATGGCAATGGAGCAGTTATTTGTTTCTAATAACAAACTCATCAAGACATACATGGACAAAGCTTGGCAGAAAACGCTAAAAGTCGCTTGCCAAGCGATAACAACGATGGATTTTTATCTTCGCGTCAATAAGCACACTTCGCTTAACAAAGATACAATCACGTTGGCTTCTTTGGTGTTTAATATCGGTGTTTTGCCTATTTTAACGGAGGCCGAACGCCACCCTGAAGTGTTTGCTAATCCGAGCTTTTTGGCCCATGCCATCCAGAAATTAGGCGGCAAAATTGGAGGGGCAATAATGCGAGAGTGGGAATTCACCGATGAGTTTGTTGAAGTCGCAGAAAGCTGGGCAAATCCAAATTATCGGCCTGAACATGTTTGTTATGTCGACTTTATTCGTGTTGGTGCAATTGTAGAAGGTATTTTGCAGGTATCGGATAAGTCTGCAGCGCTAAAACAGTATGAAGAAAAAGGGGTAATAAGAGAGGTAAATATGTTTGCTGATGACACTTACTTGAATGTACTCGAAGACGTTAAAACAATGTTTGCTTAACCCTTGTACTCAATATGCAGTTTCAGCGCCTTTGTTTCCCGTGAATATAAAGACCTCTGTTGAGGTCTTTATCGTTTAGGGTATAGCCTCGGCCTGGGGTTTTCTAAATATTTTGCTTATCCGAGCACCTGTAACAGAAATCGTTAAGCCACATAAGATAAAACTGCCCCCAACGGCTTCCATTAACATCAATTGCTCATTAAGTAATAAGGCTGAACCTACAATGCCGACAATAGGGATTAATAAAGCAAAAGGCGTGACTGCCGCGGCCTTGTGATTTTTAAGTAGCCAACCCCATATTGCGAATGCAATCAGTGTCGAGATATAACCCACATAGGTAATGGATAGCCAAGACTGTGTTGTGGTGTTTAGTAGTAAGGTCAATGGTGCGTCAGTTTCAATAAAATAAGACAGTGTAAAAAGTGGCAATGGCGGCACTAGGCTTACCCAAACAATAAAATGGAGTAAATTAACGTCTTGCAGGCGCTTCATAATGAGATTTGAAAACGACCAAAATAATGCTGCGAATAGAATGAGCACCGCGCCCAATATTGTCGTTGACCCAGACGAGTTGATAAAAAACAAGCTAAAGCCAAACGTTGCGATGCTAATTCCCACCACTTGAAAGCGATTCATGGTTTCCTTTAACAATAAAACACTTAGCAAAATCGTGAAAATGACTTGGGCTTGTAGCAGCAAAGAAGCAATGCCGGCTGATGCATTCGATTCCATCGCAATAAACAGCAAGCTAAACTTAAGCACACCCAAAAATAGACCAACCCCGAGTACGTTCCATACCGATGTTTTAGGAAAAGGAATGAAGAATACTGCAGGGATCGCGACTACCAAAAAACGCAAGCCTGAGAATAAAATAGGAGGCAACTCTGCTAGGCCAAATTTAATGACCGAAAAGTTAAGCCCCCAAATTATCACGACTATTAAAGCCAATGAAATGCTTTTTACATTCACGCGCGTCAAACTCCGTTTAATTGTACGAGTTACCGTTGTTGGGTATCGGACTACTGGAGTAAATAGTCTTCGATGCCTGAAATTCAGGTTAGTAAAGCGTTACTGCCAAAGCCGAATTGCTATCATGCCATTGAAGAGTAAATAAAGCGCGACAAATGCGTTGGTTAGTGTAAATAAAGTGGCGAGCCAGTAACTAAACGCTCGCACTTGAGTGCGTGCAGTCCGTTCGCTATTGGCGCAAAGTGACCTTGTGAAGATAGAGTATTGAACTGGATAAAGAAAAATTGATAGCCATATCCGCTATCAATTTTTCGTACTCAAAGCTCAACAGATTCTAGATGGTAAAATTAAGACGCTAAGCCTTCGTCGTCACCAAGACCTTTGGTTAGATCTTCTAACAATTCTTTGATTTCTTCCGATACCAAAATAAAGTCAGCATCAAGTTTAACGGCTAGATCTTCTTTTGGAATATCTGCATTTTGGTCTTTAAGTGCTTCTGCATAGCTTAAACGTTTTAATGTGCCATCGTTTTGTAAAACGAACTTCACGCGCTCACGCCAATCTAACGCGAGTTTAGTCACACGTTTACCGTTTTCTAGGTGCGTTTTGATTTCGTCTGATGAAAGGTCATGTTGTTTTAACTTTACCTGAGCACCGTTGTCGTCTGGCTCTTGCAACTCAGCGTCGGTGCCTATTGCGAAGCCTTCAGGTGCACTAAACTCGGTGAGCCAGTGTGTTAGCTGTAAGTCTAAATCATAGTTTGCAAACGCAGGTACAACAGGAAGTGTGCCCAGAGACTTACGCAGTAGTGCAAGTAGTTCTTCCGCTTTATTGAAGCTGGCGCTATTTACAATCACCCAACCTGACTTTTGGTCGATAAAAGCAAATTGTAGGCTCGATTTTTTGAACGCCTGAGGCAATAAAGTGGCTAGGATATTTTCTTTAATATCGTCTTTTTCTTTTTTCTTTACTGGACGATTTTCTTGCTGCTCTATTTGCTCAATTTTTTCGGCGACCATTTCATTGACTACGGCTGCAGGAAGCACCTTTTCTTCGCGCTTAGCACAAACTAAGATACTGTCTTGAGAAAAATGAGAAAGCATCTGGCCATGTTTGCCAAAAGCTTTAGTCCAGCCAAAAGTGGTCATGTCTTGGCTACCACAAGGACGAAAAATATCCTGCTCGAGTGCTTTTTCGAAATCTTCTTGTGCGTAAGTTACATCTTGTTTGAATTTGTAGCAGATTAAGTTACTGAACCACATAGAAATATGCCCGTCTGGAATAAAATTGCGGTCATCATAGCAAAAAGGTCACAGCTTGTATTCCACTAGATGATGTTTGATGGTGGGGGGGACTTGCTCCAATACGCCACTTTGCAGTATGGCGTATTGGACGGTTGTCCTGTTCTAAACTTGGTTAGCTAAACATCGCCATTGGTTTTTGTAAGTCTTTTGGGAAGCTGATGTAGTAGGTGAGGCCTTTGCCTTCTTCACTATTTACTTCGATATCCCCATTCAAAGTTTGTTTTACGAGGTTTAGGGTAATATGGGTACCAAGCCCACTGCCACCTTGATCGCGTTTGGTCGTAAAGAAGGGATCAAACAACCGGTCTAGTTGGGCTTTACTTACGCCCTTGCCGTTGTCTTTGTAGACGATATCAACCATACCATTGTCTTCTTTGATTTTAATATCTATTTGCCCTTGGTCTTGATTTTCAAAACCATGGATCAAAGAGTTCATGATAAGGTTAGTGAATATTTGGCTAATTGCCCCAGCTGGTAAATTTAGCGTCATGTCTTCAGGGCATTCAACATTCACTTGATGATGAGTTTTCTTCAATTTTGGATGTAATGAGCGGATCACTTCACCAAGGTATTGCTTCAGGTTAATAGTACGAACCGCTTCACTGGCCTGATCGACTGCAATTTGTTTAAAGCTTGCGACAAGCTCCGATGCACGGTCTAAATTAGTGGTAAGTAGGCTAGCACTTTGCTTTGCTTCACTAATAAATTCTTCTAACGCTTTTGGTGATAAGGTTTTTCCGTTGTACGCCGCCTCAAGCTGATCTAAACGTTCCTGTAAAAACGACGTCGCAGTCACGCCGATACCAACGGGCGTATTAATATCGTGCGTAATACCGGCAACGAGACCACCAAGTGCCGCCATTTTTTCAGAGCCCACTAAGCGCTCTTGAGCCATATTTAGCTCGTCTACGTATTTCTCAAGCTCTTTTTGTTTAGTTAGTAGTTCTTCTTCTGTTTGTTTTCTTAAATCAATCTCTTCTGTGAGCGTTAACTTCTGCTTTTCTAATTCATACTTTTGTTGCTGGAGATCCATCATCGCTTGGCTCAGGTTTGAGGTTTTACGTGCGACTTCTTGTTCCAACTGAATATTATGTTGGTCGAGTTTTTCATTGCTGATCAAAAGCTCTTTTTGAGTTTGATCGAGCTTTTTACGATATTCAGAGACCTTATCTATTAGCTTATTGAATGCCTCTTCCATGATCTTTAGTTCATTGCGCTCTTTTGCGCCGATATCTATTTTATGGCCATCAACGTTGTCGACCTCAAAGTCTTCAATTTGCTCGGTGAGGTCGCTTAATGGCTCGGTAAGTAGCTTTCTGAAGGCAATTAAAAATAGAATAATCAAGAAAGTCGTCTTGATCATCGCATTACCTATCAAAAAGTAGATAGAGATCATGATGCGACTAAAGACCACCTCCCGGCTAGAAAACAATGTAACATCACCGACTTGTGTTGCACGTCCCGAGAATTCAAAAATCAACGGAAATGTGTAACCAAATAAACCGGATGGTGTATCTTCGATTATTGCTTCTTCTTGAACAAGCTGTTGGCTATACAGCTCGTGAATATCTAGTGAGCGGCCAAGCTGTGAAATAATCTCGCCACTGTCATCACGTACAATAATTCCTTCGATCATGGGGATCGCAAGTAGGCCTTCTGCCGTAGTAACGGTCTGCTTCGTATTGAGCTCCCAAATGGCACGGGTCAAACTGCGGCTAAAGGTTTTTTGCAGCATGGTAAGTTCATTGCGAATATAGTCTTTGGTATTGACGTATTCAGCAACGATTTGACCACATGTGACGACAAAGGTTAGAAGGAAGTAAACCGACAGCACATTGGTGAGCAATTTTTTTGAGAGGCTTTTTTGCAGCATGAATTAAGCTGAGCTCCTACGGTAAGTTCATCGCCTTTGTATAATCTGTTTTTAAAGTTAGCCAATAAATGGTTAAAAATAAATAATTATCTTCATTAATTATGCTTTTTAGCGCCTTACCTAGGAAAGTTTAATGTGTTATAAGATAGCGATATCCAGTGACCGTTTTATTAACGATAGTACAAGACTGACCACTTTATGAGTTATTCCGTCTTAGTTTGCGATGATTCGGCTGTCGCCCGTAAACAAGTCATTAAAAACTTACAGAGCAAATTAGACCTGACCTTGCACCAAGCACAGAATGGCCAGCAGGCGATTGATTTACTGAAAACTCAGCAAATAGATTTATTGTGCCTGGATTTAACCATGCCAATACTTGATGGGATTGCTGTGTTAGAGGCAATAAAAGCACACCGAATTGAATGTTTCGTGGTGGTTATTTCGGCAGATGTTCAGGCCAAGATGAAAGAAAGGGTAGCGAATTTGGGGGCGTTAGGGTTTTTAGAAAAACCGGTTAAAGCAGAGCAGTTATTAGGATTACTGCACCAGTTTGGGATCCGATAACTTATCTATGCAAATTACAAATGTCACTATTAGAAATTTGCATAATCTATTTTGCTCTTTCGTATTGACAGCGCGGCTAAACTTCAGGCACTCTAAAATTATGAAAACGAATATTATCACTACGACCATTATTACAACCACCATCCTAACGGGATAGTGGCATAGGTCAGTGCGAGTTTGAAAAAGGCCTGTGTTCACTAAGAACACAGGCCTTTTTTGTTTTTGGAATGAGGAAAAATGATGCGAGTACTAAAGTTTGGAGGGTCTTCCCTCAAAGATTTTGCCTGTTTACAAAGAGTCAGTGAGCTAGTTAAAGACCATGGCCAACAACAAGCGCTTATCGTGCTGTCGGCTCCCGGTGGTATGACAGATCAGCTCGTTGAGCTTGCTGATTTGGCTGGACGAGGAGAAGCGTTTGACTCCCTGTGGCAGTCATTTACTTCCCGCAGCCAAAGCTTATACGATGAAGTACAAGCGGTGTACGGTGGTGTTGTAGGCTGGCCTGACTTTGAATTACTTAAGAATAAATTAGATGGGGCCAAGTTACTGGGACATTGTCCAGATCAAGCAAGAGCCTATGTCATTAGTTTTGGCGAACGCATTAGCGTTGCGCTGATGGACACCATGCTGCAATCAGATTCAGTCGCGCTTAGTGCTGACGCTTGTGTAAAAACGCAGGGCGGGTATCTCGATGCTGAAGTTGACCTTAAGCTAAGTAAAGTATGTTTTGCAGAGTTAGTGCGTGCCCAAGCGTCGCGTTTTTATATCATGGCAGGATTTACGGGAAGCAATGAAGCGGGCGAGCTGACAACGCTTGGTCGCAATGGTTCTGACTACTCTGCAGCTGTCGCAGCTGCGTGTCTTGAAGCTGAAATCTGCCAAATCTGGACTGACGTTGATGGCGTTTACAGTGCAGATCCTCGTCTGATAAAGAAAGCGACGAAGGTCGACGTGCTATCTTATAAAGAAGCCATGGAGCTATCTTATTTTGGCGCCAAAGTGCTTCATCCAAAAACCATTTTACCTTGCGCCAAAGCAGATGTGCCTTGTGAAATTAAAAATACGCATGACCCAGAAGTGCCGGGTTCACTGATTTGTGCTCAAGGCGGTGGCGAGGCTCCAGTAAAAGCGCTTTCGAGTCTTGATAAACTGGCCATGTTGACCGTTGCAGGACCTGGGATGAAAGGCAAGGTTGGCATGGCTGCTCGGGTCTTTTCTGCACTGGCAGCAGATAACGTATCCATTGTACTTATTACGCAATCTTCTTGTGAATTCAGCATCAGTTTCTGTGTCCATGAGCAAGACTTAACACTTGCGCTGGTTGCGCTTGAACAGGCATTTGAGCTTGAAACGCAAGCAGGATTAATCGACCCAATTGAAGTGCAACGTAACCTTGCTATCGTTACTTTGGTTGGCGACAACATGAAAGCGCACAAAGGTCTTGCGGCCAAATTCTTTGCATCACTTGCACAGGCTCAGGTGAATATTGTCGCCATCGCACAGGACTCAACAGAGAGTTCGATTTCGGCGGTGGTTGACGGTGAACTTTGCCAAGATGCAGTAAAAGTATGCCACGAAAACTTCTTCACGCATGTACCGTCCATCGATGTTTTCCTGATTGGCTGTGGTCTAGTGGGTCAAGAATTAATGAAGCAGTTTCATAAGCAACAAGCATGGCTTGAAAAACGTAATATACGCTTGAACCTCTATGGCATTGCAAACTCAAGTAAGTGTTATTTAGACCCAGAAGGCGTACCGTTTGATAACTGGGAACTGGCGCTAGAGAAAGCTGAGTCGGGCTTTGATTTACAACAGGTTAGCCAGTTTGTTAGACAAAATCATTTAATTAACCCTGTGATTGTTGATTGTAGTGCAGCTCAGTTTGTTGCCGATGGCTATTTAGATTTTCTTAATGCGGGCTTTCATGTCGTTGCGGCCAACAAAAAAGCCAATACTGGCAGCTATGAGTATTATCAGTCACTGCAGCAGGCTGCACTAGCTAAACGCCGTCACTTTCTATACGAAACCAACGTTGGCGCCGGACTCCCTGTATTAGACAACCTTAAATTGCTGTTTGGCGCAGGAGATGAATTGCTTTCATTCAGTGGTATTTTGTCTGGCTCGCTATCGTATATTTTTGGCGTATTGTCGGATGGTTTATCGCTATCGGAAGCGACAGAGAAAGCCAAACAAAGCGGTTTTACAGAGCCAGATCCGCGCGATGACTTATCTGGTACGGATGTCGCACGTAAGCTGCTTATCATTGCCCGTGAATCGGGACTGCCGTTGGAACTCAGTGATATTGAAGTTGAATCCGTATTACCTGAAGGGTTTGCTGAGGGCGCCAGTGTTGATGAATTTATGGCGCAATTACCGCAATTAGATGATGCTTTCGCAGCGCGTATTGCGGCGGCCAAAGCACAAGGCCAAGTGCTGCGCTATGTCGGTTCAATTGTTGACGGTAAATGCCGCGTTGGCATTGAAGCGGTAGATAAAGAACATGCTCTGTACGATATTCGCGATGGTGAAAACGCACTGGCTATTTTGAGCCAATATTATCAACCAAAGCCTTTTGTGATCAGAGGTTATGGCGCGGGCGCAGAAGTAACCTCTGCAGGCGTATTTGCTGATATCCTAAAAACGCTGTCGAGGTAGGACTTATGAAAACGTTTTATGCACCAGCGTCAATGGGCAATTTTTGTGTTGGCTTTGACGCCCTTGGCGCCGCAATCCAGCCTATTGATGGCAGTTTATTGGGCGATCAGGTCAGTGTTGAAGCCGCAGAGCGTGATACGTTCAATTGTATTGGTCCATATGCAGAAAAGCTCTCCTCCGATCCTAAAGACAATTTGGCGTTTCAGTGTTTACAGCACTTCAAACTGCATGTTGCACCAAACATGCCAGCAGTTGCTATGACCTTATATAAAGGCCTTCCTGTTGGTTCTGGTTTAGGCTCTAGCGCTTGCTCTGTGGTTGCCGCTTTTGCTGCACTCAATGATTTTGCCAATACGCAATTAAGTCAAGAGGCACTCATTG
Organism: Pseudoalteromonas sp. DY56-GL79; assembly: GCF_041414765.1. Lineage (NCBI taxonomy): Bacteria > Pseudomonadati > Pseudomonadota > Gammaproteobacteria > Alteromonadales > Pseudoalteromonadaceae > Pseudoalteromonas > Pseudoalteromonas sp. DY56-GL79. The sequence goes on along the minus strand of NZ_JANHZS010000003.1, from coordinate 24,329 downwards.
AATTGATGGCCGACTTTGAAGCTAAGGTCAGTGGCGGTCGTCACTATGACAACATCACGCCATGCTACCTTGGTGGACTACAACTGACGGCAGACTGCATTCCAAGTAAAGCAATCAGTGTTGCGCATGATGAGAGCTGGTTTTATGTTATTGCATATCCTGGCTTTGCCTTGAATACAGCGAAAGCAAGGCAAGCACTACCACAGCAATTTTCTTTGCATGATACGGTGGAATTTGCCCAGCGATTGTCGGGCTTTTGTTTATTGATGCAGTCAGGTCAATTTGACAAAGCACTGTCGATGATGAAAGACAGCATTGCCGAGGAAGCGAGAGCGCCACTCATTGCCGGCTTTAGTGAGGCAAAAGACGCGCTACCAGCCCTAGGTGCTGAGCTGGTGAGTATTTCAGGGGCAGGGCCCACATTATTTGCTATTTGTAAGTCAGAGCAACAGGCAAATGCAGTGCAGCAATGGTTGCAACAAAATTACATTAATGAAGCGGGTTTTAGCCATGTTTGCCGATTAGATATGCTTGGCACAAGAGAATTAAAGGATCAAAAGTAATGAAATTAGTGAATTTAAAAGACGAACAGCAGATAGTCTCATTCGTTGAAGCGGTAAAAATCGGTTTAGGTCGTAACCAAGGGGTTTTTTTTCCTCCTACATTTGAGCGTATTGCGGATGTTGATGCACTACTTGAATTACCTTTTGCTGAGCGTAGTGCCAAGGTATTACATCACCTTATTGGTGATGAACTACCACAAGATACGCTCGATGCAATGGTAAAACGCGCCTTTAATTTCCCAGCTAAGTTAGTCGAAGTTGCTAAAAATCAGCATTGTTTAGAGCTTTTTCATGGACCAACACTGGCGTTTAAGGACTTTGGCGGCCGCTTTATGGCTGAATGCATTAGCATGTTTAATCAAGGTGAGCGCGTGACTATCCTCACGGCAACAAGTGGCGATACTGGCGCCGCCGTTGCCCATGCCTTTTACGAAAAAGAAAATGTCGATGTGGTGATCCTTTACCCTCATGGCAAAATTTCGCTTGCCCAACAAAAGCTGTTTACAACACTTGGGAAAAACATTCATTGTTATGCTGTAGATGGCAGCTTTGATGACTGCCAAGCGATGGTAAAGTCTGCATTCCTTGATGACGAAGTAAAGCAAAAGCTTGGTCTTAATTCGGCAAACTCCATCAACATCAGTCGTTTAGTGGCGCAAGTGTGTTATTACTTTGAAGCGCTAGCGCAATTACCTAAGTCGCAGCGTGATAAAGTGCATGTTTCAGTGCCAAGTGGTAACTTCGGTAATGTCTGTGCGGCGATGATTGCGGCCGCGATTGGACTGCCGATTGCCAAGTTAAGTGCCACGACAAACCAAAATGATACTGTACCCCGTTATATTGCCTCGGGTGAGTGGCAACCAAACTACACTTTGGAGTCACTCTCTAATGCGATGGACGTGAGTAAACCTAATAACTGGCCTCGAGTTGAAATCATGCTAGAAAGAGGGGATTTTAACAAACATGACTTTTATTCACGTTCGGTGACGGAAGCGCGAACTCAGACAGTAATGCAAGAATTACATGATAAAGGTTACTTGGCTGAGCCACATACTGCGATAGCCTACGAAGGATTAGCGCTGGACTCTCAAGCGGATGAAACCGGAATTTTCCTTGCCACTGCGCATCCTGCGAAGTTTAAGGAATCTGTAGAAGGTGTTTTAAATCAGAAGCTTGACATGCCAAAACAGTTGGTCGATGCATTGCAAAAACCATGTTTGGCAGAGCCGCTTAGTGCAGATTATGATGCTTTGAAGGCAGCAATGTTAGCAAAACTCAACTAAATCAGAGAGCCTGTCTGAGTGGGTAGAACGCCCACTCAGATAAGGTCAATTTCAAGACTATATTAGCTTTTCAAATACAACTTAGGTTGTCTTATTTAAAATATTAATGTTTAAATAAAAAAATATCATCGCGATAGGGGTGTGAAATAAATTCAATCCCTGCTTAAATATGCCCATGCTGATTTCATAGGCAAACTGGTTATCTTGTGATGCTAGATTGTCTTTAAAAATACCCTTACGTTTACCTAGGAGAAACCATGTTAGAACGTAACATGAATATTGCAGATTTTGACCCAGAACTATTTGCAGCGATTGAAGCAGAAACTTCACGTCAAGAAGAGCACATCGAGCTTATCGCTTCTGAGAACTACTGTAGCCCACGAGTACTTGAAGCGCAGGGTTCTCAGCTAACAAACAAGTATGCTGAAGGTTACCCAGGTAAGCGTTATTACGGTGGTTGTGAGCACGTTGATGTGGTTGAGCAACTCGCGATTGACCGTGCCAATGCGCTATTTGGTTCGACTTACGCAAACGTTCAGCCTCACGCTGGCTCACAAGCAAACGCGGCGGTATTCCAGGCGCTACTTCAGCCACATGATACTGTGCTAGGTATGAGCCTTGCTCACGGTGGTCACCTAACGCACGGTTCACACGTAAACTTCTCTGGTAAAACTTACAATGCTATCCAGTACGGTCTAAACGAAGAAACTGGCGAAATCGATTACGCGCAAGTTGAAGCGTTAGCACTTGAGCACAAGCCAAAAATGATCATCGGTGGTTTCTCTGCGTACTCAGGTATCGTTGACTGGGCTAAGTTCCGCGAAATCGCTGATAAAGTAGGCGCTTACCTACTTGTTGATATGGCGCACGTTGCAGGTCTTGTTGCCGCTGGTATTTACCCAAGCCCAGTGCCTCATGCACACGTTGTAACAACAACAACGCACAAAACGCTAGCGGGTCCTCGTGGTGGTCTTATCATCTCTGCTTGTGATGATGAAGAAATCTACAAAAAGCTAAACTCTGCTGTATTCCCTGGTGGTCAAGGTGGTCCTCTATGTCACGTTATCGCTGCGAAAGCGGTTGCGTTCAAAGAGGCACTACAACCAGAGTTCAAGTCATACCAAGAGCAAGTGGTTAAAAATGCACAAGCTATGGTTGCGGTACTTCAGGAGCGTGGTTATAAAGTGGTTTCTGGCAAAACTGAAAACCACCTATTCCTACTTGACCTGATTGATAAAGACATCACAGGTAAAGATGCGGATGCAGCGCTTGGCCGTGCAAATATCACAGTAAACAAAAACTCTGTACCAAACGACCCTCGTTCACCGTTCGTTACTTCTGGTCTACGTATCGGTTCTCCTGCGATCACTCGCCGTGGCTTTAAAGAGGCTGAGTCGAAAGAGCTTGCTGGCTGGATCTGTGACGTACTAGACAACATCAATGATGAGTCTGTACAGGCACAAGTGAAAGAAAAAGTAAAAGCAATTTGCGCTAAATTACCTGTTTACGCATAATTTCGCTCACAAAAAAGCAGTTTTTTGTTATGATTAAGGCCGCATTCAAGCGGCCTTTTTTGTTTTTGAGTCAACGAGAGCGTCTATGCATTGTCCATTCTGTACAGCCAAAGATACCAAAGTGATAGATTCACGTTTGGTTGCTTCCGGCCACCAAGTCCGTCGCCGTCGTGAGTGTATTTTATGCCACGAACGCTTTACCACTTTTGAAGGTGCAGAGCTCTTAATGCCGCGCGTAATAAAGCAAGATGGAACCAGAGAGCCTTTCAATGAAGATAAGTTACTTAATGGCATGCACCGAGCGCTGGAAAAGCGCCCCGTCAGCACAGAACAAATAGAAGAAGTGGTACACCAGATTAAATCTCAAATTCGTGGTACGGGCGAACGTGAAGTACCAAGCGACATGATTGGCGAATGTATTATGGAAGCCCTCAAAAAGCTCGATAAAGTGGCTTATGTGCGATTTGCTTCGGTATATCGCTCTTTCGAAGATATTCGTGAGTTTGGTGAAGAAATTGCGAGGTTGGGGGATTGAGCCAGTTCACAGCGCAAGATCATGATTACATGAGCCGTGCCATCACGCTTGCAAAGCGCGGTAAATACACCACAACACCCAATCCAAACGTCGGCTGTGTGATCGTAAAAGACGGTGAAATCGTCGGCGAAGGCGCGCACTTAAAAGCAGGTGAAGGCCATGCTGAAGTGCATGCGCTTAAGCAAGCTGGAGCTAAAGCCGCTGGTGCGACTGCCTATGTAACGCTTGAGCCATGTAGTCACTATGGCAGAACGCCGCCGTGTGCTAAAGGTCTGATTGACGCAGGCGTCAGCAGAGTGGTTGCAGCTATGGTTGATCCTAACCCACAAGTTGCAGGGCGCGGATTGGCAATGTTAGAGGCCGCGGGAATTGCAACGGCTTTTGGTTTGCTAGAGCCACAAGCAAGGGCGCTAAATACTGGTTTCTTGAAGCGAATGGAGTATGGGTTGCCGTTCGTGACCTGTAAGCTTGCCGCTTCTGTTGATGGTAAAACCGCATTAAACAATGGCCAGAGCAAGTGGATCACCTCAGCGGCAGCGCGCTTAGATGTACAGCGCCACCGTGCGCAAAGCTGCGTGGTCTTGACCGGAGCGGATACGGTTATGGTAGACAATGCAAGACTCAATGTTCGTGAAGAGTTTTTGCAAGACACCGATTATCCTCAACCTGAGCTACGCCAGCCGATACGTGCGATTATTGACTCACAAAATCGTCTGACACCAGATCTTGCGCTATTTAAAATTGCATCTCCAGTGATTATTTTTCGCCGTACTATTGATAATTCAGCGCAATGGCCTCATTTCGTAGAGCAAATTGTCGTGCCTGAAATCAACGGTAAGCTCGACCTAAAAGCCGTGCTCAACAAGCTGGCTGAAAAGCACTGTAATTATGTTTGGCTTGAGGCTGGCGCCACCCTTGCGGGGGTAATGCATGAACAAGGGCTAATTGATGAATATATCATCTATTTGGCACCGAAAATAATTGGCGCTGGAAAAGGGCTGTTTAACACCACACCACTGAGTGCCATGTCGCAAATACCAGAGTTAGTGTTTGGCGACGTTTGCCAAGTGGGGCCTGATCTCAAACTTATCGCGACTAAAGAGAAGTAAAATGTTTACAGGTATTATCGAAGCAACAGGAACATTAACTCAATTGCAGCTCAAGGGCGGCGATTTAATTGTTCGTGTGACCACGACATCTCTTGATATGAGCGATGTAAACTTGGGTGATAGCATTGCCACTAACGGGGTCTGCCTGACCGTAACTGAGAAGTTTCATGATGGCTTCAAAGCCGATGTTTCTAACGAAACCTTAAGTTTGACGCGTTTTGCCGAGTACCAACAAGGCCAAAAGGTCAATCTTGAAAAGGCACTGCAGCCGATTTCACGCCTAGGTGGTCATTTGGTTTCTGGCCATGTGGATGGTATTGCTGAAGTGGTTGAGATAATCGCTAATGCCAGAGCGACTGACTATTGGTTAGCCGCGCCGTCATCGCTAATGAAGTATATTCCGTATAAAGGTTCGGTTGCCATTGATGGTATCAGTTTGACGGTCAATGCCGTGGAACAAAACCGCTTTAAATTGACCATAGTGCCACACACGGCGCAAGAAACGACGATTGCAGGTTTTCAAGTCGGGTCAAAACTAAACCTAGAGGTCGACCAAATCGCCCGCTACCTCGAAAGACTAATTCAGGGTGAGCCAAGCGCTGCCAGCGAGTCCACTCTCACAACCAGTCTATTGGCGAAAGCTGGCTTTATAAAGTAGCCATAGACAAAGTAAAAATGGGAAAACTATGAGTTTAAATAGTGCTGAGGAAATCATCGCGGACATTAAAGCCGGTAAAATGGTTATTTTGATGGATGATGAAGACCGAGAAAATGAAGGTGATCTGATCATTGCAGCAGAGCACATTACACCAGATGCAATTAATTTCATGGCAACATATGGTCGCGGGTTAATCTGTTTAACCATGACACAGGAGCGCTGTGAGCAGCTGAACTTGCCACTAATGGTGAAAACCAATGGCGCTCAGTTCTCTACCAACTTTACTTTGTCTATTGAAGCTGCGAAAGGCGTAACTACTGGGATTTCAGCGGCAGATCGTGCTCGTACAGTGCAAGCTGCAGTTGCCAAAGGTGCAGTGCCTGAAGATATTGTACAACCTGGTCATATCTTCCCAATCATGGCGCAACCAGGCGGCGTTTTAACGCGTGCAGGTCATACTGAAGCTGGATGTGATTTAGCACGTTTGGCGGGATTGGAACCTGCATCTGTGATTGTTGAAATTCTCAATCCAGATGGCACTATGGCACGTCGCCCCCAACTAGAAGTATTTGCAAAAGAACACGATATTAAAATTGGCACCATCGCTGATTTAATTGAGTATCGTAACTTAAACGAAACCACTATCGAAAAAGTAGCAGAGTGTAAACTGCCTACTGAGTTCGGTGAGTTTAATCTGGTAACGTACAAAGACACCATTGATAATCAACTTCACTATGCGATGGTTAAGGGCGAGATCAAATCGGAAGAAGCCAATTTAGTGCGTGTGCATTTGCAAAGCACGTTTAACGATATTCTTCATTCAGATCGCAGTGCGGATAGAAGCTGGACGCTGCAAAGTGCCATGAAGCACATCGCTGACAACGAAGGTGTATTAGTCATTCTTGGTAAGCAAGAACACAGCGAAGAAATGGAAGCGCTAGTTAAGGCGTTTGCTGCGGAAGATGCGGGCGAACAGGTGAACTACCGTAAATTCCAAGGTACTTCGCGCACCGTAGGTGTGGGGTCGCAAATTTTGGCTGATTTAGGCATTCAGAAAATGCGCCTAATGAGTCTACCGAAAAAATATCATGCACTGTCTGGTTTCCACTTAGAAGTGGTTGAATACGTCGAACCAAAATAATTCCAAAATGCCAAATTGATCGCAATCGCCTATATTCTGATAGTAGGCGATTGCCACATTACTGTGCTATCATGCGCCTCAATTTGGCAATTGCTCATACAGATTAGGAACATCTAATGAAAGTAATCGAAGGTAATAAATACGCTCCTGGCAAAAAATTTGCCATTGTCATTTCACGTTTTAACGATTTTATCGGTAGCAGCTTACTTGAAGGCGCTGTAGATGAATTAAAACGTACCGGTGGTGTTAGCGATGAAGACATCACGGTTGTATATGTACCGGGAGCGGTTGAACTACCACTAGCAGCAAAACGCGTTGCGATGAAAAAAGAGCACGACGCGATTATTGCGCTAGGTGTGATTATTCGTGGTGGTACACCACACTTCGATTTAGTTGCTAACGAGTCTAACAAAGGCTTAGCTAGCGTTTCATTAGATTATGACATCCCTGTTGCTTTTGGTGTACTTACTACTGAAAGCATTGAGCAAGCTATCGAGCGCGCGGGCACTAAAATGGGCAACAAAGGGGGAGAAGCCGCCCTTGGAGCTCTAGAAATGGTGAACGTGCTAGAGCAAATTTAAGAGGAATCTCAGTGAAACCAGCAGCTAGACGCAAAGCACGTGTACTTGCTTTACAAGCTATTTATTCTTGGCAGCTAAGTGGTAACCCAATTGCCGATATCGAACAGCAAATGCTGATCGAAAACGACGTAACGAAAGTCGATGTGGAATACTTCAAAGACTTAGCGCGTGGTGTTGTTGTTAACCAAAAGCAGCTAGACGAAGCAATTCGTCCGCATTTAGCTCGTCCACTTGAAGAATTGGATATGGTTGAGCTTGCCGTGTTACGTGTTAGTGCTTATGAGCTTAAATTCCGTGAAGATGTGCCATACAAAGTGGCTATCAACGAAGGTATTGAGTTAGCGAAAATGTTTGGCGCTGAAGAAAGCCACAAATTCGTTAACGGTGTACTAGACAAAGCGGTTAAGTTTATTCGCAAATAAGCTTTACTATAGGAATAGCCGGCCTTGGCCGGCTTTTTTGTGTATGAAAGAATTTGAGCTAATCAATCACTACTTTAAAGGCCGTGGCATTATTCGTCGAGATGTAGAGCTTGGGATCGGTGATGACTGCGCCTTAGTTTCAGTTCCTGCTGGCAATCAGCTTGCGGTAACAACGGATACGCTAGTTGCGGGTGTGCATTTTTTTGAAGATATTCCACCTCGGGCACTTGGTCACCGTGTGATCGCGGTAAACCTTAGCGACTTAGCTGCAATGGGGGCGGAACCTACTTGGGTGTCGCTTGGTTTAACGTTACCTAGCGCTGATTTAGAGTGGTTAGAGGCCTTTACTGAGGGGATGCATGAAATCGCTGAGTACTATAACGTACAAGTAATAGGTGGCGATACAACGCAAGGTCCATTGACTATCACTGTATGTGCAAAAGGTATTGTACCAACTGGTAAAGCACTCAAGCGCTCAGGTGCGCGAGTGGGTGATTGGATTTATGTAACAGGTCCGCTTGGTGACGCAGGGCTCGCTATTGAAGCGCGAAAGCAAGGCTGGACGCTTGAGCCAAAACACTACAAAGCAGCGCTTGAAAAGTTTCACTATCCAGCGCCACGAGTTGCTGCGGGTCAAGTACTCAGAGGCCTTGCTACCTCAGCAATCGATATCTCAGACGGTTTACTGGCGGATCTTAAACATATTTTACGTAGCTCGTTAGTTGGCGCTAAGATAAATGCCGATAAAGTCCCACAATCTGATGCGCTGCGCTCAAGTCTTGATGAAGATGCACGTATGCGGCTCGCGCTCGGTTTTGGTGATGACTACGAGTTACTTTTCACGGTCAATGATAATAACAAAAATGCCGTGGAAACCAGATTGAAGCAGTATGGTGTTGAGCCAGTTTGCATTGGCCAAATTACGGCTAATAATGGCGAAATTCAATTGCTCAAAAAAGGTCAACCTTACCAGCTCGCAGGGCTTGGTTTTGAGCATTTTAGCTAGGAGTTGGTTTGGCTAAGCAGTATGTATTTAATTTAAAGAAGCCGCATCAACTCTTTGCACTCGGGTTTGGTCTTGGTTTAGCGAAAAAAGCACCTGGTACTTTTGGTACCTTCGCTGCATTACCGTTTATTTTTGCAACCCAAGGTGCACCAATGTGGCTGCAATGTCTTGTTGCGATTGTCATGACGTTATTTGGGATCTGGGTGTGTGGTAAAACAGCAGACGATGTTAATGTTCATGACCATCCAGCCATTGTCTGGGATGAAGTGGCAGGCTTTTATATTACCATGATAGGGGCGGCACTTAGCTGGCAGTCATTAATCGTTGGCTTTATTTTGTTCCGCTTTTTCGATATTTTGAAACCGGGTCCGATTAGATGGCTCGATAAACGTTTGCACGGTGGCTCGGGGATTATGCTAGATGATGTATTAGCTGGCATTTTTTCATTGATTTGCGTGCAAGCTTTGTTTAAAACTGGCATTTTAGTCTAACTGTGCTGATGTGATGGAATCGAGATGACAAGGCTATTGTTTTTCATTTTCACTTTGCTGCTACCAATTACGAGTTTTGCGGCGATAGATGATTACGTAGTTAAACAGTGGAATATCCAAAGTGGATTACCGTCACAAAGCGTTAAGAGTGTCGTTCAAGACAATCAGGGCTACATTTGGCTCGGAACTCAGTTTGGCTTAAGTCGGTTTGATGGTCATCAATTCCAAAACTTCAACACCCAAAATACCGAATTTTTAAATAGCAATGCCATTAATAAATTGGTGGTAGACCGATTTGGCATGCTCTGGGTTGGCACGCGTCGAGGATTGCTAAGACTTAATCCCCAAACCTTAGAAGCTCGGCGTTTCGACCTGCAGGGGCCCGTACGGGATATCTTGCAAGATGAAGATGGCGGGATCTGGATTGCTGCAAATGGTCTGTATTATGTTTCTGCGAAAAAGCTGACGTTAGCCGCCAATAACATCGAACAAAGTACGTTAGATGTTACCCAAATCAATCAAATTGTAGGTTCCGTGACTAAAATGGCGCTGGTGCCAGATGGTATTTGGTTGGTAAATGAGCGTCACTTACTTAAAATCAGCGAATCAAGCAATCGCACTGGCGATGGGGTTCGGCTTGAATTGGCAAGTAAAGTGTCATTACCTGAACAGTTAGCACAAACCATCATACATGACTTAGCTTGGGTCGATGGTAAGTTGTTCTTAGCATCAGAGCTGGGCGCCTATTTTCTAGATATTGATGAAGTACTACGTCGTTACCAAGAAGTGGGTAACAATGCGGTATATAAGTTTCTTAACGATAAGGAAGGTGGCCTGTGGGTTTCCACTTATGGGCGATTGTTATACCGACAAAATAATGGCATTTGGCAAGCTGTTGAGCCAATTCAACTAGATCAGAGCATCTGGTTTGCCGATATTTTTATGGATAACGATAATAATATCTGGCTTGCTAGTTTAAATGAGGGACTTTGGCTTGCTCACTCAGGTAAGGTTGAGCGTCATCATATCGGCCAACGGACAAATCAAGCTATCTCAGCAATTACTCAAGGCCCCAATGGTCAATTGTGGGTAGCTAGCAGAGAAGGTCTTGGAATTATTGGGTTAAATGATAGTTATCAACCTGTGCTCACAAGTGCTCAGTTAAATCGCTCTGTAATACACGACTTAGAATTTATCGGTGAAAAGCTCATTCTTGGTACTGACCGTGGTGCGCTTATTTACGAAGATGGCACACTGCAAAAGTTAAATGAGCGGGAGCTCAGGCAAAATCCGGTATTTTCTCTCAGCCCTTCAAATCGTGGGGGGATGTGGTTTGGTACTGGCAGGGGCTTGTATCGCCTTGATTACAAGGGGATAACGCCGTTTGCCTATAATGCCTTTCTCGGTAGCCAATTCGTCACTTTTGTTGAAGACTTCCCTAGATACGGCTTCATTGGTACAAACAAAGGGGCTTATCGTTACAATGATAAGGGGATCGAAAAAATCGGTTCTCAAACGTCATTGGATACCGCTTATATCACCAGTATTTTGCATTTGGATACCGTGACGACTTTAGTTGGCTCACTCAACGATGGGTTATTCTATCGTACCTCAGAGGGTGATTGGTATCAGCTTGATGCTTCAAATGGATTGCCTTACGGATCGATATTTTCGCTGCATTATGACAAGAGCAATCAGCTCATCTGGGTGAGCACAATGAAAGGGGTATATCGCATGCCCGTTGCGCAATTTGGTCACGTTATAGAGAGTTTGCAAGTTGAACAAGTAATAAGCCCATTCGATAGGCAGCTTGATGGCAGACCAAGCCAATGTTGTTCGGGGCTTGGGCATGATGCAGTGGTTGAAACCGAGTCTGCTATTTTTTACCCCAGCTTACAAGGTGTCGTTGAGATCCCTAAAAATGTCCAGCTTTTTGGTGGTGGGGATTTATTGCCAAGACTAGAGTCATTGTCTACCCACGATAGAGTATTTAGTACAGAATCCTTAAATCAAGTGATCCAGCTTGATACATCGGAGCGTGATCTAACCATTAATTATACTGCAATCGATTTTTACGCGCCGCATAGTATTGAATTTAGATACAAGCTAAAAGGGCACGATACGCAATGGCGTGATGCTCAATCTCGCCGCGAAGCAATTTATACCAATTTACCACCAGGCAACTTCACCTTTGTTTTAGAAGTTAAGCGCCAAGGGCAAGATTGGGAGCAGGCGAAGGTGCTTAACTTATCCATTACGTTACCGCGCCGTTTTGATGAAACGATTTACTTTAGACTGTTTATCACTTGTGCATTTATATTTATGTTCTATCTCATTTTCTGGGTATTTAGAGCACAAGAAAGAAGGAAGCAAGCCGCACTAGAAGCGTTGATAGCAGAGCGTACGACAGAGCTCAGAAAAGCCAATGAAAAGCTCAATCAGGTCAATACTCAGCTTAAGCTTGTAAGTCACTCAGATGAATTGACGGGGCTACGTAGTCGTCGCTTCCTCTTTGATCAGTTACCAAAAGATGTCGAGCATTATCAGCGCAATGCGCAGTCACTACAGGCTCAAAATAAGAGTTTGGTATTGATGATCATGAACATTGATGATTTTAGCAAAATTAATGATTCTTATGGTCCAATTGGCGGTGATAGCTGTTTGCAGCAATTAGCGACGTTACTCAATACACGAACGCAAGGTTCTGATTATGTCGTCCGTTGGAGCGGTGATGAATTCCTATTACTGCTACGTGACTTTAGCAGAGACTATATCGAAGAGTACGTCAGCGACTTATGTAAGGCGATTGCTGAAACGGATTACCGCTTACCGAATGGTAAAACGACTAAATTAACGGTGTCGATGGGATGGTCATATTATCCGTTGCCACTACTAGGTGGTAAGGTCATTGGCTGGGAATCATCTGTGAACTTAGCTGATATCGCATTGCATCAGGTCAAACAACGTGGCGGTGATGGTGCTGCGACAATCATCTTTGACGATCAATTGGATGCATTCGAATTTGAGCAAAGCGCGAACATAGAGTCTCAGTTACAACTTTTGCAAAGCAATGGACTTGCGGAAGTGAGAGTGTGGATGAGGTAATACTCATCACTAGCGCTTAAACTGTCAACCTTGTTTAGGATGGGACAAGAGCATAAAAAAGGCTTCCAAATGGAAGCCTTTTTTAGAACAGCTCAAAGTCAAGACTATGGATTTAGCCAGGCCTTAATTTGCTGGCTTATTCCTTCGCTGTTTAAATCCAGTTCGGCGTGGATCTCAGTTTGTGAACCATGCTTAATAAACTCATCAGGTAGGCCGAGTAGTTTGATTGGCTTTAGATGGCCTTGGGCTAATAGATATTCGCTCACAGCTGAACCTGCACCACCAGCAATCGCATTGTCTTCAAGTGTTACAAAGCGCTCGTGAGTTACCACTAACTCTTCGATAAGTGCGGTATCTAAAGGTTTTACAAAGCGCATATCAACTAGTGTCGCATTTAGCTCTGCGGCTACGGCTTGAGCGTTTTCAAGCAATGTACCAAAGCTTAAAATAGCCAGCTTTTCACCTTCTCTTACTACCTTGCCCTTACCAATTTCCAGTTCGCTCATTTTTGCACTAATCTCTGCGCTTCCCGCACTGCCCCTAGGGTATCTTACCGCAGCTGGCCTATCTAGGCGGTGACCAGTATAGAGCATTTGGCGACACTCATTAAGGTCGCTTGGTGCCATGATCACCATATTTGGAATACAGCGCAAAAAGCTTAGATCATAAGCCCCTTGGTGTGTTTCTCCATCCGCACCAACGACACCTGCGCGGTCAATAGCAAAAAGTACTGGCAGGTTTTGTAGTGCAACATCATGAATTAATTGGTCATAGGCACGTTGTAAAAAGCTTGAATAAATAGCAACAATAGGATTCAAGCCCTCACAGGCAAAGCCAGCACCAAGCGTAACTGCATGTTGCTCAGCAATCGCAACATCAAAATACTGAGCCGGGTACTCTTTAGAGAAGCGCACCATGCCAGAACCTTCACGCATTGCAGGTGTAATAGCCATCAGCTTATTATCTTGTGCGGCCATATCACAGAGCCAGTCACCAAATACTTTTGAAAAGGTCGGTGCGCTGGGTTTTGATTTGGGTAAGCTGTGCACGGTTGGATCAAACTTAGGTACACCGTGGTAGCCAATAGGATCCGCCTCTGCAGGCTTATAGCCTTTCCCTTTTTGCGTTTTAACATGCAATAACTGTGGCCCCTTTAGGTTACGCATATTACGCAGCGTATCAACTAGGGTGCCAACATCATGTCCATCAATTGGACCAATATAGTTAAAGCCAAGCTCTTCAAAGAAAGTGCCTGGGATTATCATCCCTTTTAAATGTTCTTCCATTCTGCCAGCAAGTTCTTTAACTGGTGGCACACCAGCTAACAGCTTTTTACTGCCTTCACGAATATTGGTATAGAAGCTACCAGAGAGGATCTTAGCGAAATGGTTTGTAAGTGCACCAACGTTTTCAGAGATAGACATTTCATTGTCGTTCAAGATCACGAGCATGTCCGGGTTAACATCCCCTGCGTGGTTCATGGCTTCAAACGCCATACCAGCAGTCATTGCGCCATCACCAATAATAGCAACAGTTTTACGGCCTATTGCCTCTCTTTCAGCGGCAATAGCCATTGCGAGCGCTGCAGAAATCGAGGTGCTTGAGTGACCAACACTAAAGGTATCGTATTCACTTTCCTCTCGATATGGGAAAGGGTGTAGCCCATCTTTCTGGCGAATAGTATGCATCTGGTCACGGCGGCCCGTTAGGATCTTATGGGGATAAGCCTGATGACCTACGTCCCACACCAATCTATCCTGTGGTGTGTTGTAGACGTAATGCAATGCAACGGTCAGTTCGACCGTGCCAAGACCTGAAGCTAAGTGACCGCTGCTTTGAGAGACTGAGTTGAGCAAATACTCTCGTAATTCATCACTTAACGCAGATAACTTATGCTGGGGTAATTGACGAAGTTGACTTGGGTCGTCAATTAACGCGAGTAAAGGATACTTGCTACTATCAAGTTTCATGGTATTTATCAGAGTCCTAGTGAGTCTTTGCTGAGTACTTACTCGCGCAGCTCACTTCATAATTATTAAAATTCGTCACCAACTGGTCATAATATTATGTTAGCCAGTATTTACAAAGTACTTGTGAATATTTTCTTAGCTTGGCGTAGTTATTTTATACGTCAGCTTAATATTCTCGATCTATGATGTATTTTGCTAAATCTGCAAGTATTTCTGTGTCACCATCTATTTTCGTAAGCGCATCCAGTGCTTCATCTATCAACTGTTCGGCTTTTTCTTTTGCTTGCTCTAAGCCTAAAAGTGCAGGATAGGTAGACTTATTATGTTCTATGTCAGAGCCTTGTGGCTTACCAAGCACCGCAGTGTCACCTTCTACATCAAGAATGTCATCTCTGACTTGGAATGCAAGGCCTATTGCACGACCATAAGTGCGTATTGCATTACATGCTTGCTCGGTAACTTGCTCTGGGTTGCCGCATAAGATCCCAAGCTCCACAGCACAGCTTAGCAGTGCACCTGTTTTTAGCTTATGAATACGTTCAAGTTCGTCTATGGAAATTGAACGATTAGTAGCAGCTATATCAAGTGCTTGGCCACCAACCATGCCTTGTAGACCCGATGCTTTAGCTAGCGCGGAAATCATTTTTATTTGCGCATGGTGGCTTACTGCGAATTGATGCCCACTTAACAGCTCAAACGCCAGAGTTTGTAAGGCATCGCCAGCTAAGATAGCTGCCGCTTCATCGAATTGAATATGGCAGGTTGGACGGCCGCGCCTAAGTTCATCATCATCCATCGCGGGTAAATCATCGTGCACCAACGAATAGCTATGCACGCATTCTATTGCTGCAGCGGCCTTGTCTAAGTCTTCTGGAGCCGCACCAAACAATTCACCAGTGCAGTACACCAAGAATGGTCGCAAGCGTTTACCACCATTTTCTATACTGTAGCGCGTTGCGGCTTTGATATTTTCTTCAGTATCAAGGACATTATCAAAATAGTGTAAAACGGTGGTTTCTACACGCGTCTTAGCAGACAGGAGTTTTTCTTGTAATTTTGCTGACATTAGGCTTCGTTTTCAAATGGCTGTAATTGCGCTTGCTCATCTTCGCCCATTAAAATAGCGACCTGCTGCTCAGCTTGCTGAAGTTTTTGGTTTGAAGCTTTTGCGAGCTTTATCCCACGCTCAAATTGTTTAAGTGCTTGATCCAGAGGTAAGCTACCGTTTTCCATGTCTGCAACGATTTGTTCCAACTCTTGCATGGCCTCTTCAAAGCTCAAATTATCAGGTTTTTTTACCGCCATATGTCACACTGACCCGTAAAGTAAAAGTGTGGCAATTTTAGGGGGATTGCGCGCCAAGGTCAAAAAAACCAGAGACTTTTTGATCTGACGGAGTATCGGCATTACAAGATCTGCTATAAACTCGCATTTTAAACACTTTTTAATATAATAGTGTTAAGTTGTAGAGAAACTTGCCGATAACTCAAACAATAATAACTGCGTGATTTATCACAAATAACTTCCCCCGGAGGACATGTGGATTTAGCAACGGTAATAGGGATCCTGGGTGCCATAGGTTTGATTGTAATGTCGATGGTACTGAGTAGTGATGGCCAGATCGCTATGTTCTATAACACGCCTTCCGTCGTTATCGTATTTGGTGGTTCAATTTTTATCGTATTGTCTAACTTTACGCTTGGACAATTTTTCGGCATTGGTAAAGTGGCCGGCAAGGCCTTCATGTTTAAGATTGAAACCCCTGAAGAGCTGATTGAAAAAGCCGTTGAGCTTGCTGATTCTGCGCGTAAAGGTGGTTTCTTAGCGTTAGAAGAAGCTGAAATTCCCAACCAATTTATGCGTAAAGGCGTTGATATGTTAGTCGATGGCCATGACGCTGATGTTGTGCGCGCCACACTGCAAAAAGATATTGCTTTAACGTCCTCAAGACACCAGTTAGGCGCCGGTTTATTTAAATCCCTCGCTGATATAGCGCCTGCGATGGGTATGATCGGAACACTCATCGGCCTAGTTGCTATGTTGTCTAACATGGACGACCCAAAAGCAATCGGGCCTGCCATGGCTGTTGCACTTTTAACAACTTTGTATGGTGCGTTCTTAGCTAACGTAGTTGCGATCCCAATTCAGGTTAAGCTTGAGCTTCGTAAAGATGAAGAAGAGCGAAATCAGCGGCTCATCTTAGATGCTATTTTAGGTATTCAAGATGGCCAAAACCCGAAAGTCATTGAAGGCATCTTGAAAAATTATTTGCCTGAGTCTAAACGTGGCGCTGAGGCTGAGGAATAACCATGTCAGATGAGAATGAATGTAAATGTCCTCCCCCAGGTCTTCCCGCCTGGATGGGGACATTTGCTGATCTGATGTCATTACTGATGTGCTTCTTTGTACTGTTACTGGCATTTTCTGAAATGGACGTGCTGAAGTTTAAGCAAATTGCCGGGTCGATGAAGTTTGCTTTTGGTGTGCAAAACAAAATTGAAGTAAAGGATATCCCAAAAGGTACCAGTGTTATCGCGATGGAATTTACTCCGGGTAAGCCAGAGCCAACACCAATTGAAACTATCCAACAGCAAACTGTAGAAATGACGCAACAGATGCTTGAGTTTCAGGCTGGTGATGAATCGTCTGCGGGTGGTCGGCAAGAGCAGCGGGGCAATAAGCGTGGTGGTGAGTCAGCCAGTACAGCTCAAGAAATGGCGTCAACGCAAGCAATCGCATCCGCAGATCAAGAACAAGTTAATGAGCTTGTTAAAAAGATTGCGCAGCAGTTAGAAAAGCAAATAATGGATGGTGCGATTGAGCTTGAGTCTCTAGGGCAGCAAATCATTATTCGTATCCAAGAGAATGGTTCTTTCCCCGCAGGTAGTGCGTTTTTACAACCTAAATTTGAACCAGTGATTGCCGAAATTGCAGAACTACTCAAAGATGTACCCGGTGAAATTACTGTCTCGGGTCACACAGACGATTTTAGAGTCACTAACGAACTTTACTCCAATAACTGGGATTTATCGGCGACGAGAGCGGTCGCTGTTGCGACTGTGATGGAGCGCGTTCGTGGTTTTGATAAGAACAGAATGGTCGTGGTTGGGCACGCAGACACTAGGCCACTAGTTCCCAATGACAGCGATGCAGATAGACGCCGCAATAGGCGTGTTGAAATCTCGATTTTACAGGGTAAACCTAAAGAGTCAGACCCTATTGAAGTGAGGCAAAATTAATTACAGTTTATTGCCAAATTACAGGGAATTCGCTATTGTTTCGTTTGGTTCTACTTAAAGGAGAAATAGAATGATTTCAATAAAAAAACCTCAAAATTTTAGGCTGCCAGGCGGTAATGGTGAAGGCGGTGATGAAGAGGCGGAAAAAAAGCCGTCTTAACCGATTGTAATAATTACTTGACCCATTAAAAAATTATCTTAACTAATAATTAGAAGAGTAAATATGTTAGAGGCTTGGGAGTCGGTTAGGCTTTTTTATATCCAATACAGCATTCCACTATCGCTGATTGCAGTGTTGGTCTGTTTAGTTTTAAGAGATATAAAAGCCGCTCGTTATGCGATTTTGATTGCTTTATTTTATATTATTGGCTCTTTTACTGGTGATTTTATTAGAGCGATAGACGATGAGTTGGTTTATCGCTATATATTTTGGGCATTTAACGATATTGTGTTTATGGCTATAATTGCTGTTTGGGCTATTAAGGACAAAGTTTATATGTGGCAGAGTGTAATTGCTCAGCTCATTATTATACCTGCACCAATCTTACAGATGTTCCGCTTAGTTGATAGGCATTTAATGGAACTTAGCTATTCGTCTTATCTCTACGTTACAATTATCCCAATAGTTAACTTTGCTACTCTATGCTTAGCATTTGTACCTGTAGTTGCTTATTTTCAATTGAAACATAAACGAATGCAAGACGGTGGGCTGGAGAGAATCGAAGTAGGCCGTTAATAGACCTACGTCGTCTTGATAATGCTTACCCTAAACTAGGAATAAGGCCAGCCATTTGCATTAGCTGAGAGGTGATGATCATCACACCAAAAATGGCGGCAAGTCCTAGTCCAAGCGTACCACCTTTAATCTGATATCCATCATTACCTCTAACTTTTCTCTGCTTCCATACCATAGCAACTGGTAGAAATACCGCTAACACCACGAGCGCAATTGCCGCATATCCCAGTGCCATGATAAAGCCCTTTGGATAAAAGAGGGCAAAGCCAAGCGGTGGTAAAAAGGTAATGAACGCCGTTTTTACACGGTCTTTCTTGGTATCTTGCTTTTTAAAGGCATCAGCAAAAAAGTCAAATAGCCCAAGGCTTACACCTAAGAATGAAGTCGCCAGAGCAAGATCTGCAAAAACCGTCACAAATAATTGTACATTGTCGTTGTGTGCGATAGACGAAATACTGGTGACAAAACCAGGCAATCCCTCACTTGCCATTAAGCTCTCTTGCCCCATAACACCTTGACTTAGTAGTTGCCAAAATACATAGATGATAAGCGGGAGGGAAGCACCAAACATCATTACTTTACGTAATTGGCGGATATCTACGCCCACGTACTTAACGATTGACGGGATTGATCCATGAAACCCAAATGAAGTGAAAATTACAGGAATTGCCGCAATAACAAGTCCTTGCTCTACTGGCATATCGATAAGATGTTGGCCATGAACATAGGGAGTCAGGATAAAAAACAAACTCGCGAGCACGATAACTTTAATGGTAAATAGTAACTGGTTAAGCTTATCGACGGTACTTGTGCCTAATGTCACTATGGTTGCTATGATAACAGCAAGCAATACTGAGCCGAGTTGGGGAGTGATCCCGTCACCTAGTACACTAACCAGTTTGCTTTGAAGTTGTGCACCACCTCCCGCGATATAAGCTGCGCACAGTGCATAGAATAAAAATACCATAGAAAAGTTAGCGACATATTGGCCCGTTTTACCGAGCAAGTTTTTCGCCAGTGTATTTAGCGTTGCGTCTTGATCTGCGTATTGATGTACTTCCAGCATAAGCAAAGCGGTATAGGTCATTAACAACCATGTGATTGCTAATAATGCGATAGCGGTAGAAAAGCCGAGTCCTGCTGATGCAATAGGGAGGGCGAGCATACCCGCGCCAATTGTAGTACCTGCTACAATCAGCATGCTGCCCAAAGTTTTATTCTTAAGCACGTTTTGCCCCTGATTATTATTATCTGGTGAGGCAAGATATAACGAATAGCGAGGAAATGAAACCGTTTTGCTGCTAATACCAATTCGCGTATAAAATTTATGCGTTAAAAACAAAAAAGCCGCATACCAATATGCGGCTTATTCTACTCACTGGCATTTTCATCCAGTGAATTTGTGCTTGTACCTTTAACTTTTATATAAAGTCTTCATCTCTCATGAAAATGCACCGTATCAAGCTAACTTACCTAAGAGTCTATTGCGCTCGTACTAAATTGTCAAACCAATCTTGACCTCTCGCACTGAGCGACTTTAGCACAATAAGGTCACTTTCACCGTCTGGTAGCTTCAATCTTAAATGCTCATCAAGCGCAATTGCGCGCTCCAAATGGCTGCGGATCTCACCCAGCGTCCGGACCATACAATCTAGCTCCTCAGGTAAGCCTTCGCTAAAATCTATACGAGTCTGGTAACAGGCGATATTCCAATGCATACGAGCTCTGACGGACTCACTCATATCTGAGATGGAAAGTGCGCTTTCTAGCAGCTTGATGGCTTCTGCGAGCTTACCATCTCGGCTGAGTGCTCTGGCTTTTATGCCAATTGCTCTTGCATGGTTTGGGTGGATGTTGGTAAGAATGTCATCACAAACCTTAATTGCTTCATCGTATTGTGTGTTTGCAATCAATTCCCTAGCGCGTTGGAGTGCGATTTCTACGGTATTCTTACGTGCTATTTCATACTCCTCTTTCACCTTTTGTTGGATGTCATTGAATTCATCTTCGCCAACATAGCGCTTGTAGGCGCTAGAAACGAGTCCTACACCACCAAAACCGCTTAAAATAGAGAATGAAAATATTTTAATCCAAGTCCAAAATGCTTTATCAGAACCGGTAATTGAGTCATTTTCCCGCTTCAAATTGTGCTCTACGACCACTTTGATAATACGGTTGATCTCAACGGCGTTATCGTTATGCGCAGATGAAAACATTGCCACGGGAATGAGTATCTCGTCATTGTTTTGATGGTGGGAGTCGTGCTCCCCATTTTGATATGATTTAAATGCATACTTACTGACTGGGCTGAAGTCAGCAGCGCCCGCCATGGTGAGCACACCAATTGCCATAAATGCTGAGATCACACCGGCTAGAATGACACCGAATCCACCTAAGTCCCAATACTCTGGGGCAGCGCTATTCGCACTCTTAAACTTAGGTTTGCGAAACTTATATGACGACGTTGAACGCATCGCTTGTAAGAGCCCGCCTAAGCTGCCTCCAAGCACCACAACGGCAATAAAAATAGCGTAAAAGCTGATTGGTCCGTATTCCATATTATTATTCTAAGTAACTTGAGCTGGGGATAATTAATGCCTTGTTACCACTAAAACTCTCTGGCTAGACAAGGGTGTAAATTAAGGGAATTTTGGCTATTTTACATTGAATTTACATGAATGCGTAGAGGGAGAGCGGAAATTGCTCCTATTTACGACTAGGAGCAATATCCGTGTTACTTGAACTTAAGTTCGGAGCAGAAGCTATTTTACTTCTTTACCGGCGGCTTGCTGATCTGCATGGTAGCTAGAGCGTACAAATGGTCCGCAAGCTGCATGGCTAAAGCCTATTTCGTCGGCATATTCTTTTAGCCCATCAAACTCAACCGGTGGCACGTAGCGCTTGACTGGCAAGTGGTGCTTTGAAGGTTGCAGATACTGGCCTACGGTAAGCATATCTACGCTATGCTCGCGCAAGTCTCTTAAGACTTCTTCAATTTCAGAGATTTCTTCGCCTAGTCCAACCATCAGGCCTGATTTAGTTCTTACTTCTGGATGCGCTTCTTTAAAGCGGCGTAGTAATTCGAGCGACCACTTATAATCGGCGCCTGGACGCGCTAGCTTGTAAAGTCTCGGTGCAGTTTCAAGGTTGTGGTTGAATACATCTGGTGGTGTTTCACTTAAGATCTCTAAAGCTCTATCCATACGACCACGGAAATCAGGCACAAGAATTTCGATTGTAATACCTGGGTTGTGCTTACGGATCTCACGAATACAGTCGGCAAAGTGCTGCGCACCACCGTCGCGCAAATCATCACGGTCAACAGAGGTAATAACAACGTAGCTTAACTTCATGTCTTTGATGGTAAGTGCAAGCTTTTCCGGCTCTTGGGCGTCAGGTTTTAATGGACGACCGTGGGCCACATCGCAGAATGGACAGCGGCGAGTACAAATTGCACCTAAAATCATAAAGGTTGCTGTACCGTGATTAAAGCACTCAGAAAGGTTAGGGCAAGATGCTTCTTCACAAACAGAGTGCAAGCCGTGCTTTCGCATTGCTTGTTTAATGCCATCGATACGTTCACTTGATTTTGGCAAACGGATCTTTAACCACTCAGGCTTTCTCAGCATTTCTTCGCGTTCTGTTGGCATGACTTTAACTGGGATCAATGCCATTTTTTCAGCATCGCGGAGCTTTACCCCTGGCTCCATTTTGACTGGTTTACTCATACGTTTTCAAACCCTTCAGTGTATTCGACATGCTCAGCATTAATGCGTTTTAGCATGTGTTTTACCAGACCAGCCCCCGCATCAGCGACGGTTTGAGGTCCATTAATTTCGCTACTTTGCACCATATTCATGCCCGCATAACCACAAGGGTTTATTCGTAAAAATGGACCAAGGTCCATATTAACGTTGAGTGCGAGACCATGAAACGAGCAGCCACGGCGGACTCTGAGTCCAAGAGATGCTATCTTGCTATCGTTGACGTATACACCCGGTGCATCGGCTTTAGCATAAGCCTCTATCCCATATTCTTTTAGGGAGTCGATTATACTTTCTTCTAGCCAAGTGACGAGTTCACGTACCCCTATTTTCAATCGTCGTAAGTTGAGCAGAACATAAAGCATTTGTTGCCCAGGGCCATGGTAGGTAACTTGACCACCGCGATCCACTTTTACGACGGGAATGTCGCCCGGCGCCAATACATGCTCTTCTTTACCTGCTTGACCTTGTGTAAAAACAGGTTCATGTTCCACCAGCCAGATTTCATCCGCAGTGGTGTCATCACGCTCATCGGTAAAAGATTGCATTTTGTGCCAAATTGGCTCGTAACTACAAAGGCCGAGTTGGCGCACAATTAACTTACGAGATTCCATAATTAGGGGTCCTTACCAACTACAGGATGTAACGGACGTCTTCGATGCCACCGATCTCGGTATAAATCTGCTCGATATGCTCTTTGCTGGTTACGGTAACGACAAGAGATACGGCTTCATAGGTGCCTTTGCTGCTTGGTTTAACCTTTGGTGCATAATCACCCGGTGCAATAACCTGCAGTTTAGCTAGGATCTGATCCGTCAAATCGACATTTGCAAGGCCCATAATCTTGAATGTAAATGGGCAAGGAAATTCTAAGTATTCATCAAACTTAGTATTTTTAACTGGTTTTACCACGACGGTATCCTCACAACGAACTACTTGCTGACGCCCTTATTTGGCCACTTAGATGCTCTTTCAAGCCTGGAGCTGCCAAGGTCGTCATTTATTGGCCGCATTCTATCATTTTTGGCGCAAAAAAAAACGTTCACGATAAGGGCGTTTTTGTTGAGTCATTTTGAAGCTAGCTTTCACCATTGATTACGTCTTTACAATTATCAAAAACTGCTAAAGTAGCTAATAGAAGGAAGCAGTGATTGCTAAGCCTTCCGAGTCAAAGAAAAATCGAAATACTGTTGTTAATAGTAGTAGTATCAAAAGCGCTGTTTTGTTGC
This sequence comes from Pseudoalteromonas sp. DY56-GL79, assembly GCF_041414765.1. Taxonomy (NCBI): domain Bacteria; kingdom Pseudomonadati; phylum Pseudomonadota; class Gammaproteobacteria; order Alteromonadales; family Pseudoalteromonadaceae; genus Pseudoalteromonas; species Pseudoalteromonas sp. DY56-GL79. The sequence continues at coordinate 983 of NZ_JANHZS010000003.1, read as the reverse complement.
GTTTCAAGGTCTTTACTATGTTTCTTTTAGACAGCTTGATTCTAGCGCTAAGAATTCGTACCAGCTGATAAATGATGATACTAACTACGGCAAGATTGATGCCGGTAATAAGCATTGAAGGAGATGAGAGAGTAACAATACTAACCAATAGCAGAATAAATATTGGAATGTATCCAAATGCTTCATATTGGCTTTTTCCGCTTGGGTATTGTTAAGCTGCGTAGCAAGTTGATAAAGTGCGTCGTACAGAGCAATATAAAAACCAAGATACAGTAGTACAGGTTTATTTAAATAATCACTTAATATGAAGCAGACAATAAATACAGCCATGCTAATGTGGATCTAGATAGGAGATTGTTGCTCGGGGTGTAAAAAGTCAATCAGTATTTAACCACTGATTGACTTTTATCTAAATAGGTTATTGCGAGAACTCTAAACTAGTTTAATCAGGCGCAAAAATATTCTCACTAATAATATGGTTTAAGAACTGTATGTAGCAGTTAAAAATAACCATATAACTAGCAGCCCACGTTCCTAAAGACATTGTTAGAAATGGTATGGCACACATAACAACAATGAGTAGCAGGTTAACGGAAAAAATAAACCTCGACTTGGTTTTTAATCTCTCCTTTATCGCGTCAATAGCGGACGTATTTCTTATTTTATACACAACTTTAATAACATGGACAGCCAATAACAGACTGAATACAATATTAAAAAGAGTAAGTAGTGGGTATTCAAGGTGTAGCCCGGCAATACCTATACAAGCAAACGCTAGCATAAGTGGTAACTGTATCCAGTGCTGTTTACAGTAAGCTATGAGCGTAACTTTTGCACAAGCTCCTTGTTCTTTTGCCACTACGGATAATAAATCCCATGCAGTTATAATTAGCGCCATATAAAAACCGCGAATTCAACTCCGAAGTGCACCACTCGCTAAATTAAGCTGCTTTACGTAATTCATTGAATACTACAGCAGGCTG
>NZ_JANHZS010000039.1:0-38078 GCF_041414765.1 Pseudoalteromonas sp. DY56-GL79 | reverse complement strand
AGCCTGCTGTAGTATTCAATGAATTACGTAAAGCAGCTTAATTTAGCGAGTGGTGCACTTCGGAGTTGAATTCGCGGAACAGTAACTGATGTAAAACAGGCTGTCGTCTTTCTAGGTCTAGACTCTATCAGTAAGCTTGTAACCGGCTTTTTGCTCAAACAAACCTTTGACCAACGTAAATGTTGTATCAGTTTGGAGCGGTTTTGGGATAACGCTTCAGACATCGCAGATAGCATCATGGTAATTGGTAATAAACTTAAATCGCGTGTTCCTATCGAAAACTTGCACTTGCTAGGATTATTTCACGACGCAGGAATTGCCGCCATGGCGGTTAATTACCCAGATTATATGGAAACGCTTATTGCCGCTAACAAAGATTATGACAAGCTGTTAGTCGAACACGAAGAAGAAAAGTACGAGACCAATCACGCTATTATCGGCTACTTCCTCGCGGCTTCCTGGAACTTGCCACAAAGTATTTGTCAGATGATTTTATGCCATCATGACCCCGAGTTTTTGGGGAACTGTAAAGATGAAGAACAGAAATTAGCTTTCTCTGCTCTAAAAATGGCTGAAAATTTTGTACATATCAATAAACGTTTTGTTGCAGCGCCTGATTGGCACTTAATGAAAGCGGATGTATTGAAGGTTTTAAATTTAGATGAAGATGATTATCAGGACATCAAAGAAGACCTAGATGAATACTTCTTAGAGCAGGATGAGTAAGCGACTAGTTATCTCACACTCAACACCATCTTTGAAATGCGACTCAACGACAGTATTGCGGCAATTCTTAAAACTTCGTAGACTGGCAGCAAAATTAAAATAACAATGACTTAAGGAATTTACATTGCCAGCGCTGCTATCTCTTAAAGGCAAGTTTGCCATCTTTGGGCCTGGAATATTAATGGCAACTGCTGCTATCGGTGGTTCACATCTCGTTTCGTCAACTCAGGCTGGGGCACTATTTGGTAGTCAATTGATCTGGCTAATTGTTGCCGTTAATTTGCTCAAATATCCCTTTTTTAAATATGCAGTAGAGTACACAAGTCACTCTAAGCACACTGTCGTCGAAGGCTATCACGCACATTACCGCTTCGGATTTAAGGTTTTTGTGCTACTCAATATTTTCGCAGCCATTGTAAATACCGCAGGTGTGCTATTACTTACCGCAAGTCTCTTGAGCTACTCGCTGCCATTTCCAATAAATATTGAATTGTTAAGCTTTATACTTTTGGCTAGCTGCTTGACAATCTTACTGGTTGGACACTACAAAATACTTGATGTGACTAGCAAATGGGTAATGATAATTTTGACCATTTCCACGGTTATGGCGCTTGCCATTGCGGCTCATAATGGACCTGCCCATCCAGCCCCCATTGATCCGGTTTCCCCCTACGACATCGCACTACTGGGGTTTTTAGTTGCTTTAATGGGTTGGATGCCTGCACCAATCGAGATTTCTGCTATTAATTCCTCTTGGCTAAAAACGAAGATGGCTAAACAACCGCTAACAAGTAGCCAGATCCTACTGGATTTCAAGGTGGGATATTTTGTTACGCTGGGTCTTGCGGTCGTTTTTTGTTTGCTCGGTATGCTCATGCAATATGGTCAAGATAAGCCTGTTGAACTCGCAGGTGTTGCGTTCTCACAGCAGCTCATTGATATGTATGCCAATACGATTGGCGAATGGGCCAGATGGCTAATTGCAGGCGTCGCATTTTTATGTATGTTTGGCACAACGATCACGGTGTTAGATGGCTACTCCCGAGTGCTTAGTGAATCGCTTCAGCTGTTACGCCCTAACACAACAAAAAAGAGTTACACGCTCATTCTATTGCTACAAGCAGCGCTTGGTATGGCCGTAGTGCTGTTTTTTAAAGCCGACTTAAAGAGCATGCTGATGTTTGCCATGAGCTCAGCGTTTGTCACTACTCCCATCTTTGCTTGGATGAATTTAGGATTAGTGAAAGGTGAGATCTATCGCCGTCAACCCATGTACACCAAGATTTTAACGGGACTGGGGCTGGTTTATTTAGTGGGCTTTGCACTGTTATTCATCTATTGGCGATTTTTGATGTAAGGCCAAAAGAGGCTGAGTAGCAGATGCAAATTAGACTTCTAGGGCCTGTTTATCTCTCAAGTTTGTTTTTGCAGCAGTTTGATTGGTATTTATACAAGGCAGAGCCTGCGTAGCATAGTTATTCTATGTGAGTCAGGCGATAACACAGTAGAAATGCTAATCAAGCGCTGCCCTTTGGGTTCACCTGAGTGCGCTTTGTTCATTGTTGCTCAACTTTTACCTAGATTACTAGGCGGCAAGTCGAGCGTCGCTACCAAAACACACTCAGGAGAACAAAAATCAAACAGCAAAGGTCAACAGGCCCTAGCATCTGCTACACTCGAGCGAGGTGCATTTATTTTAGATTTTGCACCTGCTCCCAAATAGAAACTACGTGCGCTTTATCATCGTCATTTAGCTCTCCATTTCGGTATGCTTTTACCAAGCTGCTCTCAACTTTGGCTTTTAACTCATCAATCGAAAGATCTGCTTCCTCTACTTGCGCATAGCCTACCGCTAAGTCAAAGTGGCCGCGTAAATAGCCGCCAGCAAATAGTTCATCATCGCTCGCTCTATCGACAAGCTCATCAAAAAACTGCTGCGCTTTCTCTACATATTCTACTAAAGACATATTTATTCCTAAATTATTCTTGATGGCCAATGGCGTACATTACATGGTCATTGAATCCAGTGATCACTTTAATAAATCCAGCTAAGGACTCATCAAGTTGTTCGTCACCGGTATCAGCAATTAAAGGACGACCATTTAAGGCCTTTAATTTCGATTTTGTGGCGATAAGGATAATATTATCTTTACCGATTTTTTTGATGAGGTTAGGGCTTAGCTGCTGATTACCGCGGCCAAAAATGTGTCCTTGCCCACCAATTAATGTGATCACTAACTTTGTTTTGTCATCAGCAAGCGACAACAATTGCTGCGCGGTTTGGTCTTGCGCGATCAGCGCTTGGTCCCTTACAACATCAACACCAAGAAGTGTATTGTTAAGTCCCATCTCTTCCATCACTGCTGCAACGGTAGAACCAGACCCCATAATGTAGGTTTCGTCTTCTTCCATTTCGGCAACCACATAGGCGGCGATATCAGCCAACACCAGCTCATCGCTTTCTTTGCCACCATTTTTCACCGCTTGCACATATCTCAGCTCGGTCGGCACTTGCATTTCACCAAATCGCTTAGCGCGCACAGTCCCTTCACGAAATGCAGCTTCATCAATGTCCATCACATCGGCTTCGCCAATAGAGACGAGCTCTCCGGTAACCAAAAGTTCAACGACTCTACCTGCTGCTTTTGGCGTTATCGCGTATACGCCACTATGAATTTTGCACCCAGCAGGGATCCCAAGTACAGGGCATGAATCACCCACCGCGTGGCAAATGTTACGGGCAGTGCCATCGCCACCAGCAAACAAAATCAAATCGACACCGAGCTGCTGCATCATCTGCGCTGCGGTCTCGGTATCTTCAGGACGAGTTGCCGTACTTTGAGTTTGATAAATCACTTGGGTGTTAAAACCCAGCTCTTTTGCCGTACGCTCCCCCATCTCACCATTAACAGTGTATATTTCGATATTTTGTTGATGTGAAAGTAATTGTGTTAAAGCCGTTTTTGCTCGCTGATTAGCGCGAGGCTCTGCACCTAACGCCAACGCTTGTTGGGCTGTTTCTGCACCATCGCTACCTTTTAGTGCAACGCTCCCACCAAGCCCAGCTAAAGGATTGATGATAAGTCCAAGCTTAAATTGCATCGTCAAACTCCATGCTTAGCTCTGTCGGGATATCCCAGTTAAATTGCTGCTGGCGTAACGGCCAAGGTGTATTATAAAAATTGCTTAATGCGTTGAGTAGTTGAGTCGTTCTGGTATTAAATCCACTTTCTAATAAAGCTAGCACTTGCTGATGCACTCGTTGTTGAAAGCTGAAACGGCAAGTTTGTTCACCATTGAGGTTATCAACGGAAACATTAAATGAAAAACCAGCCGCGACACTTAACGCCCACTCAATCGCTTGTGGTTTCACTTCCACTTTTTCAAATTCGAGCTGCTGCGCCTTATCTCGTCCATCGGGACAATACCAGTAGCCGTAATCTTCGAGTTGCCGACGTGCTTCACCCGCAACGAGCCAATGTGCAACTTCATGCAAAGCACTGGCATAAAAGCCATGAGCAAAAATAATGCGGTGATGAGGGTATGATTCATTTGCAGGTAGATAGATAGGCTCATCGTCGCCCACTACCAGCTCCGTGTTAAGCGTGTGCAGGAATAACCCATTAAAAACAGCAATGAGGTCTTCTATTTTATGCATCAACATCCGCCACAAGTCTAAACTGGGCGCAAATTGTAAGGTTTTTAACGGCCAAAGTAAAAGATCTCGTTTTAGACTATGCCTTTTTGTCAAGAGATCTGCGTGGCGCGATATAAAGCGAAGCACGATCTCGACCTGACTTTTTCGACTCATAGAGGGCTAAATCAGCTTCTTCAAAACATCGTTTGTGATTAAAGCTTTCACCAATAAGCTCATACCCCGCGACGCCAATGCTAAATGTCAGTCCAAAGCTGGTGAAACGAGTAAATTCATGCACCAGTCGTTGTGCAAAATTAAGCGCGGCATCCGGTCTAGTCTCGGGGCAGATAATTACAAATTCATCACCGCCCCATCGTCCAATATGGTCGCTTGGTCGTGCCTGCTCTCTTAAGAATTGCCCAACTTCTTTCAATGCATTATCACCATCTTGATGTCCTGCAGTGTCATTTAATTGTTTAAAATGATCAACATCGATTACCAGTAGCGAAAGCGCTCGATGATAGCGTATGGCTCGCTGCACTTCTTCTTTCAACAGCGCTTCAATCTTTCTGCGATTCATAACCTGAGTTAAGAAATCCAGTTCAGCCCGGTTCTTCAATTCTTGTTCTTGACGTAAATCTCGGATCACCGCAATAAAAACATCATTTTTAGAGACGGACACCGTGGATAACGCGATATCTACTGGGATCTCTACACCTGATTGGTGCCGCCCTACAATTTTTAGGCCATCATGCGTCACTCTACGCATGGTAGAGGTTCCTTGGAACTTCTCTCTGTCCACAACATGTTTACCGGTATACCGCTCTGGAATGAGGTCTTCAACTTGCATACCTAATAGCTCTTGAGGCTGATAGCCAAATAAATCTGTACAGGCCTTATTGACCTCTGTAAGCCTACCGTCTTTATCACAATATAAAATAGCATCAGGAGTAGAGTTGAATAACTTTCGCTTTTCGTTGATAAGTTTAACCACAAAAATGAGCGTAAAGATGTTTAAGCAAGCAAACAACAAGACTATCGGTAGCAGCAACAATATACCGGTGTTACTCAACTCTTGGGTTTGAGCAAGCTTTACCGATTGGTTTTGCTTTGCAAGCTCAAACTTCTCTCCAATCGACTTACGCAAATAATTAAATGCAGCTTCTGCGTCCGTGTCATCTACTCTCACTAAACGATCCACAACTTCAGAGTTCAACCTTCCGGATGTAAATTTTGATTTAGCAAGCGCAAGCATTTGTGTATATTCATCAAAGGTGTGTTGAATAATGGCTAATGCCTTTGTCTCTTGGCTGCTAAGCGCCGTACTTTGCAATTTCAGGATTGTCGCTTTGGCCGCTTCAACATCAGCTAAAGCCTGTTCGTAATAGATCTCGTCTTGGCGTAGTACATAATTTTTAAAGTGATGAATAAAGCCGTTATAACCAAAGCTACGCTCCAGTTCAGCTAGCAGTTCAGCACGCTTAATTGCAACTTCAGTTTCTGATTGCCATGACTGATGAAATGAGGAAATGGAGTGGTTTAACAAAGTGGACCAATAAAATAGGCCACCACTCACCAAAATAGTAAAAATAACTAAGCCACTGATCTGCAAAAAAATACGTTTATTCATATACTCTGCTGTCCAAATTCAGCAAATCCTAGAGCGCAGTAGATAGAAGAAATTAGAGACCGTCTAGGTGCTGTAGAATCCATGTCGATGGTACAAAAGTTACATACCATTACAGCTATTAAGTCTAGACCAGAGAACGAAAAAAGCCGCATTACAGCGGCTTACAGATAGGATATTTTCAATTAAGATAAATTGGTATCGTTACTCGTAATAAGCTTTGCCTTCTTCGGCCATTGCAAGTAGCGGCTCCGCAGGTGTAAATACAGGGTTGTCAGCAGCGTATGTTGATAGCTCTGAACACACCTTATTGGCGCCTTTTTTGTCCATATAGCTAAATGGACCGCCCAAGAATGGAGGGAAACCAATGCCAAAAATAGCACCGATATCACCATCTCTTGCATTACGAATAATACCTTCGTCAAGACAGCGCGCAGCCTCATTGAGCATCTGTGCAACGCAGCGGTTCGCAATTTCTTGTTTATTCAACTTAGGAGAAGGCGTGACACCGAGTAACTCATAAACAGACTCGTCCACTTGCTTGCCTTTTTTACCTTCATAGGTATAGAAACCACGACCAGATTTGCGACCTAGGCGTTTGCTATCTATCATACGTGCAAAAGCATCCGGCGCCTTAAAGCGAGCACCTAATTCTTTTTCTAAAATTGGCGCAATCTTAGAGCCAATGTCTACACCGACTTCATCAAGAAGCGCAAGAGGACCAACAGGGAAACCAAACTCAACCAAGGCTTGATCGATTTTCTCTATCGGTTCACCGGCAAGCAAAAGATTTGCCGCTTCGTTAACATAAGGTGCCAGAATACGGTTTACGTAAAAACCAGCTTTGTCTTTTACTACGATTGGGGTTTTCCCCTGCTTACGAGCAAAAGCCACAGTGCGCGCAATAACCTCATCACTAGTAGTTTCGTGCGGAATTATCTCCACCAGCGGCATTTTTTCTACTGGCGAGAAATAATGCAAACCAATTACGTTTTCAGGACGCGTCGCTTTTGCAGCGATTTGACCGATTGGTAATGATGACGTATTACTTGCAAATATCGTACTCTCACTACATTCGCGTTCAATATCCGCCACCATCGACTGTTTAAGGTCTAAGTCTTCAAATACAGCTTCAATCACCATGTCTGTGTGTTTAAAACCAGAGTAATCTGTTGTCCCCGTGATCATATTCAAAGTTGACTGCATCTCTGCCTTTGAAATAATACGACGCTTTTGGCGTTGAGTTAGGATCTTATAGCTGTAATTTAATGCGTTGCTAATGCCCTGATGCGCAACATCTTTAATACGTACTGGAGTGCCTGCTTTAACCGCACTAACATGGGTAATACCTGCGCCCATTAAGCCACCACCTAGCACTGCAACACGCTTCACAGGAGCAAGATCTTCACCTTGGAAATCCTTTTTCATTTCCGTTGTGGCAAAGAAAATCCCACGTAGCGAGCGCGATACTTCAGACATCACTAAATCAGCAAAACCCTCGGCTTCGGTTTTATAACCTTTAAGCTTGTCCAGCTCTACAGATGCACGTACCGCTTTGATGATAGCGAGCGGCGCTGGATAGTGACCACCCGTTTTCTTCTCAACATTTTCTTGTGCTTTTTTGAAAATGATATTGCGTCCGAACGGGTTAGACTCTAGCAATTGGCTAATTTTGTCTAAATTCGGTTTGCGAGGCTTAGGCTTACCTTTTCTGGCAAGCTTCACCGCTACGTCGAGTAGAATACTGTGTGGCACGGAATCGTCAACTAGGCCCGCTTTTTTCGCTTGCTTAGGTCGAACTTGTTTACCAGTTAGCATCCATTCAAGTGCTTTTTGAATACCAACTAATTTCGGTAGACGCTGTGTACCGCCACCACCTGGCAATAGACCAAGCTGTACTTCTGGAAGACCCAGTTTAGTCTTGCTGTCTTCAGTACATACACGGTAATCACAAGCCAGCGCAAACTCCAAGCCGCCACCCAGTGCTACACCGTGGATCGCAGCAACGGTCGGGAATGGTAAATCAGCCAATTTAAAGAAGGTTTTATGACACATTTCCGAAATCGCTAACGCATCTTCACGGGTTTTCGCGCTGTCTAACATTTTAATGTCTGCACCCGCTATAAAGTTATCGTCTTTACCACTGATAAAAACCATACCCGTTACGTCGTCTTGCTTACTCTTTGCAATGATCTCTAATAATTCATCAGCAAATGTATCACGTAGGGTGTTCATTTTTTCGCCCGGTACGTCGATTGTAACGATGGCGACTTTATGGTCGTTTAATTCATAAGAAAATACTGACATTATGCGCTCTCCAATACGAATGCGGCTCCAAGACCACCTGCAGCACAGGCAGTTGTCAATGCAAGACCACCGCCGCGGCGTTTAAGCTCATGTAAGCTTTGCGTGATCAAGCGTGCACCGGTTGCTGCGAATGGGTGACCATATGCAAGTGAACCACCAAGCACGTTAAACTTATCCATGTCGATTTCGCCAATTGCTTTACTGCGACCAAGTTTTTCTTGCGCGAATTTGTCTGAGCCAAACATTTTCATATTGGACAGCGCTTGCGCTGCGAAAGCTTCATGCATTTCTATCAGGTCAAGATCAGCAAGTGTAATGCCCGCACGGTCAAGTGCGACAGGCGTTGAATGCGCAGGACCCATCAACATATCTTCGTGTACGCCGATTGCGGAGAAGGCGAAACTACGCACATAACCTAAGATGTCGTAGCCAAGTGCTTTGGCTTTGCTTTCGCTCATCATTAATACTGCCGCTGCACCATCGGTCAGTGGCGTTGCATTTGCTGCAGTTACTGAGCCGTGCTGTCTGTCAAATACAGGCTTTAACTTGGCGTAGCTTTCCAATGAGGAGTTTTCACGGATGTTATTATCTTTATCAATAAAGCTTTTGTATGGCTCAACATGGGCAGCCATCACTTCATTATTTAATAAGCCTTCCGACCATGCTTTTGCAGCTAAGGTATGTGAGCGGTGCGCCATCGCATCTTGATCTGCACGGCTGATCCCATGAGTCTTAGCCATTTGCTCAGCGGTTTGCCCCATTGATAAGCCAGTTGAATATTCTGCAACTGCAGGTGGCACTGGTAATAAGTCTTTGAGTCTTAGCTTTGAGAAAATCTGTAAGCGCTGCTTAAGCGTACGCGCTTTGTTCAAGTCAACAAGGCTACCTGCAAGCTTTTTGCTCACGCCAATCGGTAACACTGATGAAGAATCCGCACCACCAGCAACACCGACACTCACTTGGCCTGAAATAATACTCTCTGCAACGTTAGCAATCGCTTGGAAACTGGTTGCGCATGCACGTGATACAGAGTAAGCGTCAACCGAAACTGGCATGCCAGTGCCAAGCACGATTTCACGCGCAATGTTTGGTGCTTCCGGCATTTGTACAACTTGACCGAATACCAGTTGGTCGATTTCTTTACGATCGAAGTTCAAACGCTCAAGCATTTCGTTGACGACGATTTTGCCTAAATCTAGGGCTGGAACGTGGTGAAAAGCGGTAGCTTGCTTTGCGAATGGCGTACGCAGGCCGCTCACGATAGCGATTCGGTCGCCTTTTGATGTTTTTAGTATGTTTTGTTCAGACATGAATTTTGCTCTCCCGCTGACAGGTCTGACCTGTTAATTTCCTCCGATTCTAAACAACCAAATCGAAGTTGCCAATAGCAAAGCACGAAATGGCTGCTTTTTAAACCGTGAAAACCAACTTTAGATGCTTTTTCAAGCAATCTCAAAGTATTTGAAATTGTTATTTAAAATTTATGAACTTTTCTAAAATTATGGGTCTAATCAACTTGATTATTCATTCAGCGTCCATATAACTATTTTTATTTTTGTCGGCTTAAAAGGCAGTCTCATGGCAGTAAACGAGTTTTCTCAACTAAAAGAATATTTAGATACCCAAATTTTAGGACAAAGTGCACTGACCGAATCCTTGCTTATCGCGCTTTTAGCAGATGGTCATTTATTGGTTGAAGGCCCCCCTGGTCTTGCTAAGACCCGTGCAGTAAATGCGCTGGCTAAAGGCATTGAAGGGAGCTTCCAACGCGTCCAATTTACCCCAGACTTATTGCCGTCTGATGTAACTGGTACAGATATCTATCGCCAACAAACCAATGAATTTGTATTTGAGAAAGGCCCGCTTTTTCATCATTTGATTTTGGCTGACGAAATCAACCGAGCCCCAGCCAAAGTGCAATCAGCGCTACTAGAAGCAATGGCCGAGCGCCAAATAACCGTTGGCAAAACAACGTATCCGTTACCTGAGCTATTTATGGTAATGGCAACGCAAAACCCGCTTGAGCAAGAAGGTACATATCCGTTACCTGAAGCACAGCTTGACCGCTTTTTACTCCATCTAAATATCGATTATCCGGATGCAGAAACCGAGGTCGATATTTTACGCCTCACTCGTGGCGAGGCGTTGGAGGAGTACCAAGCAACCTTCACACCGATTAGTCAAGCAACCCTATTTGAGGCCCGTAAAACCGTACTAAGCATGCATCTTGCTGAGCCACTAGAGCAATATCTTGTGCAATTGATTATTGCGACCAGACAGCCACAACGCTTTGATGCAACGCTTGCAAGCTGGATTGATTATGGCGCGAGTCCTCGAGCTACAATTGCGCTTGATAAATGTTCTCGTGCTCATGCGTGGCTACAAGGCAGAGACTTTGTCACACCAGAAGATATTCAAGCTGTGGTGCATAACGTGCTACGCCACCGTATCGTGCTGAGTTATGAAGCACAGGCGGATGGGATCACCAAAGATCAGGTGATCAGTAAGATTTTAGAATTGGTTGCTGTTCCATAATACTATGAACGACATCAAGCAGTTTAATTCAGCCAGCTGGTTTAATGAAAGCCACAGTAATGGTGTCGAACTCGGCCTGAAAGAGCTACTTTTTTATAAGTCCAAAGCGCATTTACTTTCGCTCAAACCGAGAGGAAAAGTGAAAAGTGCTCAATCAGGACAATACCTCGCACCGCATAAAGGTCGAGGTATGGAGTTCGTTGAAGTCAGACAATACCAATATGGTGATGATATTCGTGCAATTGACTGGCGCGTTACCGCGCGTACCGGTGAAGCACACACGAAACTCTTTCAAGAAGAGAAAGAACGTCCCGTTTTTGTATTTTGTGACTTTTCCTCAAGCATGCTATTTGGTTCAAAGCTGTTACTTAAGTCGGTGCTCGCGGCACACTTAGGCATTTTGGTGTCTTGGGCTGCATGCCAACGCGGCGATCGTGTTGGTGGTGTGGTATTTAATGACAGCAATCACCACGAGCTAAAACCGATTGCTCGCGACCGTGGAGTGCTTGCGCTAGCTCATCAGTTTTGTGCCCTACACGAACAAGCATTAATTCAAAAAGAGACCCAACCCTCGGGGGATCGTTTCAATGAGAATTTAAAACGACTTGTGCATCTAGCCAAACCCGGCAGCCTGATTTATCTCCTTTCGGACTTTACGGAGTTGAATGATGAAAGCTTTAAATTGCTAGAGCGTGCCACTCGCCATAACGAAGTAATTGGTTGTATGGTAAGCGATCCTTTTGAGCATCATCTGCCTGAATACAGTCAAGCGATTGAGGTCTCAGCGGGTGAGCAAAACTGGACATTGCCCTTGATGGACCAGCAATTTAGAGACAAATTCTCGCAAAATGCGTCTGACTTTTTCAATCGAAGATTAGCGCTACTTAAGCGCTCTGGTATGTCGTTACAAAAGTACGACGCGTCATTACCAATCGAATTACAAATCATGAGGGGTTAAATGCAAGTCAATCCACTCGACCAGCTTAATGACGTGGTCATCCCTCAAAGCGTGAGCTGGTGGCCACTTTCTTATCCAATGTGGGGAGCGATTTGTGTTCTACTCACAATATTTGGGGTTATGTGTTGGCTATTGTATCGTCGCCAGCAATTTTTAAAGGCAAAAAAGGAAGCCGTAAAACTGAGTCATTTGCAGGATAATGCCCAAGCATTACACATCATACTCAAACGTTTAGTAAAACATTATTATGGTGATACCGCTGCGAGTAGATCGGGCCAAGAATGGTTAACGCTGCAAGCAAGACTCACACGCGTTGAACTCACTCAGCAAGAGCTCGACTCGTTATATGCGCCGACTCAAGACCCCGCACTCAGCGATAAACTATGTCGTGCGATTAATACCTTCAAAGTGAAGGAGCGTCTCGATGTTTGAGTTTAGTTGGCCCCTTGCTTTTTTATTGTTACCTCTGCCTTGGCTAATTGCGAAGTTTAAACCGAGTATCGCGCAGACCAACATCAATATTCGTATGCCAAGTGCCGCAAAGTTACAACTCGCGAGCACAAATCAACTCAATAAGCGCGCAAAAGTAAGCCTAGTGGAAACTCTCATCTGGCTATTACTGGTAACCGCAGCGGCAAACCCGACCTGGCTTGACGACCCAATCGTTGTGCCAAATGAGGGACGCGATATTATGCTTGCCGTTGACTTGTCGGCTTCAATGACAGAGCAAGATATGGAATACCAAGGTCGCTTAGTGGACAGATTGTCTGTCGTCAAAGCTGTTGTTAGCGACTTTATCGAAGCGCGCCAAGGAGATCGTCTGGGACTTATTCTTTTTGGTGACACCGCATTTTTGCAAACACCACTCACTCGGGATTTAGCGACGGTTAGCCAAATGCTAAGTGAGGCACAAATTGGTTTAGTTGGACGCGCCACAGCGATTGGTGATGCTATAGGTTTGTCGGTTAAGCGTTTTGGTGAACGTGAACAAAGTAACAAAATCTTGATTTTGCTGACCGATGGTCAAAACACCGCGGGCAACCTTCAACCAGAAGAAGCACTGATCTTAGCCCGAGAAGAAGGCATAAAAATTTATACTATTGGTGTTGGCTCAGATGGTAGACGCGGTTTTGGTTTATTTGGTTTTAATTCTATGGCCGGTAGTAGTATCGACGAGAAAACGTTGCAACATATCGCCAAAGAAACTGGTGGGCAATATTTTCGCGCAAAAGACGTGGAAGGCCTACAACAGATCTACGCTATGCTCGATGAGCTAGAGCCGATAAGTGATGAAACACAGACTTTCCGTCCTAAGATTTCACTGTTTTATATTCCTCTCCTCGCGATACTCGGCTTGCTTTTTGTGGCTCAGCTAAGTCTCGTATTAAGAACAAAATTAAGAGGGTAAATATATGATGGCATTTGAATTTATTCGCCCACACCTGCTTTGGTTACTCATTCCTTGGGTGATATACAGTGCATTGCAATGGTCTAAAAAGTCTAATCAAAAATCAGCGCAACTTATCGCACCGCACCTGATGAAGGTGGTGATGGGAGCCGATGGTCAAAAACACCAAAAACAAAGTAACTCTTGGCTTGGAATTGTGTTCTTTTTGTTGGCCATTATTGCGGTTGCAGGGCCAAGTATCGAAAAACAAGAAGTACCGGTTTTTAAAACTCAGGCACCTAGAGTGTTAGTGCTCGATATGTCTTATTCTATGTACTCAACCGATCTCACGCCAAACCGCTTAACGCAAGCGAGATTTAAAACTTTAGACATGCTAAAGCAATTTAAAGAAGGCGAAACAGGTTTAGTTGCCTATGCAGGCGATGCTTTTACTGTATCGCCACTCACAACGGACGTCACCACACTTGAGAACTTGATCCCGAGCCTTCGTCCAGAGATCATGCCCTCAAAAGGCTCTAACGTGTATGCAGGCATCGAAGAAGCCATTGGCCTGTTAACAGGTGCAAGTGCAACCTATGGTGACATTATTTTGGTAACCGATGGACTCGAACAGGAAGACGCAGAAGATGTACAAAAGCTTCTTTCTGACAGCCCATTTAAGTTAAGTATCTATGCCTTAGGTACAGCGCAAGGCGCACCAATCAAATTACCTGAAGGCGGCTTTTTAAAAGACCAATATGGTCAGATAGTCGTGCCAAAGTTATTCCCGACTCGACTTGAAAAACTGGCTAGAGTAAAAGGTGGAAAATTTGCCAGCTATACTGCTGACAGCAGTGACATAGAGACATTTAAACCTAATTTGGGTGCAAATACATCGGTGCTTAAACGCGACCAAGAAAGTGCTAAGTGGCGAGTAGATGCGGGAATGTATCTGCTGATTGTACTTATCCCACTTGCACTGCTATTGGTTCGAAATCACGCAGTTATGCTCAGTGCTTTGGTTGTTTTTGCGATGTTGCCGCAGCAAAAAGCACTGGCGAATGAATGGACACAGTGGTTTAAAAATAGCGACCAAAACGCGCTGCAGGCCTACCAAAATGAAGCGTTCGATGAAGCAGCGCTTGCCGATAATCCGGTACTAAGAGGTGCAGCCCTTTATAAAGCCGGAGATTACGAAGGAGCGGTAAAAACACTCGAACAAACAAGCTCAGCAGAAGGCCAATACAATTTAGGCAATGCGCTAGCACGGCTTGGTAAGTTAGACGACGCAATTTCTGCCTACGAAAAAGCCTTGTCCTTAGATCCTGAGTTTACGCAAGCGAAGGATAATAAAGCGTTAGTCGAAGCGTTAAAGGATCAGCAAGAGCAGCAAGACCAACAAGGTCAGCAAGACCAACAAGGTCAGCAAGACCAACAAGGTCAGCAAGACCAACAAGGTCAGCAGGACCAACAAGGTCAGCAGGACCAACAAGGTCAGCAAGACCAACAAGGTCAGCAGGACCAGCAAGGTCAGCAGGACCAACAAGGTCAGCAAGACCAACAAGGTCAGCAAGACCAACAGAATCCACAAGCAGGAAGTGGGTCAAAACAAAACAACAACGAGCCAGAGCTAGATGCTGCCCGCCAAGACCAGCAAGCAGCCGAGGAACAAACTCAAGAGCAAAAACAGCAGCAAGCACAAGCCGCACCTATGCCCGATCCCGAGCAATCACCGCAGGATGGAGAAAAGGCACAGGCAGCAATGATGCAAGATAGTCGGCCACTTACCCCCGAAGAAATTGAGAAAGCGCAACAGCTTAATCAACTGCTTAGAAAAGTGCCTGATGATCCGGCCATATTATTGAGAAATAAAATGCAACTAGAAGCGCAACAACGCAAACAAAGACGTCTACCAAGAGGAGCTGAAAAATCATGGTAAAACGCATTCTATTTTTTCTGTCTTTGTTGATATTAAGCCAAACATCGTTGGCTTTGGATAATCTCACAGCCAGCGTAGACAAAAACCCGGTGCTCGCAGGTGAATATTTCACGTTGTCGATTATCGCTGAGGGCAAAGTCAAAGGCACCATTCCTGATGTTTCTGTGCTTAGTAACGACTTTATCACCAGCCCGGTGAATACCAGTTCTAGAACCAGTATCATTAATGGTAGTGTTTCAAGCTCCACTACCTGGCAAATGCAGCTCGTTGCTCGCACTCCGGGTACTTACACCATTCCTGCGTTAGATGTAGATGGTGAAACGACCCAGCCGATCGAAATAAAAGTTGTCGCTCGTGATGATGAGCAGCAAAGTGAAGATATATTCGTAAAAACCGAACTCAAGACAAAAAATCTCTATGTTCAACAGGCTGCGCTTTATACCGTTAAGCTCTATGTAGGAAAAGAACTACTAGATGGTCAACTGAGTGCCCCAATCTCAGATGGCGCTAATTTCACACAATTGGGCAAAGCCAGTGAAGAATACGAAGTTATTGACGGCCGACGCTACATGGTGCTCACTCGCGAATATATGATCCAACCACAAAAAAGTGGTGATTTCAGCATAGAGCCGCCGATCTTCAACGGCCAGATCAGAGATGGCTATCGTAGAATGGCGACTTCTGCGGTTGGCAATACCATTGACTTTTCAGTATCTCCAATTCCAGCTAACGCTGCTGATAACTGGCTACCCAGTGAATATTTGAATTTTTCTGAAGAATGGCAGCCCAAAGATACCGAGTTTATGGTTGGGACGCCCATCACGCGAACACTAACACTCACTGCAGTAGGTGTTACTAAAGAGCAGCTTCCTGACATTCAGCTTGAAGACGTTAATGGCTTTAGAATTTATCCAGACGCATCAGAGCGCAAGCAAATTACCCGAGATGGAAAAGTCATCTCACAGTTAACCATTTCATTTGCTTACCTACCGCAACTTGCCGGAGATTTTACTCTGCCTGAAGTAAAACTACCTTGGTTTAACACCATCACTAAACGTGAAGAGTTTGCGACATTACCAAGTAAGTCTGTCGGCGTGATTCATGACCCAAATCAGCCAGCCTTACCACAGGCAGCTCCAATCCCGCAGCCGCTTTCAAGTCCAAGCGTAAATCCATCAACGGCTACGCAAACCAACGTGATCACAGAGCAAGTTATCCCGCTATGGATGTGGGGACTCGCCGCTTTTGGATACGCATTATGGATAGTAACATTACTAATATGGCGTCTCAGAGCAAAATCGGCCGCAAACTCAGTAGTAAATACGGTCACTACTGAAAATCCAGCACCTTTTATTTCGTTTGCAGAAGCGGTTAAGCAAGATAACCCAGCGGGCTTTTATCAAGCGCTACTGCGCTACACCAAACAACAAAATATCACCATGACACAATGGCTAGCACTTCAACCCAGCTCATTGCGAGCACAAGTACAAACGCTACAAAGCTCGTTGTATGGGGGCAATAGTGCAAAAGTAGACTTGTCTCAACTATATGGTGAAATTAAAACCAGTGTAAAAAGCACAGTTCACGCAAATAAAAGCCAAAATTTAGGCAATCTATATCAATAAGCGCCTCAGGGCGCTTTTTTATTGCAAGACGAACTTGATTTGTTAGTAAATAATTAACAGATCAATTATGCTTGGTGTCAGATACACTCCCAAAATCAACTAAAATAAAATGAGTTTTTGTTGAAATAAACCTGCAAAAAGATAGGTCTCATAGATATGGCCAGTAAACAACATCACTACGAGTCACTGGTTCGGATGTACCATAAAGAGCTATATAAGTTCGCTTATTGGTTGTCTGGCGATCCGACAATAGCAGAAGACTTAGTACAAGAAACTTTTTTGCGGGCTTGGCGCGCACTCGATTCATTACAAGATGAAAATGCAGCAAAGCCTTGGTTATTAACTATTTTAAGACGAGAGAATGCACGCCGTTTTGAGCGCAAGCAATTTGACTATGCGGAGGTTGAACAAGATACGCTGGTCGACGATACCAGTTCGGCTTTGGACGATACAATGGAGCAAACCGTTGTGCAACGACAAATAGCCAACTTAGCACCAGAATATCGTGAACCACTGCTACTGCAAGTGGTGATGGGATGCTCTGGGGATGAAATCGCCGATATACTTGAGCTGAATAAAAACACGGTGATGACAAGGTTATACCGTGCTCGCAACCAGCTAAAAGACGCTTTAACGACTGAATATAAACCAATAAAGGGGGCATCAAACTGATGGATGAACTCGAATTTCGACGCCGCCTAGTTGCTGATCCTCATGATGAAGAGGTCAAGAAACAGGCCGAACAGCAACCGGAGTTGCAAGCACTGGTCGAAGAAATGCAAGCTTTCGACGATTTCTTGGGAAAATCACTCGATATTGATGTGCCTGAGGGGTTGGCTGATAAGATAATTGCAAAGCAAAAGGAGCTTGAAACGGAAGAACAAAAAGTGGTGAGAGTGTCTTGGTTTAGACGTGCTACTGCACCATTTGCGATTGCCGCCAGCGTATTTTTTGCCGCTGTGGTCTTTTACTTTGGTGGTTTTGGACATCCTGTCGATACCGGTGAACATGCGCTTGCTCATGTGTATTACGAAGAAAATGCACTGCAAAAGCAAGAAACAGTGTCACTGCAAACCGTGAACGAGAAGCTCGCGATGTTTGGGGGTAAGTTCGACAACTTGCCGGGTAAAGTGGTTTACGCGACATTTTGTAATTTTAAAGGCCAAAAAAGCCTTCACTTGGTTATGCAATCCGAGTTTGGTCCACTCACGGTTTTTGTCGTGCCAGCTGGTCAACAAAGTACGATTGACGGCAAAGATAGCTTTGGTGATAGCCGCTTTGAAGGCTTGATTGCTCATGATGGTAAAGCCAACACCATACTGGTGGCAAACCGAGGTACGCCGATTGAAACCTTCCAATCAGAAGTGACAAGCTCACTACGCTGGTTATAACGCCACCGCCCCACTCTTTGGGGCGGTGTCTCAATATCCTTACTAAACCTCTCAAAATACAAATTTAATTGAGGTACATACCTATTTAAATAGCCATATTAGTTCTTTACAATGGCGGCAGTTATTTTGGTATATAGGAACTTTATGAGACATTTCATTGTGTTACTTTCCCTTGTTTCTTTTTTATTTACAGCCAGTTTTAATGCTGAAGCGAGAAAGAAGTTTGGTAGTAAGAGCTCAGGAAAAACGAATCAAACGCAAACAACTCAGCAAAAGCAGCAAACTGATACACAAGCATTAAATGCAAAATCTACAACAAAGCCTAAATCGAGTAAAAAAGGCATTATGGCTGGTGTACTCGGCGGATTACTAGCCGGAGGTCTAATTGCCGCGATGCTTGGCGATGATTTTGAAGGATTTCAATTCCTTGAAATGATTCTGCTTGCCGCTGCTGCCTTTTTAATTTTCAAATTGGTTAAGGGCATGCTTGCAAGAAAACAGCAGCCAAGTTATGCCGGCGCACCACCTATGGGTGGCTACAACAATACTCCACCACAGCAATTTCAAAGCCAAGGACCAATTGGCGGTGGTTTTGGCGCAAGTAGCGTGCCTATGAATTTGCCGAGAGATTTTGACATCAATGGCTTTTTACAAGGCGCAAGACAGCATTATCAAACCATCCAAACCGCTTGGAATAACAACGACTTTTCGACGGTTTCTGAATACTTGAGCCCAGAGTTGGTTGAAGAGTTCAAGCGTGAACGAGAGCAACAAGGTGACGTTAACACTGAGGTGATGTTTGTTGACGCTGAGTTAGTTCGTGCTGATACACGTCCTGACGTTTGGGAAGTAAGCATTAAGTTTACTGGAAAATATCGTGATCTCGGCGACATGCAAGAGGAACCTATCCACGAAATATGGCACTTAGAGCGTAAAACGACGGGAGATGCACCTTGGCTAATCGTTGGTGTTGAAGAGCTAGCAGCATAACTCATCAACTTTAACAAAAATTACACTCAGCTTGTGTATTCGCCAAGCTGAGTGTTTATTTGCAGAACTTCTCTATCCTCACCCAAACACACTTCAATATCTGCGATGTTTGGTAAGCTTTGCATCCCCCATACCGAAAGGCGTTGAAATGGCTGAATAAATTGTCTAACTTGCTCATCACTCATCCCCTTTCCAGTCGATGCTTTGAGCATATGCTCTTGTTGCAGGCGCCACTGATGTACTCTGTCGAAGCTCATTCCATTTAAATAAATGAGACTATCTAATTGTGAAAAAATAGCTTGATACTCTTCACATAAAATGTGGTTCACTTGTAAGCGAAACGAACCGTCTTTATCAAACTCTTGCTCAAATTGATTAACGGGAGATGCTAACTCATCGCTAGGCTGCGGCTCCACTCCCATACACCACCCCTCGATAATCAGTACCTGTAAACCCGCCTCAACTTCTCGCCATTTTGATTTTGGCAACTTCCTATCAATTGATTTATCAAATACAGGTAAAGTTAATGCTTCGCCGCGTTTAAACCTGTCTATAACACCTTGTAATAGTTGCAGATCATGAGTACCAGGCAAGCCTCTTTGTTGAAACAGCGGATGAAACTTTGAAGCAAGCACTGCCCGCTCTTCTGGGTCTAAATAAAAATCATCAAGAGACACACACTTACAGGCAATGCCAACTTCCCTAAGTTGTTTACAAAGAGAATAGCTGAGTGTTGATTTACCAGAGCCCTGAACGCCAGAAACCCCGATAACGAGTGTTTTCTTAGAATTAAATATTCCAAACCTTATTAGACTTTTGGCTAATTCCATATTTCTATGCATTATTTTTCAGATTAGTAACCTTATGATTAGTATAGACTTAAGTAAAACAAAAACACCACAACAAAAATAAAGTTACATTAAACTTGAATAATTTACATTAATAAATTATTTTTACCCTTCATTGATACATAAGCAACAGTACCGATATGGGTACTATTGCATTTTTCACACAAAAACAATAAAGGAAATCACAATGAAACCACTGGGGAAGATACCATTTGCTAAGAGTACTCTCTGCCTTAGCATGCTGGCTGCATCAGCAAGCTTTTACGCAACCGCGGAAGAGCAACCAGAAGACGGTGCTAAAGAACAAATTGAAAAAATTACCGTTACCTCTCGTCGTAAAGAAGAAACCATCATAGAAATCCCAATGCAGGTTTCTACTATCTCAGCTATGGACATCGCTGATCGTAACTTAGTATCAGCAGAAGACTTTTATAGAACACTTGCAGGGGCTGCTTCTCCCAGAGGTCAACTTATTTTGCGTGGGCTGAGTGGAGGTAACACAGCATTTCCAGATACAACCAGTGTTTTTGTCGATGATGTTCCTTTCACTTTTGAAAACTTAAACGATGTAGAGCGAGTTGAAGTTTTACGAGGACCACAAGGTACACTTTATGGTTCCAATGCTATCGGTGGTACGGTGAGGATCATCACTAAGAAGCCTGTACTTGATGAGTTTGAATTTTTCGCATCTACACAGATTGGAAGTGAAAAAGATGTAGATGGTCTACATCGTAATATTTCAATGGGTGTTAACATTCCACTTGTTGATGATACATTAGCACTACGTGTAAGTGGTAATACAGAACATGAACGTTACCAAATGGTTAACATGAACACAGGTGTTCAGGGTAACGCAGATCGAGGCTTTATCCGCAGCCAACTATTATGGCAAGTGGACCCAGAAACTTCAGTTACTCTCGGCTACGCACATACGACATTCAGCGACACGGGTACAACAACAGGTGACCGTTCTACACCAGGTTATTATTGGGACTACAGCTTAACTGCCAATGAGGAAGCGGCTTACGGGTATGATGTCGACTTCTTTAAAGTTTCTTGCCCTGAAACTGCAGAGCGACCTCAATGTAACGCGGGTAACGCTCCAATCGCTAACAAGGGCGTACCACAAAAATACCAAGTGTGGGACTTAATGGACCCATGGTCTGATGCCACTAATGACCTTTTCACTTTAAATATTCAGGATGATAACTTCCTAGATATTGCGTCTTTAACTTACGCAGGCTCTCACCGTACTTATGAAGAAGACAGCATTCAAACTGCATGGAGTCGCTTAGATGCGTCAGATATGTTCCGTACTTGGATCATTGACCATCGCAAATATGAGCGCGTGACTCACCAACTGCGCTTCCAAAATATTGATGTAAACTCGCCTCTATCTTGGACTATCGGCGCTTACTATGACGAAGTTGAGTACGGCTATGATCCAGACTACCAAAACCAATATCATGAAAAAGGTGACAAAGTATCTGCGTTAGCACTTAATTGGTGGGGTGCGGATGCGACACAAATTGGTAAAGATACATTTGGTAACCCGCAAAACAACTGGAACCTTACCAACATTCGTGATTACTCAGAAGAACTCGCTTTCTTCGCGGATGTTGCATACGAATTTGATTTAGGTGATTCCGGTAGCCTTGAAGTGAATGGTGGTGTACGCCGCTTTGAACTTAAAGATGGTTCTCACTACACGCAAGAAGGTATTTGGGCAACTTCTGAAGATAATCTAAGTGGTGAAGAATCAGGTAACCGCTATAAGTTCAGTGTTTCTTACCGTCCAAGTGAAGAAATGTCTGTATATGGTTTATATTCAGAAGGATATCGACCAGGTGGTAACAATGGTCCATTAGCAGCTTCATGTGAGGCCGATCCACTTGCTAAAAACCGTAAAGACCGTTACACGTCTGATGCTATCGAAAACTACGAGTTAGGCTTTAAAGCAAGCGTACTTGACAGAAAGGTTGATTTCTCAGCCGCTATCTATCGCATCGATTGGACTGATATTAAAACTTCAGTATACATGGACACGTGTGGTTTCTCATATACAGCTAACGGTGGTGAAGCTAAGTCTGAAGGTTTTGAGTTTGAGTCAACGGCCCGTTTAACTGACGACTTAACGATGTCATTCAACACGTCGTATACAAGCTCAGAGATCACAGAAGACAATGATTCTATCTCAGCAAGTGCTGGTGATAAGATGACAATGGTACCAGAATGGAATGCATACCTAGCGCTTGATCAAAATATTCAATTGTTCGGTAAAGATGCTTACATCCGAGGCGAATACTCTTTCTATGATGAATATAAAACACACTTTAATGTTCGTGATGAAGATAAAACACCAGCATATAGTGTATTTAATGTATCAGGCCGTATTCAGCTAAGTGATAGTCTAAAACTAAGTGTCTTCGTTAATAACCTATTTGATAAAGAAACTGCTACCTATATGCGTGCTCGCTCTAGAAACGCCAATAATTCAGCAGCTCAAGAGTATATTAACTACCTAAATGGCCGCACAATCAGCCTACGTGTTGATTATACGTTCTTTTAAGTAATAAAAAATGTGCCACCATATAGGTGGCACATTCATTCTATAAACACCTACCCCATCAGCTAATTAAAATTCTTAATATACTGAATCACTAAATTTCTGCCCTGTTGTGGCACATGACCGTCAATCAATCTTGGATCAAATACGGTGTACTTTTTATCAAAAAGATTTTCAGCTTTCAGTTGAATTTTAGCATTATTATCCAAATTGAAAGAAACGGTGCCGCCGATGAGGTAGTAACTTGACTGCTCGAAATCATCGACAATTGACTCCGGGGGAGCAGGTATAAATGTTGTATCTCGCCAAATTGCATTTAAAGTTACTTCTACCGCCTCTCTTTTATGAGTAAAGGCAAGTGCAGCAAACTTTTTAAAACTGCCATTTAATGGCTCATCAAATAACTGAGTGTATGCGCCTTGTATCCAAGTTGTACCACTCAGATTAAAATTAGCATTAACTTCAATACCCTGCATGCTCGTCTCAAAGACGTTATCAAATGTAAACTCAGCTTGTTCATCATCTATTGGTACTAGATTAATGAAGTCTTCAAGCTCATTATCAAATAACACTACATCAAACTGTTTAGACTCATCTTGATAGTGCCAAACAAGTTCTGTGGTTTTTACATACTCTGAAGTTAACTCCGAATTACCTGATGTAACATCATCGTTTGAGTTAAGTTCGTTGCTCACAGGGGTACGAAAAGACTCACCATATTGCAACTTAAAAGTGTTTGCCTCATCGTAACCATAAACGAACGCGAGCCTAGGCGATAATTTATCATCTATGTCTTTCACTTCGTCGTATCGTGCACCCGCGAACATACTCAGTTGCTCGCTAAACCGATACTTTGCTTGAACGTATCCAGCATAGGAATCAAAGTCTTGTCGCAACGGATAAAAAGGGGTGTAATCAGATATGGTTTGAATATCACCTAAATAAGTGTGGTTATAGATGATGATATCACCGGCACTTTGATCGTAATATGAGGTTCTAACGCCTGCTTTACTTTGTTCTTCTTTTGATAGCTCAACGCCAAAATTCCACTGTAACCGGTCGTTTTGTTTAAAACCACCATCTAAGTTATAAGTTAAGTCTCTGGATTGCCAAGCTGGACCAACTAAGAAGTCCCCTCCTTGCGTGATACCAATTTCTGCTGCTGTAACGATGAGTCCTGCACTTTCTATATTATGCTCAATAAAGCTTAACTTATGCGTTAACTCTAGTTGCTCAGTAGCTTGCCAATGATACTCAAATGTTGCTGCATAGTTCTCACTTTTATGCTCGTTTTCAGGGGAATAACGGGAAAGATTTAAAAACTCATCAAGTTGAGTACGGTTAAACCTTACTTGCCATGTTAACGCTTGATGGCTACCTCCAAATACAACAAAAAGTGATTCTAACGGGTCTTTTACAGCACCTCCAAAATAGCTATCCCCTGAGCGTTTATTAAATGCTAAATTGGCATAGAGCCGTGTTTCGTCCGACACTTGCCTTGAAAGATTCAACGCTGCTTGCGCACTGCCGTGTTCACCATAACCAACAGAGAGCTGATTATTACGCTTTTTGGTAATAATATTCATCACGCCAAGAAAGGCGTTACTACCATACAGGGCGGAACCGGGACCTCGGATAAATTCAACTTTATTGATAATCTCAATCGGAATGTAAGGTGTGTAGACTGATGCTTTACCAAATGAGGACTCATTGAGCCTTTGGCCGTCAATCATCACTAACACATGTCCAGTATCCAAGTACACACCGCGAGTATGCTCTTTTGGCACAGCCCCGACCCAATCGCCTCGAGTAGATTGAAAGCCAGGTACAAAGTTCATCAAATCATAAACACTGTCGACACCTAGGCTATTTATTTGTTCTGAATTAAAAACAGTAATACTAGAGGGAACCGATGCTCTCGTTTCGTCGGTTTTGGTTGCGATAGAGACGTTTACATTCAACAGCTCTTCAAATGAAAGCTGATAAAGGTCGGAGTCCGTAGCTTCTGGTTCAGCGACTACCGCAAAAGGAAGTAATAATGGTGTGACTTTAATTAAAGCGCTTAAGTTTTTCATATTATACGAGCTCTATGTTCCCACACTTCACTCGTAGTGTTAGATTACTCTAACCTACGTAGCAGCATATGATTAACTTAATAATACTTGCTCCTAGCCACTACGCAAGTTTTTGATTAGCCTTTTCTTTTAGACTCTAAGCAGATGCCAACTTTCTCGCTTTGAAATATTTAAATAAACCAATTAGAGAGGCTGCAATCCAAAATAGCTCAATCACAAAGCTTGCAAGGTTAAAGTTATAACAAAGACTAATCAGTAGTAGGATCGCACCACTTAAATTCATTAAGTTATACGTTAAACTATCGGGAGATGCCTTTTCCAGCTGTAGCATAAAGAATGCACCAACAACCAAGAAAGTGCCTGTCATACCGATGATATCGAACATTAAATCGATCATGTTTTTTCCATTTAGCAAGACCCAAGAGGCTGGCCCAGTTCCATGGGAAGGGTCATTTTCATTCATTGAAACAGCAAAGCCAAACGGCGAGATAGTAACAAATTGGAAAATTCAAGACAGGACATTTGTCTGATAACAACAAAAAGTGAGCAATGAAAATTGAAGTAATGACTACTTGAAGGTGACCTTGCCACCAATTATTTTCAGTGCTGGCGCACCTCTCACTAATGTATCGCGGGCAAACTCTTGCTCACAATGAGGGCAGTTTATTTGGTTGGTGGTAAAATCTTGGGTGATCCGTTCTTTAAAACATTTAACTAGACTGCCCTTGCCTCCCTTACGATACTTAAATAGCTGCTGGCGGCATCCTGCACAATAAATATCGACAGTTCTAACAGGGCCTTTTTTATTGGGTTTTGCCATACCGAATTAACTCATAATCCTGAGTACAAATGCAATGAGCGTAAACTGTAACACATGATAGCCACCGTTGACTAAAAACAGTTTCATCGGGCGCTGCTCAAATATATAGCTTATTCCTAGTGAACAGGCGACGAAAAAGATCCCCACACCAAGCCCAACTCCGGTAGCCGCTAGCAAAGAGAGCGATAGATCAAGCATTACAGCCATAAACACAGCGGATAACAAAGACAACAAAAATGCGACGCCAAAAGTCATCTTGGGATCGCTCGTTTGTAGGTCAAGCTCTGTCAATCCACACCCCTCCATCCAGGATTTTTGAAACAGCATAGGCGAATACCAAATACCACCTAACATAAAGGAAGACAAAGCGGCGAGAATAATTGCCCAAAGGTTTAATGCTTCAAATGAGAGTATCATCGACTAACTCAGCATATTTCATTTTATTTAATAATGAGTATAAGTGAAAACCTACTTATAAACAGGTTTCTTTTGTAATTTCCTCTGCAGCGTTCTTCTGTGCATGTTAAGTTGCCGCGCGGTTTCAGAGATATTACCTTCATTTGCCTTTAAAACTTGCTGAATATGTTCCCACTCTAGTCGTTCTGGAGACATGACTTCTTCCACAATTTCTTGGCCTTTCTCTCCCAATAGCGTTTGTACTATCAAGCTGGTACTTGCAGGTTTAGTTAAGTAGTCGTCAGCGCCCAATTTTATCGCCTCAACCGCAGTCGCAATGCTGGCATAACCCGTTAATAATACAATGCGAGCATTTGCATTGAGCTGCTTGATTTGTGTTATGAAGTTTATTGAGTTGGCCTCGCCAAGTTTCATATCCAATAATATGTAGCCGAAAACCTCTTGTTTACAAGCCACCTGCATTTCTTCAATGGAAGTAACATGTTCAACACTAAAACCTTGTTTTTCCAGGCGCCTTATTAATGTCTGCGCATAAGGCATATCATCTTCAACAAGCAGTAACTTCATCACTCACCCTTGGTAGTTTAACTGTACATTTGGTGCCATAAGTAAGGTCGCTTTCAATCAGCAGATGCCCACCAAGCCGTTCAATTGTCGCATGACTCAGCAGTACAGCCATGCCAAGCCCTAATTCACTATTCACTACATTGTGCCCTAACTGCGCTAGCCTTTCTTCTGCAATTCCCTCACCTCTATCAAGTATGGTGATCACATGTTCAGTCGACTCTGAGGTAAATGTCACATCGATGTCAGTCTGTTTTGCTTGCTCATTTGCTCGCACACCGTTACTAATCAGATTTAAAATCGAAGGCATCAACATAGGATCATCGCACAGTGCCCCCTGAACATTCGTGATATCGAATCTAAAATGCTGCTGTGGAAATTGTAAATTCGTTAATTCTTTTAACTGCTCTGCAAGACGCTCTACAGTTATCATTTGTTTAGACGCTGACTTTAAATAATCAGTAAATTCTCTAAAGACATTAAGCTGCTCCTTACATTTCCCAAGCGGTTCTGACATTTCTTGAACACATGCCTCTTTTGGATACGACTCCTCCAGCTCTTCGTGTAATAGCGCCAAATGTGCGATTGGCGTGGCGAGTTGATGGGTAGCTTGTGCAGCCGCACTACCTAGTGCAATTAATTGCTCTTGCTGAAGTTGCTGCTCTCGTAGCATAGCAATTGCCCTTTCTTTTTTTCGATTTTGCTTTACCAATATGCTTACGACGGTAACAACGACTATGATAGTGAAAGTAAAGTTTACTAACATCCCGAGCAAGTGGGTGCTCATGTCCATGTGGTGGACATGTTCATGAGACATTTTTATATAAAGATAAAGATAAGCGCCAATCGCCCCAGCCGACACCATCAACATATTGATAGTTGGAATCGTTACTGCTGCAATAACCGTTGGCAGTACCAACAAGGACACGAAAGCATTGGTTGCTCCGCCGGTCAGGTCCAACAAAATAGTAAGAAACAAAATATCCGCCAACAATTGCATTGTCATACCAATAGGCGCTGCTTCTTTTGTGTTACGGTAGGCGTATATACTTAACAGCTGAAATACCGACTCCGCAGCTACCACTGCAACTACCGAAACAAAATCAAATTGTTTACCAAAAACGACAGCCGCTATCGCTAGCATCACAATTTGGATAGCGATTGCCACTGACCGCAACAGCAAAAGTTGGCCCAATGCAGAGTTCGGAGAAAACGCAATTTTCATGAAAATGTAAGAAGCTAAGCTAAGATAAAAGAATTATACCTAATCTAACAAAAATAGGTGTGATCGAGGTCAGTTATATCGCGTTAATACGAACCTCTGCTTCGCTTTTATGGCAATACTGTGAAGGATTTGGTATAAATAAAAAATTGGCCAACTGGTCGGATTAGATTAAGAGACACTATGGTTTATGCAAAAATTACGGGCTGGGGAAAGTGTATTCCACCAGCTAGCATCAGTAATGATGAAATTAGTACTATCGTTGACACAAATGATGAATGGATAAGTACGAGAACAGGTATCAAATCCAGACGCGTTAGCCATGTTAGCACTGCAGAGCTTGCAACAGTGGCCAGTCAACACGCTTTGGCATGTGCAGGGCTTGAAGGTAAAGATATCGATCTTGTGCTACTTGCCACCTGTACACCGTCAACTATGGTGGCAAATACAGCTTCTTTAGTACAAAAAAATATTGGCGCTGTTGGTGCTGCAGCATGTGATACCAATGCAGCCTGTTCAGGCTTTTTGTATGCATTACAAAATGCTACCGCACAGATCCAAGCCGGTATGATTAAAAGAGCCGTAGTTGTTGCAGCTGAGCGTATGACTTGGTATGTAAACTGGGCAAAGCGTGACAGCGCAGTATTATTTGGCGACGGTGCTGGTGCTGTCGTGCTTGAAGCAAGTGACGAACCAACCGGGTTATTAGGCACCAAAACTGGCTGTGATAGCACAGATAGAAGTATATTACACATTCCAAACTATGGTACTGATATGGACCGCTGTGCAAGCACCGGACCTTCTGACCTCTCTTTTGAGGGACGTGAAATCTTTAAGCGTGCTGTAAAAGGTATGAGTGAAGCATGTGATGATGTACTCAACCAAGCACAGCTATCACTAGAAGACATCGATGTACTTATCCCGCATCAAGCTAATCTTCGTATCATTCAAGCTATCCAAAATCGCTTGGAAATTGCAGATGATAAAGTCATGGTTAATATCGACAAGTATGGTAATACCTCAGCTGCAACAATTGCAATTGCACTGTGTGAAGCTGTCGAAAATGGTCTTATTAAGCCACACGCTAATATTATGTCGGCGGCATTTGGCGCAGGATTAACCTGGGCTGCCAGCTATTTGAAATGGGGAGAAAGAACGACCCCAATTGCAGTGTCGGATGCACGTTTACCTGATTGCGATAAAACAGGCCTTGAATTGATTGCACCAGCAGTGGCCGCAAGTCAAGCTCAATAAGTAACCTATTCTCTCTAGTTACTGAAACTTAGGGTTAATTGCTCGATTTTGCCCTTGGGTGGGTGGTAATATTGCAATATTATTATCGCTCATCCAAGGAGTCTACTGTGCTCAAAGCGCATACTGAGATCAGTCAATTAGAACCACAAGCAATTTGGAAGTTTTTTGACCAAATTTGTGCCATTCCCCATCCTTCAAAACACGAAGAAGCACTAGCAAGCTTTATTGTTGACTGGGCTAAAAGCAAAAATTTAGACGTACGTCGTGATGAAACTGGTAATGTGTTCATCAAAAAACCTGCGACAAGTGGCATGGAAAATCGTAAGCCCGTTGTATTGCAAGCGCACATTGATATGGTGCCACAAAAAAATGATGATACAGCACACGACTTCGTTACTGATCCAATCAAGCCATATGTTGATAATGGCTGGGTAACTGCAACTGGCACGACGCTAGGTGCAGACAATGGTATCGGCATGGCCTCATGTTTAGCCGTTTTAGACGCTGACGATATCAAGCACGGTCCACTTGAAGTATTACTAACCATTGATGAAGAAGCAGGTATGAGCGGCGCGTTTGGTTTGCAATCTGGCTGGTTAGACGGTGAAATCCTACTTAACACCGATTCAGAGCAAGAAGGCGAGATCTACATGGGTTGCGCAGGTGGTGTAGATGCATCCTTAACTCTACAACTCTCGCGAGAAGCGTTACCTAAACACCATAAAATCTTTGAGCTGTCTCTAAAAGGCTTACGCGGCGGACATTCTGGTGTCGACATTCACACAGGTCGCGCCAACGCCAATAAATTGCTCGCAAGATTCTTAAAGCATCATATCGCAGACTTTGACCTAAGACTTATCGAGATCAGAGGCGGCTCCCTGCGCAATGCAATTCCGCGCGAAGCATACGCAGTCATTAGTTTTAATGAAGCGAAAATAAGCGAGTTCCAAACGCTGATTGAAACTTATGAAACCATCATTAAGCAAGAGTTATGTGCCATAGAAACCGGGATCACATTTGCACTCAGCACTTCAACAAGCACCACATTGCCAATGAGCCAAGCTTCTAAAAGTAAAGTATTAGCGCTTCTCAATGCTTGCCCTAATGGTGTTGTACGCATGAGCGACGATATACCTGGTGTTGTTGAAACCTCACTTAATATGGGTGTAATTTCTACTACAGATAACAGTTTAGAAGTCCTATGTTTGATCCGTTCATTAATTGATTCTGGTCGCAGTGATGTCGAGGGTATGTTGCGTTCACTGGCTGAGCTGACAAAAGCTGACATTGAATTCAGTGGTGCTTATCCAGGCTGGAAACCTGATCCAAGCTCAGAAGTATTAGCTATTTTCCGTGATATGTATGAGTCAATCTACGGTGAAAAGCCACATATTATGGTTATTCATGCTGGTCTTGAATGTGGTTTGTTCAAAGAACCTTACCCGAATATGGATATGATTTCTTTTGGTCCAACCATCAAATTTCCACATTCTCCTGAGGAAAAAGTAGAAATTTCAAGCGTTGGTCTATATTGGCAGCAAATGAAAGGGATCTTAGAAAACATTCCTGAAAAGCAGTAAAACTAATCCCAAACTAATACCAATTTGACTTGATACTTGCTCAATTTGAGGGATAAAATCTGACGCTAGCTGTGTTAAAGATTTATCTTTTAAAACAATTAAATAGCAAAACTTTTTCCGGGCTATCGACAAGATTTTCTTGCCTCAAAATAGACCTCGTAACTAAGTGAATTGGTATAATTACCGTGAAATCATGTTGTTAGATAAACAAAAAGCCCAGCTGACATAGCTGGGCTTTTTGTAGATTTCAAACTCTGCGATTAGCTAAACTTTTTCTCAAGATAACTAAACATAGTTCTAAGACCCAATGCTTCACCACCAACAGGTCTACCCGGTAATGCTCTTACGTTCCAAGCCATCACATCAAAATGTAGCCAAGGTGTCGTAGCTGGCTCAACAAATTCTTTTAGATACAGTGCCGCTGTTATTGAGCCACCAAACGGTGTCGAACCACAGTTAGCAATATCTGCGATATCGCTCTTGAACAGCGCCTTATATTGATCAAACAAAGGTAGTTGCCAGATAGGATCCGCATTACCCAGACCAATTTCCATTAGCTCAGAAGCAATCGCTTGATCTGTAGAATAAAAACCAGGAAGTTCAGTGCCAAGGGCAATGCGACACGCACCAGTCAAGGTTGCAAAATCTATCAATAGCTCCGGCGCTTCTGTTTGCGCTTCAGCCAATGCGTCACATAAAACCAAGCGTCCTTCGGCATCGGTATTGTCAATTTCAACCGTAATACCTTTACGTGTTTTGATCACATCACCTGGCCTAAAGGCATTGCGAGACACCGCATTTTCTACCGCAGGGATAAGTACGCGTAATCTAACAGGCAGCTTAGCCGCCATAATCATATTAGCCAACGCGATAACATGAGCCGCTCCGCCCATGTCTTTTTTCATATTACGCATGCCAGACGCTGGCTTTAAGTCCAGACCACCAGAGTCAAAACATACGCCTTTACCAACTAAAGTAAGTTTTGCGTGGTTTTCGTCACCCCAACGTAAATCAAGCAAACGCGGAGCATTATCACTCGCACGGCCCACCATGTGAATCGTTGGGTAGTTTTGCTCTAACAACTCATCACCTATGATTTGTTCAAATGATGCTCCGTATTGCTCGGCAAGCTCTTCCATTACTTCAGCCATGTGCTGAGGCATCATATCGGCAGCCGGTGTGTTTACCAGATCTCTTGCAAGATTAATAGACTCGACAGCCGCTTTTACTTTGGCATATACCTTCGCATCTTCGATAGCAAGCTTTGCGACAATCGCTGGCAATTCTTTATAAGCAGAAAATTGATACGCCCCCAGTAAAAACGCAATAGCGTGGCTTTCAACTTGCTCTGAAGCGATATCAATAAAATAAGTGCCTTTTGGTAATTGCTTTGCAAGATCGCCCAATAGCCAAAAATCATCGTCTTCAGCAATAACAATAACTCGCTCAACTTCTCCAGAATCAGCATTCGGAATAAGAATATTTTTTTGCGATTGAAGTTGTGCGGTTTTTACGAAAAGCTGCGTCGTACTTGACTGCTGCGCTTGCCATGACGCTAATTCTGCAGCGGAGAAGATAGAAATGGGTGTACCCATAGCAGAGTGAACGAGTAGGTTGTTCATGTAGGCCTCAAATTTATTATATTCGTACTTAGATTACCAAGGCTAAAAAGAAAATTCACTGTTCCTTGGTTTTTATTGGCTTTTTTTTCAAATTGAATGAGCTAGGCAAAACATCCACGCCCACTAATTGACCAACCTTTACGATTATCGGAATGGTAATGGGGGCAAAAGGTAAAACTGCAAACACACCCAGTCCTAACCCTTTGAGAATATCCACTAGTTGAGCGTTTGCTGTTTTTAGCTCAGCCTTATGCGCTCGCCCCAAAGTATATCGCTTGTATATCTCAAGCATTTCTTTAGTTTCTTGTTTCTCTTGTTCTAGTGCGCATTTGAGCGCAATCATTGCTCTGCGCAATCTTATTTGCTGTCTGCGTTTACTGATCCGAGCAACGCGCATCGGTGCTTTATGGACAACTTTGATCAGTTTCATTAATAAACTCAAAGATAGTGTTGTCCAGAGTCTATCAAAATTTTTAGCACTTTAGCTATTAGCCATTGGTACAAATTACCTATTCTAGCGAGCAAAGTTATACGTAAAGTGTGCAAAACAATGGACTAGTACAAAATCAACCCCAATTACCACACAAAACTGTACAATAATCACCCACACAAAGACTAGCATCCAACACTGTTTAATTAATCTACAAAAACTGAATAATGAAATTTCAGTAAACTAGCCAAATTTTGTAACAACAAATTTTAAGCTGCTGGGTGTTTATCTAGAAAAGCAGTTAAAGTGCTCAAAATTTCATTTTCAACAATAACTTATCATGCAAATTTTGTAATTCTTCTTAGCCTAAACAAAAAGTTATTAAGAAAGTTGCAGTTTCAGAAATCACTGCTAATTTTAAAAAAGCGCTTGCCAACACATAGCAAATTAAATTATATGTGTATTAAAGGTAAAAATATTATAAATGACCTTTTTTATTGGTATGACAACAACAATCAACTGGGGAAACAGGATGAAACTAAAAAGTAACACGCTGCGCCGTGCAATTCGCTTCGCGCTAGCTTCAGCAGCAACTACTTCACTTCTTACCACTACCGTAATGGCTGAAGAAGCCAATCAAACAAAAGCTAAAGCAGATGAAAAAGTCGAAAAAATCGCCGTTGTAGGTTCTCGAGCGGCGCCTCGCTCTGTGGGCGAGTCACCGGTACCTATCGACATCATCGGTGCAGAAGATATGTCAAAGGCGGCAGGTTCTGACATGCTCGAGTTACTGAAAGGATCGGTACCGTCTTTGAACGTACACGCGAATCCAATCAGTGATGCAGCAACGTTAGTAAGGCCAGCTAACTTACGCGGATTGCCTGCGGATAGTACGCTGATTTTGTTAAACGGTAAGCGTCGCCACCGTTCATCGGTGATTGCCTTTTTAGGTGGTGGTATTAACGACGGTGCACAGGGCCCTGATATTTCAGTGATCCCGAGTATTGCACTAAAACAAGTTGAAGTACTTCGTGATGGTGCAGCAGCACAGTACGGTTCAGATGCAATCGCAGGTGTAATGAACTTTGTACTTAAAGACGCGAGCGAAGGGGGTTCTTTCTCTATTCGTCAAGGCGAATACTACGAAGGTGACGGCGATACGACGGTGATTGAAGGTAACGTAGGTCTGCCATTTACGGATGATGGATTTGCTAACTTAAGCTTTCAGTACAAAGAAGCGGACGCGACTAGCCGCAGTGTTCAACGTCCTGATGCAGCAGCATACATTGGCGCCGGAGTTGAAGGCGTTGGTGACCCAGCACAAATTTGGGGTGCACCAGAAATCAAAGACGATATCAGTATCTTTGGTAACATTGGTGTAGACGTCACTGACAATGCTCGATTCTATATGTTTGGTAACTACTCTGAGCGAGACGTTAAAGGCGGATTCTATTATCGAAACCCTCAAACCCGTCCAGGTGTTTATTCTAACGATGGTGGCGAAACCTTACTCGTAGGCGATCTAGATGGCGTAGGTGTTGGCATTGAGTGTCCAGTCGTTAATCTAACGGATAAAAATGTAGCGAATATCCCGGCATATCAATTAATTGCGGCTGATACAGAGTTAGGTAGAAACTGTTTTGCCTTTAATGAAATTTTACCAGGCGGCTTTACTCCAAACTTTGGTGGTAACATCACTGATACCTCTCTAACTATTGGTGTTGAAGGGGAATTTAAAGATGGTTTCCTTGAAGGCGGTTTTTGGGATTTGAGTGGCTCGGTGGGCCGTAACGAATCACGTTATTTCATCACTAATACTGTGAATGCCTCTCTTGGCGCTGATACACCGATGGACTTCAGCCCTGGTAAATACATCCAACTGGAAAAGAATTTTAATTTCGATGTGTCGAAAGGCTATGATTTTGACCTAGCTTACGATGTAAACGTTGCAGCAGGTCTTGAGTGGCATGAAGAAACATTCGAAGTACTTTCAGGTGACGAAGCATCATTTATTGCAGGACCGCTGACTGAGCAAGGCTTTGGGATAGGTTCAAATGGTTTCCCTGGATTTAAACCTTCTGCAGCAGGAGAATACACTCGTCGTAACTATGCCGCTTATGTAGATATTGAAACACCATTTACTGAAGACTTTATGATGGGGTGGGCACTTCGTTACGAAGATTACGATTCATTTGGTTCGACTACAAACTTTAAGATCACCGGTCAATATCATGTTACCGAAGACTTCTCGGTTCGTGGTTCAATCAGTACCGGTTTCCGCGCGCCAACGGTAGGTCAAGCTAACGTGT
Source organism: Pseudoalteromonas sp. DY56-GL79 (assembly GCF_041414765.1). Classification (NCBI taxonomy): domain Bacteria; kingdom Pseudomonadati; phylum Pseudomonadota; class Gammaproteobacteria; order Alteromonadales; family Pseudoalteromonadaceae; genus Pseudoalteromonas; species Pseudoalteromonas sp. DY56-GL79. The sequence continues at coordinate 3,249 of NZ_JANHZS010000039.1, read as the reverse complement.
CTAACGTACAGACAAACTTAAGCAGTGGTGTATTGGTAGATTCAGCACTATTACCACCAACAAACCCTGTTTCAGAGCAGCTTGGTGGTACTGAATTGACTCCTGAAGAGTCAGAAAGTTATACACTAGGTGCGGTATATCGCTCTGGCGACTTATTTATTACGCTAGATTACTACAACATTGAAGTAACTGACCGTCTAAGCCAGTCTGAAAAAATCGTTTTAAGTGATGCTGACAAAGCAGCCCTTAAAGCGGCGGGTGTTCCTAACGTTGATAACTTGGCGCAGGTGAGCTTCTTCACTAACGACTTCGATACCACGACTCAAGGTATCGACTTAGTTGGTAACTATTCTATGGATATGCTGGGTGGCTATGCCACATTCAGTGCAGCATACAACTGGAATGAAACTGAAGTAGACCGCTTCTCTGCTATCACAGGTGACTTCAAGGTATCTCGTTTAGAAAACGACTTACCGAAGCACAGAGGCACATTAACTTGGGCTCAGCAATGGGATAACTTCTCAGGCTTTGTTCGTATGAACTACTTTGGCGAATACCAAGGCGTTCACGTCGATTATGATGCAACAGCAAAAACAGCGGATGCGACAATCACATTTGATGCAGAGCTTACCTACTTTGCAACAGATTCAATCAGTCTGTCTGTTGGTGCAAATAATATCTTTGACCAAGATGCAGAAGAACTAGACTTCTTTGACGCTACAGGTATCCCAAATAACAACTGGGGTGGCAAATACTATGAAACTTCACCATATGGTATTAATGGTGGTTTCTACTATGTGAAAGCAACCTATACGTTCTAACTTTTACTGTAACCCAGAAACAAAGGCGAACTAGCATTAGCTATTTCGCCTTTTTATTTTTATCCTATATAGCAAAGCAGTTAATTTTGAATACAAACATGTTGTTATTAAAGCGAGCCAACGAATTATTAGCCGAAAACAAGCTTAGAGAAGCAGAGTTTATGTACAAGTCGGTACTTAAACAGTCACCTAACAACGGTCCTGCTCTATTTGGTTTAGGCCGCATTTGCATGCGTTTAGAGCAGTACGATAACGCAATCTACTATTTAAAAAGAGCATGCGAACATTTACCAAAAATGCTTGAGCCACTCTTCGCATTGGCCGATGCGTTTTTAGCCGTAGGTTCACCGGTTGACGCAAAAACCGTACTTGAATACACCTTAAGCGTGGCAAAACATAATGCCCAAGCCCATTACCAACTCGGTCAATTCTATTTGGACTATGGCTTTATTGAACAAGCTAAAAATGTCTTTAAAGCGGGGTTAGATTGTCCTCATAGTACAGTGACTGCATTTATGCTGTACGAACTGGTACAGATGTCCTCAGCCAAAGAATTACCTGCATACTTAGCGATTTTAGAAAAGTTGGAAAATGAGTTTGAAGCACCGAGACTAAAAACTGTGGTTCACTATGCGCTTGCTAAGTGTCATGAACAATTAGGTAATTTTAATGCAGCTCAAGATAACTATGCTTTAGCGAATGATACACAGCTGCTGATGAGCGAGTTTCGTACTGTAGACATGCTGCCATTTTTTGAATCAATCAAGCTGCATTGTGGCAAAGCGTTTTTTGATAAACCTAGTGATAGGGTTAAGACAACATTTACGCCTGTTTTTATTGTTGGTTTGCCAAGAACTGGCTCGACTCTCCTAGAGCAAATGCTAGTGCAACATTCACATGTTGGTACACTAGGCGAGAATACCGTGATCAGCGATAAAATTGTCCCTTACCTCAGTAAACGCAATAATGCAGAGTTCCCTGCTTGTTTAGACCAACTAAGTAACTCTATGTTAGATCATTGCCGTATACTCTATGTCGACGAGATAAAGCGGCATCGAGTGCCGGAAGAAGTGGTGATCAATAAACTTCCAGCTAATTTCCAAAATCTTGGGTTAATCCACAAACTTTTCCCTGAAGCACGAATTATTCATTTAACTCGTAACCTCAATGCTACAGCCTGGTCTGTCTATAGTAATCATTTCGCCGAAAGCGAGCCCTACTTTTGCTCCTTAAGTGAATTTGCCTTGTATGCGCAAGCGCAAAGCGACTTGATGTCACATTTTAATCAATTTATGAAAAGAGATATTTTTACGCTCAGTTACGAACAACTTATTGCAGAGCCTGAAAAGACTATTAAACAATGCTTAAGCTTTTTATATCAAAAATACGAGCCAGAATGCTTGGAGTTTCACAAATCTAAAAAGCCGGTACATACTCTAAGTAAGGCGCAGGTCAGAAAGCCAATCAGCACGCAGCCACTAGAAAAGTGGCAGCGCTATGAAGCGTTTATCGAGAAGATGATTGCTCAACCGCAAAGCGATCAAACCACGCCAGCAAATCTTTAAACTGATCATCACGTGCATGTTTATGGGTTTACATGTCTATGTGCCCATAATTGTGCCGATGGCCGTGCTTTTTTCCATAAATTCTGAGTTCTTGTATCCCCTTTCCCGATTCACGAATAAATGCTTGAATATCGACAGGTTGTGCCAGTGCTTTATCTTTAACACCCGCAATGTGCAAGATTGGAGGTAACGTCATGTCTTGTAATACTGCGGCATAATTAAAACCGTCGTCGGAGTCAATCCATGGGCGCTTCCGTGCCCAGTCAGCGCTTTGAGCATGAGATTTTAAAGACTCATCATCACTCCCCCAACCAAGTCTTTTCGCGGGTAAATAGCCATGCTTTTTCGAATAATAGTGCGCAACGTTAAACCATATTAGGTTTGCCTTCAATAATTTGCTCGGGTGATTGTTATGTAAACTACGCTTAGAACCAAAATAAACACATGCATTAACATGTTGGATTTCTTCAGGAAAGCGTGCAAAAACACAATTCATCAATACACCTCCCCAAGAATGCGCAATCCAATATTGTGCTCTAGATCCGGTATATCGTTCGATAAAATTCAGCATTTTAGGGATTTCGTGCAAGATTGATTCAGTTTGACCATAATCCGCTTCAGCGTCGATTTTAGGTATGCTCTCTCCTCGCCCACGAAGATCACCAACAAAACAGCGATAGCCGTGTTCAGCTAAAAAAGGCGCTAGCCCTTTATTGCTTTCAGTATAAAAAATTTTGCCATTTTCAACCGCACCATGCATGAAAAACACAACAGGGCCGCTACTACCCCAGGGCGGGATCGCACTTTTAGCTAATTTATGATCAAATAGCGCCAATCCCATTGCTAGGCGCAACCAATGAACC
>NZ_JANHZS010000038.1:0-56094 GCF_041414765.1 Pseudoalteromonas sp. DY56-GL79 | reverse complement strand
ATGTGAAAGTAGAACATCGCCAGGGCCAAATAAGAGAAACCCGTTGCAGCAATGCGACGGGTTTTTTGCTGTTTGGGATATAAAAAACCTCGCGAGGTGAACTCACTCCCACCATAAACACAGTATTGTGGGAGGTTTGAGAGGGCTAGGTGGTTAAATAACGCGAGAGAAGCGGGTGTTTTTGACTTGGTTTTGTAAGTAAGCATCAAAGCACATGCAAATGATGCGAATAAATAAATTACCGTTACTGGTGACTTTTATGGTGTCTTCATTCAGCTCTACCAGTTCATCTGCCGCTAGCGGTTCTAGTGAGTTAAGTGCTTGAGCGAAATATTCGTCAAAATTTATATCATAGCGTTGCTCGAACACCTTTTTATCTAACTCAAAATGACAAATAAGCTGTTTGATCACAGCCGCGCGTATTTCATCATCATCACTTAAAGTTATCCCTTTAGTGATCGCACACCTTTTATCACTTAAAGCCTGATAATAAGGTTTTAACTCTTTTTCATTTTGCAAAATCATGTGACCAATTTGAGAAATGGATGACACACCAAGACCTAACAGGTCACACTCGCCATGAGTGGTGTAGCCTTGAAAATTACGATGTAGATGCCCTTCATTTTGCGCCATAGCCAGTTCATCGTCTTTTTTGGCGAAGTGATCCATACCGATGAATTGATACCCAGCAGAGGTCATCTGTTCCAGTGTTTGCTTAAAGATTTCAAGTTTTTCTCCCGCACTTGGCATGTCGGCTTCTTTTAGTTTTCGCTGTGCTGCAAATCTATCCGGAAGATGGGCATAGTTAAATACAGAGACTCTATCGGGAGAAAGCGCGATAAGTTGCTCAACCGTTTGCTTGTAGCTCTCTACTGTTTGAAATGGTAGCCCATAGATCATATCCATATTGATAGATTTAAAACCGAGCGTTCTCGCTTCCGTTAAGATAGCTAGAACTTCATCTAGATGCTGTGGGCGATTTACCGCAGCTTGTACTTCATCATTAAAATCTTGTACGCCAAAAGATACACGATTAAATCCGAGATCGTGTAGATGTCGCATCATATTTGGTGCAAGTGATCTTGGATCTATTTCAATACCACGCTGTGCACTTTGAGAGAAATTAAATGCACTATTCAGCATTTCGATTAGACGTGTCATTTGCTCGGTAGTTAAGAAAGTTGGTGTCCCACCGCCTAAATGAAGTTGTTCTACACGATACTCAGAAAATAGCGGCGCTTTTGCTGCGATTTCTTGTTCTAAGTAGTCTAGGTAAACGTCAGCTTTGGATTGATGACGAGTAATGATTTTATTACAGCCACAGTAGTAGCATAGTTGATGACAGAAAGGGATATGAATATACAGCGAGAGTGAGCGAGATTTAGAGCCCGTAATAGCCGCTTGTAACTCTTTTTGGCTGTAGCCAGATTCAAGCGACAAGGCCGTTGGATATGAGGTATATCTAGGACCAGATATATTGTACTTGTTGATAAGGGAATCATTCCAAATAGGTAAATTAATCACGATACGCACTCTCGAGTTTTATTAAGAGTGTCAGTGTACTTTTTACCGCTTGGGTTAGGTTTGCCTCAGATCAAAACACGCCGCGATTGCGACGTGTTTTAGTGTTTGATTAAAGCTTAAATTGGTTGACCGTTGAGTTGAGCGCCTTGGCTAAGTCGTTCAAGTCACGGGCTTCATCTGCCAGTACATTTGCGTGGTTGGCCGTGCTATTAACGAGCTCATTAATTTGGTTAAGGCTATTGTTAATATCTTCTGCAACAACGGTTTGCTGCTCTGTTGATGTCGCAATTTGATGACTCTGGTCTTGTACTGTCGTGACCGATTCTGTGATTTCTTTCAAGGCATCCAGTACGGCTTGTGTTTCCTCTACGGTCCCCTCTGCGCGGTCTTGACCTTGTTGCATCATCACTGAAGCTTGTTGGGCAATTTGCTGTAAACGAGAGATCATATTGCGGATGTCATCGGTAGACTCTTGCGTGCGGCTTGCAAGCGATCTGACTTCATCAGCAACCACCGCAAAGCCTCGACCTTGCTCGCCCGCTCTAGCGGCTTCTATGGCGGCATTGAGTGCCAGCAAGTTCGTTTGTTCAGCAATACCGTTAATCACATCGATAACGGCACCTATATTACTGGTTTCTTGTTCAAGCCCGGCAACCACTTTTGCGGCCTCACCAATATGAAGTGCAAGTTCAGTCATGACTTCTTGGGCTTGTGATGAACGTCCTGCACCTTCATTGGTAATACGTTGCACGACATCAGCGGCTTGGTTGGTCTCTTGTGCATTACGTGAGATTTCAGTCACAGTGGCTGCCATCTCGGTCACTGCCGCGCTTACGCTATCCACCTGCTCTTTTTCGCGCTGAATCTCACTGTTAGTATTGTTTGAGACTTCACGCAACTGGGCGGAAGCATTACTTAATTGCTCAGCTTGTGCTGCGGTATCGAGCATCATTGCTCTAAGTTTATCGATGAAGGTATTCATATGCAGCGCGAGTTGACCAACTTCATCTTTACTGGTGATATCGATACGTCTAGTTAGGTCGCCTTCACCCGATGCGATGTCTCGCATGGTTTCGGTAAGCGCTACAATCGGTTTGGTGATCATTTGCGTGGCGAGCAAGATCATTGCCACGATAATGGCTAAGATAATAATCAAGGCTGTGATTGTGCTCATGACGGCGTCATTCACCGGTGCTTCGATCAGCGACACCGGAATGAGTAGGCCAACGTGCCAATCCAATAGGGGGTTGTCTAATTTCACATTGTCATAAACAACATAATACGCTTCCCCTTTGAACGTGACCGTACTATTGCCAACGGGGTTACGCTTGATAGCGGCGTTTAGATCGTCAAAGCCTGATGTATTGGCAAACTGGGATTCAAGGCCATCTAGACCTTCTTTGCCTTTCTCGCCTTCATCTGTGGTAGAGAGTGAATGACCAGTACGCTTGGATAAATGCACAACATTTAAATCACCATCAAGCAAAAAGCCAAAACCTTTATCTTGAAACTTGATACGTTCAACCATATCGTTCAATTTATTGATCTGTAAGTCGACGCCACCCATGGCGACGAGTTTGCCGCCGTTATTGTAGATAGGTTGACGGATCACAGCAGACACCGCACCGGTATTGATATCGGTTGCAATTGGACCAACATACAATTTACCTACATCAAGCGTATCCTGCCACCATGGGCGTTTATAAGCATAGTAAGGTCGACCATCTGAATATGCTGATGTACGATCATTTTCTTTAAAATATTCACCTGTGTTTGCTGAGGCAATAAAGGCTGAGAGAATATTTTCATCACCTTTGGCGATTCTAACTAAGTCTTCATTGACCTCTTGATAGTCTTTATCTTTAGTCAGATCGGCGCCACGGGTATTATAATTTTCAAACCAATGAATGTTGTGAGGCGTAGAAACAAAGGTTTCAACTACTTTGCCGTATTGGCCAAAGAATGCTTCCATCGCCAATTTTTCGGCTTGAATATAGCTTTGCGTTTCTCGTTCAATTCCATCTCGAGAGAGTGTTGCAATATGGCTGACGAAAAAGCTTGATGCAATAATTAATAATACGGAAATGGTGCCGCCAATTAGCAGCAATATTTTCTTTCTAAGGGATAAATTCTCAAGCATGACACTTCTTATTTTTAGCTTATGCAAACGGTAATCAAACCATAGATAACAGGAGAACGCCACCGTTTGCGTTAACTTCTTTTACATTGATAATACAAGGTAACTTCATGGTTAAGGTAATATTCATATGAAAGTATTAAATCGCAGTCTGGTCGTACTGGGCGCGGGTTGGCTCGGTGAAGCGTTGTGTCGCGAAGCCGAGTTGCAAGGGTGGCAAATTGAAGGCACCAGAACTCAAGTTAATGAGGTGCATAGCTGGTCAAGGCAGCTGGTCTTAACTGAAAGCGGCACCTTAGCGCACTCAATTTCTTTACACAACGCGTATTGGGTGTGTGCGATCCCACCAAGAGCTAGGCATGTTGATAGTAACTATGTAAAAACGTTAGAACAGGCGTTGTTACTTGCAAAGAAGATGTCAGCAGCAGGCTTCTTATTGTGTTCTACCACTGGCGTTTATAGCACCGAAAATGGTGAGTATGATGAGCAAGGTAAGTTAGCTGATAAAGCCAACAGGCGTGTTGATATACTAAGAACTGCTGAAGAGATGGTGCTTAACGCAGGCGGTAAAGTGGTGCGCTTAGCAGGTCTTCAAGGTCCCGGTAGGGAACCTGGGCGATTTGTAGCGGGTAAGGCTTTGTCTAGCTCAGCGAATGGTAGAGTGAATATGGTTCATCGCGGTGATGTTGTTACTGCAATCAATACCGTGATCGCGCAGTGGCAGGATGCAGCAGACATTTATAATGTTTGCTATCCAGCGCACCCCACGAGACAGGCGTTTTATCAATATCACTGTGAAAAGTTAGGGAGTGAGATGCCAAGTTTTGCTTCTTCAAAAGAAGAAGTGCGTATAATTAAAGCCGAGCGTATTACCGAACTCGGCTTTGCCTACCATCATCCGATTGTTAATGAATCTGAGTTAGGCTGAAGGTAAGAGTTGTGCTGGTAGCAAGTGCGCCAGTGCAGCTTGACCCAATAATGCATTGGCACTTTCAATATCAGGTGCAAAATACCTATCTTTGTCATAAAAGCTTACGACTTTTCGTAATATTTGCTGAGCTGCAGCCACTTTGTCAGATGGCTTAAGTGGCGCTCTAAAATCTAACCCCTGCGCTGCAGCAAGATATTCAACTGCGAGTACACCTTGGGTATTATCAGCCATTTCCTGTAAGCGTCTTGCCGCAAAGGTTGCCATGGAAACATGGTCCTCTTGGTTTGCGGAGGTTGGGAGGCTGTCAACGCTACCAGGATGTGCGAGTGTTTTGTTTTCAGAGGCCAGTGCTGCAGCGGTGACTTGCGCAATCATAAAGCCCGAGTTTACACCGCCATTGTTAACCAAGAAGGGAGGCAATTTTGATAAGCTCGAATCAATAAGCAGCGCGATACGACGTTCAGCCAATGCACCAATTTCAGCAATGGCAAGCGCTAGGTTATCAGCCGCCATCGCGATAGGCTCAGCGTGGAAGTTGCCGCCAGAAATAATATCCCCAGCATCAGCAAATACCAGCGGGTTATCTGTTACCCCGTTGGATTCTACGAGGATCACCTCAGCGGCTTGACGGATCTGAGTTAAACAGGCTCCAAGTACCTGTGGTTGACACCGCAAGCAATAAGGATCTTGTACCTTTTCACAATCAACATGCGCATCACTTATTTCTGAGCGAGTTTGTAAGATATCTCTAAACGCCATTGCGGTGTCAATTTGGCCTTGCTGACCACGGACTTCGTGAATACGCGCATCAAATGGTGAGCGACTGCCCATAGCTGCTTCAATGCTCATTGAACCAACGACACAGCTTTGAGCATAAAGATCTTCAGCTCTGAATAGGCCCTGCAGTGCAAAGGCTGTAGATGCTTGTGTACCGTTAAGTAGTGCGAGGCCTTCTTTTGCAGCTAAAGTAAGTGGTTCAAGTCCTGCTATTTTTAGCCCATCGATGGCATCGATAAGCTCGCCACGATAGCGAACCTGGCCTTCGCCAAGGATTGGCAAACACATATGCGATAGTGGTGCGAGATCGCCTGATGCCCCGACTGAGCCCTTTTTGGGCACGCAAGGATAGACTTCGGCATTAACCAAGGCTGCTAAGAATTCAATTACATCCAAGCGGATCCCAGAGAAGCCACGAGAGAGTGAGTTGATTTTTAGCACCATCATGAGTCGAACGGTACTATCGTCCATTAACTCGCCAATACCGGCTGCGTGCGACAGTACAATAGAGCGTTGTAGCAACTCTAATTCGTCTTTTGCAATTTTAGTGTTGGCCAGCAAGCCAAAACCCGTATTAATGCCGTAAACGGTGCGCCCTTCTTTGATCACTTGCTGAACTGTGTTTGCACTGTTAGCAATAGCGGCTTTCGCTGATTCGTCTAAGCTGAGATGAACAGGCTGTTGATTGATTTTTCGTAACGTGTTTAAAGTCAATTGGCCTGGGATTAAATTTAGTGAGTACATACTTACTTTCCTTCCAGCATAGGTAAATCTAGTTTTTGTTCTTTTGCACAGTCTTTGGCTATGTCATAACCAGCATCGGCATGACGCATTACACCGGTACCTGGGTCATTCCATAATACGCGAGATAAGCGAGCATCAGCTTCGTCTGTGCCATCTGCCACAATAACGACTCCCGAATGTTGACTGAAGCCCATACCAACGCCACCGCCGTGATGCAGTGAGACCCAAGTTGCACCGCCAGCCGTGTTTAACAAGGCATTGAGTAACGGCCAGTCCGATACTGCATCTGAACCATCCATCATCGATTCCGTTTCACGGTTTGGACTGGCTACAGAGCCAGAATCTAAGTGATCACGACCAATCACAATCGGTGCTTTGAGTTCTCCATTTTTGACCATTTCGTTGAATGCTCGTGCTAAACGCGCTCTGTCCTTCAGTCCAACCCAGCAAATACGAGCAGGCAGGCCTTGGAATTGAATGCGCTCGCGCGCCATATCTAACCAATTGTGAAGGTGTGGGTCGTCTGGGATAAGCTCTTTAACTTTCGCGTCTGTTTTATAAATATCTTCAGGATCGCCAGACAGCGCAACCCAACGGAATGGACCTATGCCTTGGCAAAACAGTGGACGAATATAGGCTGGAACAAAGCCTGGGAAATCAAAGGCGTTATCAACCCCTTCTTCTAGGGCCATTTGGCGAATGTTATTCCCGTAGTCAGTTGTCGCGGCCCCGCGCGATTGCAGCGTTAGCATGGCTTGTACTTGCACCGCCATAGATTGTTTTGCGGCTTTTACAACTGCTTGTGGATCGCTTTCGCGAAGCGCGGCTGCCTGAGCCATAGTCCACGTTTGCGGTAAGTAGCCGTTTAATGGATCGTGCGCAGAAGTTTGATCGGTCACTACGTCAGGCGTGATATTGCGCTCAACTAATTCAGCATACACATCCGCTGCATTGCCCAACAGGCCAACTGATATCGGTTGCCCAGCAGCCTTAGCTTCATCAATAATAGCTAATGCATCATCAAGTGTGGTTGCCTTTCGGTCAACATAGCGTGTGTTAAGACGAAAATCGATTCGTGACTCATCACACTCAACAACGAGGGCGCTAAAGCCTGCCATTGTTGCCGCGAGTGGTTGTGCGCCGCCCATCCCGCCAAGGCCACCCGTTAAGATCCACTTGCCTTTCGCCTCACCATTAAAGTGTTGCTTTGCCATTGCTACAAAGGTCTCGTATGTGCCTTGTACTATGCCTTGTGAGCCAATATAGATCCAAGAACCAGCGGTCATCTGGCCGTACATCATCAGGCCTTTTTTATCGAGTTCGTTGAAGTGATCCCAGTTAGCCCAATGTGGTACTAAATTTGAGTTAGCAATTAAGACGCGAGGAGCGTTGCTATGAGTTTTGAATACCCCGACAGGTTTACCTGATTGCACCAGTAAGGTTTCGTCTTCTTCTAAGCGGTCTAACGTTTCAACGATTTTATCGAAGCATGCCCAGTCGCGAGCGGCACGGCCAATACCGCCATAAACTACTAGTGCATTTGGGTGCTCCGCAACTTCAGGGTCAAGGTTATTCATCAACATTCGCTTTGCCGCTTCAGTAAGCCAGTTCTTTGCGGTAATGTCTGTACCTCGTGGCGCGCGGATCTCGCGGCTAAGGTCTAATCTTGGGTTGTCACTCATTCTGCTCTCTCCTGTTGTATATACAACCTAAGTGAAACGTCTAGTTGCTGCGATTGCTTAGTTTCGCTAGGTTGTTAGTCTATTTGTATTGCATGGCAATCTAGGCCGCCATGTCGTTTTGATTTACCTGTCGCGATGTTTGGCGACACTTTATGTGTTACGACCTTTGCTTAAAGGTGAGATGACCACCTAAGCGATATTTACTGCCTGGCGAAATTAATCTCGCGAAGCTAACAATGCCTTTTGCAGACCAAGTTCGGCGGATCATTTGTAAGCATGGTTCTTCATTATAAAGCCCAAGCCACTGGCAAACCTCTGGTGATGGCATAACCGCTTCAACGGTGTGTCTAGCCTCTGTGAGTGGTGCGACTTGAGATAAATATTCATGAGGGGTAGTCAGTTCAAAGTTTTGGTCTAAATACTCTGGTGCTAACTGTGGATTGACAAAGCGCTCTTCGACTTGCAGTGGTTGTTCATTTTCATTATGTACAATTACGCTTCTGTAGACTGGCGCGTCCGCTTCTACACCCAATGCAATGGCGATAGGCGCTACTGCAGCAATAAGTTCAAGCGTTAGTACGGTACATGAGTATTTGCCATTGCGTGCGTTGACCTCGTCGGCAATATTGCGGATCTCAAGTAACGAAGACTGAGATTTAAAACTGGCAACAAAAGTACCTAGACCTTGGCTACGAGTTAAAATTCCGGCTTCAGTTAGCTCGCTTAGTGCTCGTCTTGCGGTCATTCGGCTAACATTAAATTGGTCAGCTAACTCATTCTCCGACGGCACGCGCTCGTTTTCGAGCCAGCGCGCGGCGCGAATATTATCGATAATATATTGTTTTATAAGCGCAAATTTAGGAAGCTCAGGCACAGTTGTTGTCTCGAGTTCATATTTATGTAAATAAAGATGGCACACTTCCCTTGTATATACAAGTATCCCTGATAGACTCAATGAATAAATCTCGCAGTGAGCGAGTTTATTTTAATGTGTTGGCATATGGATTTGATTTAGATTAGGACAAGTATGATGTTAGAAGCCGATTTGCTTATTATCGATGTCAATATTGCAACTATGGATCCCAGTTTGGATACCCCTTATGGTGCGATAGAAAACGCAGCGATCGCCATTAAAGATGGCAAAATTAATTGGTTAGGCCCTCGTAGTGAACTACCAGAGGTTGACGCCATTGCAACACCTATTCATAAAGCCAATGGCCAATGGTTGACCCCAGGGTTAATCGACTGCCACACGCATATTTTATTTGCAGGTTCTAGGGCCAACGAGTTTGAGCAACGATTACTGGGAGCGTCATATCAAGAGATTGCCGCGCAAGGTGGTGGTATCGCAAGTACCGTTAAGGCGACACGATTAGCAGACAGAGAAACGCTGTATGTTAACGGTAAGAACCGCTTGAATAGTTTACTCAAAGAAGGGGTTACCACGATTGAAAGTAAATCGGGTTACGGCCTTGATGTTGAAAATGAGCTAAAACTGCTAGAAATTAATCAACTACTTAATGAGCATCACCCGATTGATGTGCATAGCACGTTCTTGGGCGCGCATGCATTACCCCCAGAATACAAAGACAATAGCCAAGCCTACATTGATTTAGTCTGTGATGAGATGCTGCCACAAGTTGCTTCGCGCCAATTAGCAACGGCTGTTGATGTATTTTGTGAGAACGTCGGATTTACCTATCAGCAAACTGAGCAAGTATTTACTCGAGCACAACAGTTGGGATTACAGGTTAAATGTCATGCTGAGCAGCTATCTAATCAACATGGCAGCGAGCTGGTGGCAAAGTTTAAAGGGCTTTCAGCGGATCATATTGAATATCTTGATGAAGCTGGTGTGGAAGCGATGGCGAGAGGGGGTGTGACTGCGGTACTTTTACCCGGCGCTTTTTATTTCTTACGAGAAACGCAATTACCACCAATTGACTTGCTCAGAAAGCATAAAGTAGCAATGGCACTCGCTAGCGACTTCAATCCAGGTACTGCGCCTTTGTGCTCACTGCGATTAATGCTAAATATGGCATGCACATTATTTAGAATGACACCGGAAGAAGCGCTTAGCGGTGTTACGGTTAATGCTGCGAAAGCCTTGGGGTTGAACGACCGTGGAGTATTGAAAGTTGGAACGCGCGCAGACTTAGCGTTATGGGACATTACCCATCCTGCACAGTTAAGTTATCAATTTGGTGTAGCGGACCTGTCAAATTTGTGGATCTTAGGTAAACTTAATCAGTAATGATCCTTTTATAAGCAACAAATTATGCTTTCAATTTCAACAGCTAGTGGCGGAGCCACGGAATTATTGCTGTCTGAAGGAATAGCGATACTAATTACGCCAATGATGGCTGGCATGGCCGGAGCCATTGTAATGGGGGCGTTAGCATTAATGTTGCAGCGCCCCTCTGGTATGCTCAAGCTGGCTCACCTTAGCAGTGCAACACTTGCAATACTGCTCGCCTTTACGGGCAATACCACTACATTACATTTACTTACTCTGACGATACTCTTATATTTATTCCATGGCTTACAGGAGCACAAAAGTGGCTTATTGTTGATAAGTGCTGCTGCGATAATCACTTTGGTAATGTGGACTGTGTCTGAATATCTATGGACATTTCCTGCCCAGCATGGCGCAATTGTCATTGTGTTTATGTATATTCTTTTCCTTGCCTATCAAGCGTATAGCAGCGCAAATGAATTTGAATTGAAAGAACACAATGATGACCACACCGAGCATGAAAGTTTGGGGTTACCTGGTCGGCAAAGTTTTAAACGTGCTTTTAATGAATATCGCCAAACGGAAGGGAGCCCTTGTATGCTCGTGCTAGTCCGTCTCATGGGTTTCGAGCAGGTAAATTTTCATTTAGGGCGTGAGTTTGGTGACTTGCTGCTAGCTCAATCGGCGAATCGTATTGCACAATGTTTGCAATCCGGTGATGTTATGGCCATCACTCATGGCAATGAAACTGCGAAAATGGCGCATCTAGGTGGTCTTAACTTTGCGTTTGTCTGTTCGTTAAAGCATGGTAAGCACTTTCATGAGCAGTTGATAGAGGAAATATCAAACAGCACTTTAAAGCCATTCAATGTTGGTAGCTGTACGTTAGAGATCATGATGCGTGCGAGTTACGTGAATTGCGATGAAGAAATGGGGCAACTTGAGAACCTGATTTCTTGCGTGTTTTTAGCGCTAGATACACAATCAGAAGCGCATCAGCATAGCCATCAACAAGTCGTACCGTATCAACAACGTATGCAAATTCATCGACTGGAGCAACAGGTTAGGTTATCGGAGTTAGCTAAAATCAACTTTAGATCTGAATTTGAGCTCTATTTTCATCCAGTCGTTCGTCATGAAGATAACAGCATTGAGTTTGTGGAATTACTGTTGCGCTGGCAGCATCCAAAGCAAGGGATTTTAAGTGCCAATGAGTTTATTGATGATATTCGTTTAGTTGGACTTGCTATTCCCGTTGCTGAATATGTACTAGAGCGTGCTTGCGAAATTGCATTGGCACTGAAGATGGAAGGGATCAGCGTTCCCATCAGTATAAATGTCTTTGGTGCTGAGCTGTTGAGCGAAAGCTTTATCGAGTTTATTGACTACACCATGCTCAACCATCAATTAAGCCCAGGTGCTATCATTATTGAGTGTCCAGCTAGTATGCTTGCCGAGCTAGATGAGCAAGAAATTGCGATGATCAGTCGTTTGAAGAACTTGGGTGTAAAAATGTGTGTCGATAGTTTTGGTGATGCGCCGCTGGTGCTAGCTAAATTACCGGCACTGCGTTTTGAGTATGTGAAACTGTCGCGCAATATGACGCAAGAGCCTGAGCATATGGGGCATACCAAATCCTTGGTAAAAGGCATTGTAGAGATGCATCAAGAAAAGCACTGTCGCGTGATTGGCGAGGGTATTGAATCTCTCGGGCAACTCGAATTTGTAAAAAGCATTGGCACGGTGGCAGCGCAAGGGTTTTACTTTTCTCGGCCACAGAACAGCAATATTTTGATCAGTTGGCTGAAACAAAGGCTGCCTCAATAACTAGGAGCGCCTTACCTTTACATAGGTTTTGGCTGCGGTAGAGTTTAGCGCCTCTGTTGCCGGGTACTTAAATAAGCGTTCGCAAGGTTCGTTAGTATTTGGCCGCAATGTTCAATACCCGCCTGCTCACCAAGTGGGTGTCTAGCCGGGGCTGCTTCACATAAGTGCAAATATTTAGCATTTCGAGCCTGAGCCATACGGTAAACAAAATATTCGGCATCGCTAGTTGTGAAGCCTTGATAGGTCAGGGCACTTGCAGGTATACCGACGATGGCATCAACGTCTAACTCTACGCCTAATGGAATGTCGCTTGGCATCGTTGCCAACGCTTTGTCGAGTGATGCGGATAAACTCTGAGTTTGTCTGGTTTTTATCGCTTGAT
Source organism: Pseudoalteromonas sp. DY56-GL79 (assembly GCF_041414765.1). Classification (NCBI taxonomy): domain Bacteria; kingdom Pseudomonadati; phylum Pseudomonadota; class Gammaproteobacteria; order Alteromonadales; family Pseudoalteromonadaceae; genus Pseudoalteromonas; species Pseudoalteromonas sp. DY56-GL79. The sequence goes on along the minus strand of NZ_JANHZS010000038.1, from coordinate 43,854 downwards.
AACTTGAAAATCCGAATCCAGCGTTTTGCAATTGAGTAAGGATTGTTTGGTTATTTTTGTGCTCGTGCAAGCCGATGACATGATAATGTGACAAGCTACCAGCTTGATGCGCGTAACTGAAGCCATTACCGCTATGTCTACCTTCACAAGCTCGAAAGTCAGCATGAGGGTCAAAGTTGATGGCACCAGCGGCACGTTTGCTGGCCTCAAAATGTGCCTGCAAAATACCAAAAGCATTATTATGACCACCACCAATGATAATTGGCTCCAAGCCTGCAGCAAAGATAGGTGCTAGGGTTGCAATAACTTGGTTGTCGAGGTCGGCACAGAGAGTGCGTAACTGCGCTAGCTGTTCGCTATTAGTGTTATCGAGCGATAGTGCGCGCGTTTGAATAGCCTGGGTATCCACCTCGCCTAGCAACAAAATCTTATCGCCCGACAAAAACTGGTTATCGGGCTGATTTAAAAAGCGCTTTAAGAAGGCTTGCCAACCAAGTTCGGCGCCGCCTTGACCGCAATTGGCGCGCGGGCCTATATCTTCGGGGATCCCCAACAACACATAACGGATCCCAAATTGGGCCGCGTCTCTAAGCGAAGCCGCGTAGTCATGATCACATTGTAAAAAGCTTATGCTTTGCCAAATTCTGGTTTCACCAGCTCTTGCACTGACAAAAGTGGCAATATCACTTTCATCATATATACGGACTGCTGTACTCATGACTGTTACTTCTAGCGCTTAATTGTCTTCGTTATCGTCTTCTAAAACTAACTCTTCTGCAGAGATGATAATGCCGGTGGAGTCGGCGTAAACAAAATCATCTTCGTAAAAGGAGACACCTGCGAAATTAACGGGAATGCCGACTTCGCCGCTGCCACTGCTATCTGCTGCTACTGGGATAGAAGCGATTGCTTGAATGCCAATATCGCTTTCTTCTAGTTCATCAACATGGCGTACCGCGCCGTAAACGATGATGCCTTGCCAGTTGTTCTCGACTGCCAGCTCAGCTAAATCAATATCAACCAGTGCACGACGAGTTGAACCACCACCATCAACGAGCAGCACACGACCAGTACCGTCTTGTTGTAGTACATCTTGGATTTGCTCATTGTTTTCAAAACATTTGACGGTAGTGATACGACCACTAAATGACGTCTGGCCGCCAAAATTGATGAACATAGGCTCTAGCACATCAACCACATCAGCAAAGTGGTCGCAAAGATCAGAAGTGCTGTATTCCATATTGAATCCTCGAATATTGATTGTCGATAACCAGTATACTCTCATACTTGTGCTTAGCAATGCTTTGATTCAACTTACATATTTGTGTCTTAAAAGTGTCACCCATTTGTTATTTTGCTCTTCTATGCTGATACTGTGAGCAATTAGGCGTGACTCGAATGATGAAAGCAAAACTAGCCGAGCTGGACGCTGCATTATACTTTGTGGTGTTTTGCCCTAAACCAAGAAACTGGTTTAGATTGATAGCATTAGGTCTATCCAAAAGTGGCAACGGTGGACTCTATGTGTTGGTCGCAATTGCGTGTGCTCTGTTTTTGGAGCAGTTAGGTCAGCAATTTGCACTCACCGTGATTTTGGCCTTTGCAATTGAAAGGCCGCTTTACTTCTATCTAAAAAATCGTTTTGCACGATTACGACCATGTGACTGCTACGCAGTGAAAGCCTTGTTGACGCCGAGCGATAAATTTAGTCTGCCCTCGGGGCATAGTGCTGGCGCTTGGCTATATGCGATTTGCTTGATGGAGCAAATTCCATTGGCTGCGTTTCCGTTGATGATTTGGGCTTCAGGAGTGTCATTGTCACGCGTAATTGTAGGGGTACATTATCCACTTGATGTGGTGCTTGGTGCGGCAATGGGTGTTGCCTGTGCAAGTTTAGCGATAGTGATATTAGGAAGCGTATGAAAATACTATATGGTGTTCAAGGAACGGGAAATGGCCATACGACTCGAGCTCGGGTAATGGCAAATTGCTTTCGCAACATGGGAATTTCTGTTGACTACTTTTTTTCTGGACGCCCTTCGGAAAACTATTTCGATATGCATGATTTTGGTGATTATCGCAGTTGCCGAGGGCTGTCATTCGTTACCGAGCGCGGCCAGTTAAATCGCATAAAAACCTTCCAATCGCTCAAGTTTGGTGAGTTTATTCGCGATGTTAGAAAATTAGATGTATCAGGTTATGATTTGATCTTTAACGACTTTGAGCCTGTCAGCGCGTGGGCAGGGAAGTTGGCAAAGGTTCCGGTAATAGCAATGAGTCATCAAGCGTCATATTTATATGATGCTGTCCCACAATTTGCCGTACAGCCTTGGCACAAAGCCCTGATCCGGTATTTTGCACCAGCTGATATTCATTTGGGTGTGCACTGGCAACCGTTTGATAAGCATATTATTCCGCCTTTTATTCCTTACGAGGCTGAGCAGGAGCAATGTGCATCGATAATTAACAAAGTTTTGGTTTATCTGCCGTTTGAAGCATTGGATAGCATTATTGAGTTGTTAAAAGACTTCCCCGATAAGGAGTTTTACTGCTATCACCCGGATGCCGACAATGCTTCGTTGCAACATATTCACCTAAGAAAACCGAGTCGTTCTGGGTTTATTCAGGACTTAAGAAATACTAGTGGGGTGATTGCAAATGCGGGGTTTGAGCTGTCTAGTGAAGCATTAAAACTCGGTAAAAAACTGCTACTTAAGCCATTAGATGGTCAATTTGAACAGCAGAATAATGCGCAGACGCTAGCTGAGCTCGGTCATGCTCAAGTGATGAATTATCTCAATGCTGGCGCGCTGGAAGAATGGCTGCAAACAGACGCGAAGGCATCGTTTTATTTTCCATCCGATCCTAGCTTGCTAGTGGCATGGTTGATGGAAGGTCAATGGCACAATATTGATTTATTACACAATCAACTTTGGAATGGTGTTAATAACTTGTATGTAAAAGCGGCGTAAATATATTATTTTGTAATATGAACCCAGAATAATTACCTATTATGAGGCAAGGCAGAAAGGCTTCAGCTATACTTTAGCCAGTCTATTAACATTGTAGGTAAGCCGATGGCGGTATTAGAAAATCTGACTATCAGACGTCGTTTGCAAGTGAATGCATTAGTGGTAGGGATTGCCTTGGTTGTTATGTTAATTATGATCATGTACGAAGCTCGTACTATGCTGAAATTGAATGAAACCATTCAATATGCAGAAGAGCTCGACATTCATGAATTAGCAATGCGAAAACACGAGAAAAACTTCCTTTTTTACAAGCAGGTAGATTCACTCGATGAGTTTGAAAACGAGTATCGTGAGCTGCAAACTAAGCTCGTTTTGTTGCAAGGTACTTTTTCTGATTTTGATATTGATTTAGGTCGGATCAACGAATTTGAACGCTTAGCAAAAAGTTATTACGATGACTTTCAAAAAGTGGTGCAATTACAAAAAACGATTGGCTTGCATCCAAAAGATGCTCTTTACGGTGAGCTTCGTGATGCGGTACATGAGGTAGAAACACTATTAAAAGAGCAGCAGAATTATCAACTCCTTTCAACCATGTTGCAGCTCCGCCGAGCCGAAAAAGACTTTATGTTACGTTTTGATATCAAATATCTAAAGCGCTTTGACGAGCTTGTTGCACAGTTTTCTCAGGAAATTCGTAGTGCTGGGCTTAACGCTCAATATCAATCTAAACTGCTTAGTTTGTTGAACACCTATCAATCCAAGTTTGCAGGCCTAGTTCAAGCACAAGAAGCGCTTGGTTTAGATTTGACAAGTGGTGCGCTTGGCAAGATGAAAGTGAGTGTTGAAAAAAGCGATGCAGTGGTAGCTGAGGTTGTTGAGCAGGCAAAAACAGAGATTAAAGAAAACGTTGATAAAACACAGATGCTCGCTGTCGGTGTGTTTGTGACAGCTGGCATTATCGTGATGGCATTGGTGCTGTCGACCAGTCGCTCAATTATTCAACCTGTAGAGCGCGTTTACCAAACCATTGAGCGAATACGCCGTGAAAATAATCTCGGTTTGCTTATTGAGCAAAGCGGTAACGACGAAATCACGATTATGACTCGTGATTTTAATAGTTTAATTTCTGACTTTAGAGATCTCATTGCAGATGTGAATGGGGCGTTGGCAACCATTAATGAAGCCACGGATCATTTAACGGAGACAACTGCCCAAACGAGTACTGGTATGGCTGAGCAGTTGCACGAAGCGGATATGGTCGCCACCGCAGCGACCGAGATGCAAGCGACGATCCAAGACATTTCTCATAATACGGGTGAAGCGGCGCATAAAGCCGAGACAACGAATGAAAATGCGCAACAAGGTCGCCGTGAGGTCACTGCAACAATTGAGCACATCATGCAGTTATCGGAATCGTTAGGTGGTGCTTCAAGCGTTGTTGCTCAGTTAGAGCGTGACGGTGAAACCATTGGCTCGGTATTGGATGTGATCCGTGGTATTGCAGAGCAAACAAACTTACTTGCGCTAAACGCTGCTATTGAAGCTGCGCGCGCAGGTGAGCAAGGTCGAGGTTTTGCTGTTGTAGCGGATGAAGTTAGGTCACTTGCGCAGCGTACTCAAGACTCCACACAAGAAATCGAAAGCATCATTTCTACACTACAACAGCGTACACGAGAAGTGGTGAACATCATGGAACAATGTCGTGAGCAAGGCAATGAAAGTGTGTCGCAAGCTGAAAAGGCTGGGGAGTTGCTCAGCATGATCACCCAAGATGTGCAAACGATTATGGAAATGAGCACGCATATCGCGACGGCAATTGATGAACAAAACCAAGTTGCTTCAGAAGTGAATAAAAACGTGGTTAAAATCAGAGACATTGCGCAAGGTGCATCAGAACATGCTCGTTCTAATGCGCAAAGTAGTGAAGAAGTCGCAGAGCAAGCGCGCGTATTACACGAAGCCGTGGCTAAGTATCAGGTATAAACACCAATTCAACCTGAGGTTCTTTATGCCAAAGCCCTACTTATTTATAGTGGGGCTTTTTATTTAACCTGAGGTTTGGATAAGAAATGAGCTTACTTATTATTTTTAAAGTTCATGTTGATTGTCATTTTGGATATTGAGAAGCGTATTGCATTTAAGGCGACTCTATTCAACATCGTGAGTAATATGTACTGTTGCAGAAATTTTCCGGATCGTCTTAGGTAGGGGTTTGCATCTTTAAAAGGTATGTTTTATAAAGAGAAAATCACATGTTGAAAAGGAATATTTAAATGAAACTCTCCACACGTAATTCTTGTATCCGGGGGCTATTTTTACTTTTGGCTATGGGAAACTTTTCTGTTCAAGCTTCGATGTTATGTCGAGATAGCTTCGATACTGTACGCAATAACATGACTAATATGAATTATAAAAGCTTTGATCAAACACCTAACTCTGGGTGGCGAGTACTGTATAATCAGGGTTGTTATTTAGAAGCTGCAATGCTCATTGAGCAATATAAAACCATGACTGGAGAGCAGCAAGCAAGTTTGCAATGGCATTTATTTCAGAATTACGCTATGGCGGGAAAGCGAGAACAGGCGATAGCGGTTGGAGAGGCACTTCTGCTCTCTGCGAAGAATAATCCTGCCGAGTTTCTTTGGGTAGAGTACATAGCTGCGAGCGTTGCGTTCTTAAAAGAAGATAGAGTGACACTAATGAAGATGCGTAACAAACTAGCGGCACAAGCTGATTTCTTCCCCAATAAGATGAATTTAAAGGTGTTAGATAGCTTGGTCGATAATGTCAAATCTTCGTATCAGGCTGCTTATCAACAGTAAATTTAAGGCACAAACTTGATAGGTACGCTGTCCTTTTGGGTTTTATACTCTTCTACCGCGTTTACATATTCCTGCCATAGCACATCGTGTTGTGTAGCTATAGTGTATAAGTATTGCCAGCTGTAGAGCCCTGAGTCGTGGCCATCATCAAAAACAAAGCGTGCAGCATAGTGACCAACGGGTTCAATTTTCTTTATGGCGACATTCTGTTTGTTTAGCACGAGTTGCTTTTGCGCCGGACTATGCCCTTGCACTTCGGCGGATGGTGAATGTGTTCGTAGGAATTCGGCACTTAGCGTAAAACAGCGGCCGTCCTCAAAATAAACATCGAGTACTTTACTGAGCGTATGATAATGAAGTTTGGTGACTTGATACATAATTGGTATAACTCAAAAAGCGGAGCAAGGCTCCGCTTTTGATTTTAATTTACAGAATGAAGCGGCTTAAATCTTCATCCTGAACAAGCATGTCTAAATGCTGTTCAACGTAGGCGGCATCAATCGTCAAGGTATCACCGGCCTTTTCACTGGCATCGAATGAAATCTCTTCCATCAGCTTTTCCATCACAGTGTGAAGGCGGCGCGCACCGATGTTTTCAGTTTTCTCGTTGACCTGATATGCAGCTTCAGCCAGTTTGGTGATAGCGTCATCGGTAAAGTCGATAGTGACGTCTTCTGTTTTCAGTAGCGCTTGTTGCTGCTCTGTAAGAGATGCATTTGGCTCAGTTAGAATACGTTTGAAATCACCCGCAGTTAGTGCTTCTAGTTCAACGCGAATAGGTAAACGACCTTGTAGTTCAGGGATTAAATCCGACGGCTTGGCCATTTGGAACGCACCTGACGCGATAAATAAAATGTGGTCGGTTTTTACCATGCCGTGTTTAGTATTAACGGTTGAACCTTCGATAAGTGGTAGTAAGTCGCGTTGTACACCTTCACGGCTAACATCTGGGCCAGAAGATTCTCCGCGCTTACAAATTTTATCGATTTCATCAATGAACACGATACCGTTTTGTTCAACTGACTCAATAGCTTGCTCTTTAAGCTCTTCTGGATTAACAAGCTTTGCAGCTTCTTCTTCAATCAATAGCTTAAGTGCTTCTTTAATTTTCAGCTTACGGTTCTTTTTCTTGTCACCCGACATGTTTTGGAACATGCTCTGTAGCTGGCTGGTCATTTCTTCCATACCAGGAGGTGACATGATCTCAACATGAGGCGCCGTTTCTGCGATGTCGATCTCAATTTCTTTGTCGTCTAACTGACCTTCACGTAGCTTCTTACGAAATACTTGGCGTGTTGACGAGTTTTCATTTGGCTGAGACTCACCATAAGCGTCTTTTGCTGGTGGCAAAAGTGCATCTAAAATACGCTCTTCGGCGGCTTCTTCAGCGCGGAATTTGAATTTCTTGGTTTGTTGTTCACGTGTTAGCTTAAAAGAAACTTCGACTAGATCGCGGATGATGGTCTCAACTTCTTTACCAACATAACCCACTTCGGTGAACTTAGTCGCTTCTACTTTGATAAATGGTGCGTTAGCAAGCTTTGCTAGACGGCGGGCAATCTCAGTTTTACCCACACCCGTTGGGCCGATCATCAAAATATTCTTTGGTGTAACTTCTGCACGCAGCTCTTCATCAAGCTGCATACGACGCCAACGGTTGCGCAGTGCAATCGCGACGGCTTTTTTGGCTTTGTCCTGACCGATAATGTGTTGATCAAGCTCGTGCACAATCTCTCTTGGAGTCATAGCTGTCATGGCGAATCCTATTACAATTCTTCGATAGTTTGGAAATTATTGGTAAATACGCAGATATCGCCAGCGATCTTCAGGCTCTTTTCCACGATTTCTTTCGCACTTAAGTCGGTATTTTCAAGTAGTGCGGTTGCAGCCGCCTGTGCGAAGTTACCACCACTGCCGATAGCAATAAGGTCATGCTCTGGCTGCACCACATCGCCATTACCTGTGATGATAAGCGAGGCGGTTTCGTCGGCTACCGCAAGTAGGGCTTCAAGCCTTCTTAATGCTCTGTCGGTACGCCAGTCTTTTGCCATTTCTACGGCTGCTTTAGTGAGATGGCCTTGGTGCATCTCAAGCTTTGCTTCAAAGCGTTCAAATAATGTAAATGCATCAGCTGTACCGCCAGCGAAACCTGCCAGTACTTTACCATTGTATAGACGACGTACTTTACGCGCGTTGCCTTTCATAACTGTGTTACCAAGCGAAACTTGGCCATCACCGCCGATAACCACTTTGTCATCGCGACGAACACTAACGATGGTAGTCATAGTAATCCTTATCTGGGCCTGTGCCCGTGTAACTCTAGATTAGTAGGAAATATGGGTGGACTTATAAAAATCAAGTCCAGCCCCAAATCCCACAGCCAAATATCCCGACGCGCTGCAATTTGTTTTTATCGCTTTCCGCTAAACGCTTGGTATCGTAGGGGCCAAGACGGACACGATACCAGACACCGTTACTCCCTTCGGTACGACGGATCTCCGCGATTAACCCTGCAAACGCAACTTTGGCTTTCATGGCTTCGGCTTGGCTATGGGTTCTAAATGAACCACACTGCATTTGATAAGGACCTTTGCTCTCGATCTCTTTAACTTCGACCTTGATTTCATGATTTTTAATTTCTTCAATGAACTCAGGTGGGCGAGGCTTGGGTTTACTAACCTTTTGCTCGGCAACTGGATGCGGGTTTTTGGCTTGCTCTACTTCTTTAGGATCGGCATTGGTTTTTATAAACCAAAGACCGTAGGCAAACCCTCCGATTAGTAGAAATGCAAAAATAGCAGCAATAACAGGAAATTTCGCCGATTTTTCTGGCTTGTCTTTCCCCTTGCCTTTAGGTTTCTTATTGATGTAATCGTGCTGTGCCATAGGTTATTTGATTTTAATAGCTATCCATTGGATCAACATCTATGCTCCAGCGTACTCGATTGGCAGACTCATGCGTAGCAATATAGCGCGCAAGTTGCGAAAGGTAGTCCCGCAGCACAGTGCGTTGTTGTGCGTGTATATGTAATTGATATCTGAACTTTCCAGCTATTCGTTCAAGTGGTGCTGGAATTGGACCCAGCAATTGTATACCAGGATAGGGGGTAGCTGGAACCAAATCCGACAAAAAGCGCAATACTGTATTTATATTTGTTGCCTCGGCGCGGATGATAGCTAAGTGTGCGAAGGGGGGAAGCATAGCTTCTTCACGTTCTTGTAAGGCATACCGCGCGAAGTCGCCATAACCATTATTGATTAAATCTTGCAATAATGGATGTTCTGGAAAATGCGTTTGCAATAACACGGTTCCCGCTTCACCGGCGCGCCCGGCTCGCCCAGCAACTTGCGTAATAAGCTGCGCCATTTGCTCGGTTGCTCTAAAGTCGCAAGAGTAAAGTCCTGAGTCCACATCCAAGATAATCACGAGACTGACATCGGCAAAATGGTGGCCCTTGGCAAGCATTTGAGTACCGACCAGTATTCGCGCACCACCTTGATTAATTTCGTCAAGTGCGCTTTCAAGGCTGCCCTTACGGCGCGTAGAATCTCGGTCAATGCGAGTAACGGGAATATCGGTGAAGCGTTCGCTTAAAAAGCCTTCGAGTTGTTCTGTACCAAGCCCTGTAGGCATGATTTGGGTGCTGCCGCAATCTGGACACTGTCTCGGTACAAAGTCCTGTTCACCACAATGATGGCATACCAAGCGGTTCATATTTTTATGGTACGTGGCGCTGGTAGAGCAATGTTTACAGGTATTAAGCCATCCGCATTCGTGACACATCAATGTTGGTGCAAAACCCCGACGATTTAGAAACACCATAACCTGCTTACCGCGAGCGAGTGTTTTTTCCATCCAATGTAAACTCATTGGTGAAAACCCGCCTTGTTCTGGCTGACCTTTCATGTCTACAAGATGAAATTGGTTATCGTGCTGGGTCTGCGCTCGCTTACTCAGTGTGACGAGTTGATATTTGTTGGTAATGGCCTTGTGTAATGTTTCTAATGCCGGTGTTGCTGTTCCCAAAAGCAAAGGGCAGTGTGCCTGATGCGCTCGAAACGCAGCGAGATCTCTGGCGTGATAGCGCAGGCCTTCTTGCTGTTTAAACGAGTTGTCGTGCTCTTCGTCAACGATGATCATGCCGAGATTTTGAAATGGTAAAAAAATGGCCGAGCGAGTACCGATAACCAAGGCGCTCAGACCCTTTTCGGCGCGACGCCAAGTATGTAGACGCTCGTTATCAGTTAGATTTGAATGCCATAAATCGATGGGCAGGTTATTAAAGCGCTTTTTGAAGCGGTTGACTGTTTGTGGTGTGAGTCCAATTTCAGGCACCAAGATCAGTGCTTGTTTACCCGCTTTTATTATGTTTTCAAGGCTCTGTAAGTAGACTTCGGTTTTACCACTTCCCGTTACACCTTCGATTAAAAAGGTACGGTAACCGACTTGTGCATTGACGGCGCTGCAAATAGTCGCTTGCTGGTCGTTTAGGCGTGGCTTTTCGCCTAGCTGTAATTCATTTTGCGACCAATCGCTATCATGCTCAATAGATTGTGAGATAAGCGCTTTTTCTTCCAATGCTTTAATTGTTTGGCTAGCAAATCCGAGCGCTTTTAGTTCGCTTAATTTTATTGCGCCACCTTCATATAATTGAGAAAGCAGTGCTTGTTGCTTTTTGGCTCGCAGTGTTGGTAGTTTCTGCCCTTTTTCCGTTAATCTGACGACAGGGATCTGAGTTTTATCTGGGCTTCCACCATCTCTAAGTACTGCCGGTAGTGCTGTGAATAAGGTATCGCCAATTGGATGACAGTAATACTGGGAGACAAAGTGTAAGAAGCTAAGTTGTGCTTGGCTAAAGACTGGGTGCTCGTCCAACACCTCAATAATTTGCTTGAGTTTTTCTTTTGGTACATCGGTGTCGTCTTTTTTAGCAAGCGCAATCGCTGTGCAGCGACGGTTGGCGAAATTGACGGTGACTCTCATTCCTGCTTCAACTTGCATGGTTGGTGCTAGCAAATAGTCGAATGTTCGGTGCAGTGGCAGCTTTAAAGCTACTTCAAGAATGAGCATGTATTACAATTCCATAAAGTGAGCGCAGTGACGAAGTATATACCTAAGGTAGTACGAATTGAAAACGTACTCTGCGACGGTGATAAAAAACTCTGAAATATTGCTTGTAGATTGTTCAGTTAAGCACTAAAATACGCGTCCACATTTTTGTATAACTACGTATGGTGCCAGACTTCGGGTTTGGAGAGCGATACGGCCTTAACTAGAGGTTGCTATGAAAGAAGGTATTCACCCTAATTACGAGACGATCACTGCATCGTGCTCTTGCGGTAACAAGTTCGAAACTCGTTCAACGCTATGTAAAGATATTCACCTAGACGTATGTTCTGCATGTCACCCGTTTTACACTGGTAAGCAGAAGATCCTTGACACAGGTGGCCGTGTAGATCGCTTTAACAAGCGTTTCGGTGCACTTAGCAGCAAGAAGTAATCTTGTTGGTCTAGTCGAAAAAAGCACCTTAGGGTGCTTTTTTTGTGCCGGTTTGAAAATACCTTCCCGATTTATACATCCTGTTTTTTACCAACAGACCGCCAGTCATCCCGCCTTCATTGTGTCTTTTATTCTTCTAAAATAGAAAACTTGCCAGTTTGGCAGCAAAACTTTACTGATCTCTTGGGTAGAGTAAAAACTCTATTTAGTAGATAAATATTCAACATTTACGAGCTTAAGTTGTGAAAATAATCAAAGCTCATATAGTAAATAGTATCAGCTATGAGCACTTTATATAAACTAAAGTCATTATGTTGCGACTAAATGTAGGTATCTTGACGTTAAAATTGGTTAAGTTGCAATTTTCTTATTGTTTTTATAGTTAGTGTACATCTGTGCTAATTTTCTGCATTTTGTGCTGGTTTTAGCGTCTTGTTTTTTAAGTTTTAGTCACATTGTTTGTGAAATATTTCTTAAAATTGAGCTTATCTTCTCGGAAAAGTATAGAAAATACCGTGCTAGTGGATAGACCTGATTTTACTTGAATAATGAGCAAAACTCGGTATTGTGTGAATACGGTCGATTAACTATATGTCCTATTGACATACCGCGACAGCAAAGCACAAACGCTTGTTGAGTGGTTGAATGTCGTCGCTCATATAGTTAATCGCACTGTGTGTTGCTGTAATCAGCTAGCTAGGTTGCCAACATTCAGAATGCGAACGTTTACCACACTCTCACATTAACTTCGTAGGAAAATATCGCGCCATGACAGATTTTCGTCAACAAGCTCTAGATTATCACGAGAAGCCCGTTCCAGGTAAAATCAGTGTTGAACTCACTAAACCTGCCGAGACCGTAAAAGACTTAGCACTTGCATATAGCCCAGGTGTTGCAGAGCCAGTACGTGAAATCGCGGCTGATCCGGCGAATGCATACCGTTACACGGGTAAAGGAAATATGGTTGCGGTGATCAGTAATGGTACGGCAATTCTTGGCTTGGGTAACTTAGGTCCTTTGGCGTCAAAGCCTGTTATGGAAGGTAAGGCGCTATTATTTAAGCGTTTTGCGGGTCTTGATTCAATCGATATCGAAGTTAAGCACAACACCACCGAAGATTTCATCAATACTGTGGCAAATATCGCAGACACATTTGGTGGTATTAACCTCGAAGATATTAAAGCGCCAGAGTGCTTTGAAATTGAGCGCGCGCTAATCGAACGTTGTGACGTTCCTGTATTCCATGATGATCAGCACGGCACCGCAATTGTAACCGCTGCGGGTATGCTGAATGCGTTGGAAATCCAAGGTAAAGATATTCATGATGCGATTATTGTGTGTCTTGGCGCGGGTGCAGCCGCTATCGCTTGTATGGAATTACTGATCAAATGCGGTGCTCAACGTGAGCACATCTATATGCTGGACAGAAAAGGCGTGATCCATACTCGTCGTGATGACCTAAATGAATACAAAGAGTTGTTTGCAAACAACACGGATAAGCGTACGTTACAAGACGTGATTGCGGATGCGGACGTATTTGTTGGTGTTTCTGGCCCAGACTTACTTTCTGCTGAGGATCTAAAGCTAATGGCTGACAAGCCCGTGGTATTTGCTTGTTCTAACCCAGATCCAGAGATCAGTCCTGAAGTTGCACACGGTGCTCGTAATGATTTGATCATGGCGACTGGCCGCTCAGATTATCCAAACCAAGTAAATAACGTGTTGTGTTTCCCGTTTATCTTCCGTGGTGCGCTTGATGTACGTGCGACTGCTATCAATGATGAGATGAAGATTGCAGCGGTTGAAGCAATTAGAACGATTGCGAAAGAGCCTGTGCCTGCTGAAGTGTTAAAAGCGGCTGACGTGGATAGTCTTGAGTTTGGTCCTGAGTACATTATTCCAAAACCAATGGATCCGCGTTTGTTACCTCGTATCGCAAAAGCGGTAGCGGTAGCTGCAATTGAATCAGGCGTGGCACAAATCGATATGCCAGCTGGATATATGGAATAATACCATTGGTATTATCCAAATGAAAAAAGCCTCGATTGAGGCTTTTTTTGTGTCTGTATGTCCACAGAGAAAGAGTAGTTATCACTCTTCGTTTATTTCTGGGATCTCCAAACCGCGTTCTTCCATTATTTGTCTTACTTCTAACGGAATACGCTCTGGATTATCTTTTCTCAAGTCTTCATCGCTCGGCAGTGGCTGACCTGTGAAGGCGTGTAGAAACGCCTCACATAAAAGCTCACTGTTCGTGGCATGACGTAAATTATTCACTTGGCGACGTGTACGCTCATCAGTTAGCACTTTGAGTACATTCAGAGGTATGCTCACCGTGATCTTTTTTACTTGCTCTGCTTTCTTACCGTGTTCTGCATATGGGTGAATATACTCACCGTTCCATTTTGCCATAATTGTGTACTTGCCTCAGTTACATCAATGCCAATATGACTGGGTTCTGGTCTACATTATTCATCAACCGCATGAATATAGGGATAACTTTACGAATTAAAGATAAATCCTAAATTCAAATAGATGAATAAACTAATCCGCCATAGCGAGATAGAAGAATCTCTGCCATAGTTTTCAATAACTCAGTCGTATTAGCAACGCCTAGAGTGGCGAAATTTTATCGGTTTAAAAAAGATAGTCAAATACTAGTTATTTAGCCATTTAGCAGTATAAATGTTTTGACTTCTAGTTTCTGTTGTTCTAACCTTTTAGACGTCTAAACATCCAACTATCTAGGTGACCTTATGAGTCAAGTTAACAAATCGACGGTTGCAGTGCGTCACGGTATAGAAGCTGATAAAGCACATGGGGCAGTAGTGCCACCGCTTTACCTTTCTACCACCTATTCTTTTGCCGATTTTGATACCAAACGCGACTACGATTATGGCCGCAGTGGTAACTTTAATCGTGATGTGCTTGCACAGGCACTGACTGAACTTGAAGGTGGTGCTCGTGGCATTATTACCGCCACTGGCATGGCTGCTGTTCACCTAGTAACTCAGCTACTTAACCATGACGATACGCTGGTTATTCCACATGACTGTTACGGTGGTAGCTATCGCTTGTTTACATCGCTTGCTAAGCGTGGACTGCTCAAATTAGCCGTGTTGGATCTCACGCAACCTGAAAGTCTTGCACAGCTGCAGCAGATCAAACCTAAATTAGTTTGGATTGAAACACCAAGTAACCCAATATTAAGGCTAACGGATATAGAAGCTGTCGTAAATGCAGCACGCGCTGTGGGGGCTTTGGTCGCCGCCGACAATACCTTCTTGTCTCCTGCACTACAAAACCCCATTGCCTTTGGCGTAGACGTAGTCGTGCATTCAACTACTAAATATATCAATGGCCATTCTGATGTCGTGGGGGGCGCGGTGATCGCGCGTACGCAGGAGTTGGGTGATGAGTTAGCTTGGTGGGCGAATAATATCGGTATTACCGGCGCGCCTTTTGATAGTTATCTTACTTTACGTGGACTGCGCACCTTAAACGTGCGTTTACGCCAGCATCAAGAAAATGCCCAGCTGATTGCGGAGTATTTAGAAAAGTCCCCGTATGTTAGCCAAGTTTATTACCCAGGCCTTGAGTCGCATCCTCAACACGAACTTGCGAAAAAACAACAACTCGGTTTTGGTGGTATGGTGAGCTTTGATATCAAAGGCGATCTGCAAACTTCAGCGAAGTTTTTAACGTCTCTAACGCATTTTTCATTGGCAGAATCTTTAGGTGGGGTTGAGAGTCTTATTTGCCATCCAGCGACGATGACACACGCAGGTATGGATCCGCAAGCACGTTTAGAAGCGGGAGTGGGCGACACGTTAATTCGTATTTCTGTGGGCATTGAAGATGCACAGGATCTCATTGCAGATCTGGAATCGGGATTTGCATGTATTGATGAAAGTCAGGCGAGTGATGATGCTAAGTCATTCAAGTTAACGCCTGCACATACAGTAGCGTTGTGGTGAGTAAATGGCAAAAGTAGTACATAAGTTTGGTGGTTCGAGTTTAAGCTCGCCAGAGCGTTATCAGGCGGTTGCCAAGATAGTGTTAGAGCAATGTCAACTAGGTGACAGTGTTGTGGTTTCTGCTGCAGGAAAAACAACGAATACTCTAGTGAAGTTATGGCAAAGCTTTGAGCAGCAAGATGTTCGTGCATTCAACGATGTTTTATTACAAGTTGAAAATCATCAACGAGAATTAATTGATGCTCTGTTTGTAGGTGAACAACACAGTGTGTTACTCAAACAGCTCGTCAATGAGCTGCAGGCAATCGCTTTAGGGCGAGAAGAGCAGCAACTTCACTACGCGAGTTTACTTGCACATGGAGAGCGATGGTCAGCTCGTATATTAGCAAACTACCTCAGCTCTCAAGGTGTTGAAGCCAAAGCTATCGACGCTCGTACGTTATTTGTACAACAAGAGGGAGTGTTACTCCACGCCCACAACAAAGAAGCGTGCTATCGCGCTATTGATGATCACGCTATCTATATCGTTACCGGTTTTATTGCCGCAAATGCACAAGGTGAAACGGTGACTTTAGGCCGAAATGGCAGTGACTATAGCGCAACTTTGTTGGCAAGTTATCTTGATGCGGCTCAAGTATCAATTTGGACGGATACAACTGGTGTATTCAGCACTGATCCACGTAAAGTCGCCAATGCCATAAAATACACTAAGGTATGCCGTGGCCAAGCTGAATTACTCGCACGATTGGGTAACCCTGTATTACATGCAAAAACGCTGTCTCCACTTAAAGATACCGATATAAAACTACAAGTTCGTAGCAGCTTTGATGCCGATGCGCTTGGCACTGAGATAGTAAAGGCAGGCTATAGCAAAGAGAAGCGCTTTATTACCACTTTTGGACAACTTGACCTGTTACGCGTTGAGCAGCTAAAAAGTGGTGAAGTAAAACAGCTAAGCCAGCTTATCCAGCATAGCATTCATCATTTTGTTAAAGGTGGAGAGGCACACTTACTGGTGCCATCTGAGTTTAGCCATGTTGTGATCAAAGCGCTGGATTCGCGAGCCAATATTATTGAGTCGCAAGTTCAAGGCTTTGCTATTGTTGCACCAAGTCAGGATGTCGCTGGCTTACATCAGCAGGCACTGGAGCTATTGGATGAACATGCGATTGTCACCCGTTTTGTGCTGCAAGAGCGTCATTACAGCTTAGTGTTAACCGATCAAGCAATTGATAGCGATCTACTTGCTATATTGCACGAACGTTTGGTCAATAAAGGCAGAGAGCTTGCTGTGATTGTGGC
Organism: Pseudoalteromonas sp. DY56-GL79; assembly: GCF_041414765.1. Taxonomy (NCBI): domain Bacteria; kingdom Pseudomonadati; phylum Pseudomonadota; class Gammaproteobacteria; order Alteromonadales; family Pseudoalteromonadaceae; genus Pseudoalteromonas; species Pseudoalteromonas sp. DY56-GL79. The sequence continues at coordinate 27,277 of NZ_JANHZS010000038.1, read as the reverse complement.
TGGTGTTGGCAATGTGGGTGAAGTGTTTATCGAACAATGCAAAAACCAAGTCGCTAAGCTGAGTGAGCACTTTGATCTTAAGTTGGTTGGCTTACTGCGTTCTAAGCAAATGTTGTTTTGTCCAAGCGGGTTGAATTTAACATCGTGGCAACAGCAATGGCAAAATGAGGCTATCGAATACAATGAAACAGAGCTATTCACTCGTATTAAAGAGCTAGATTACGAGCATAAAGTGGTGGTCGATATTACTGCGAGCGAGCGTTTCAGCGAGTTATATCCGCAGTTTGTTGAACATGACTGCCATTTGATCAGTGCCAATAAATATGCCGGCACGGCACAACAAGGTTGGTACTCCAAGCTGCGTCAGCAGTTGCAAGAGCGTAACCTGTTATGGCGTTACAACACCAGTGTTGGCGCAGGTCTACCCATTAACTTTGCGTTGGCTGATCTGCAAAATAGTGGTGATGAAGTGGTGAGAATTGAAGGCGTCTTTTCTGGCACTTTATCTTGGCTTTGTAGTCGCTATGATGGCTCTGAAGCATTTTCTGAGTTAGTGCTTGGAGCGCAAGAGCTTGGTTTTACCGAGCCTGATCCACGCGAAGACCTATCTGGCCGAGATATGCAGCGTAAGCTTTTGATCTTAGCACGAGAGTTAGGCATTGAACTTGAGCTTGACGATATTGAATTAGAGGCGTTAATGCCTGAGTCCTTGAGTGTGGGTTCATGGCAAACGTTTTTAGAAAATCGCCAGCAACTCGATGACTTTTATGCGACACACTATGCAAAGGCCACAGCGAATGACGCTGCGCTTCGCTATACTGGTGCGCTTGAAATTGCAAGCAATGGCAAAGTGTCTGCAAAAGTAGGCATTGCACAGGTACCAAACGGCTCGGCAATCGCGAATTTAACACCGGGTGATAATATTTTTGTGATCCACACTAAATGGTATGAACAAAACCCACTGGTGATCCAAGGCCCCGGAGCAGGCAAAGAAGTGACAGCAGCGGGAATACATTCCGATTTATTCTGGCTAACGCAAAATCTAAAATAGCTCTATTAAGAAAATAGATATAATACAACTGGTATAAGACAAAAATGCCGATACATCTGTATCGGCATTTTTATTCTAGAATAACTCTTCGTGAGTGGGTAGCGGCGCGGTATCGTCAAACGGTGTGCTGCTATCCGTATCTAATACGTATTTGGTTGGGGCTGTACCTTGCTCGAAATATTCAAACCGAGATGTGTAATCGTTCTTACGGGACAACAGCCCTGTCTTTAAATCAATCCGAGTTGAAATAAGCCCTGGAGGTGGCTCTATCGGGGCCAAAGGCTCATCTTTAAGTGCCTCACGCATAAAGTCTATCCAAGCAGGTTGTGCTGAAATCGCACCTGCTTCTGCGCCAACAAGTTGGTTATCACCAAGGTTAGCGTTGTAGGCCGCACGACCCAAGGATTTACTCGCATCGTCAAAGCCAACCCAAACGGTGGTGAGGACATTACGGTTAAAGCCCGTAAACCAAGTATCTACCGAGTCATTGGTGGTACCCGTTTTTCCAGCAAGATCACGACGTTTTAACCATTGACCACGCCAGCCTGTGCCGCTCCAGCCCGTGTCATGTTTCCAGCTACCGCCACCCCAGATTGCACTATGAAGTGCATCAGCAATCAGAAATGCGTTTTGCTCCGAAATCACTTGCGGTGCACAGCGCTCAGGTTGTTCTTCCAGCTGCTGTTCGTCGCAGACCAATAATGGCTCTGCCGAACCCAGCTCAGTGCCGAATGAGTCGGTAATTTTATCGATAAAGTACGGCTCAATCAGGTGACCGCCGTTGGCAAAAGTGGCCATGCCGCGCGCCATTTCAATAGGAGTCAGTGCAGCACTACCAAGCGCCAATGACTCACTGCGATTTATATCAGCGTCTTGGAAACCAAATTTAAGCAGATGATCAGCAGCCTTATTTATGCCAACACCTTTGATCAAACGAACAGATACCACGTTTTTCGATTGTGCAAGTGCTCGGCGAATACGAATTGGGCCGTTATACACTTCAGGGCTATTTTTTGGACGCCAAGCCACGCCAACGCTTCTGTCCCAATGATTAATCGGGGCATCATTAAGGATGGTGGCTAGGGTATAGCCATTTTCTAATGCGGATGAATAAATAAAGGGTTTGATGTTTGAACCCACTTGACGCTTAGCTTGGGTAGCACGATTGTATTGGCTAAGCTCAAAGCTATAGCCACCCACAATCGCCTTTACACGCCCATCCTGCGGGTCGAGTGAGACAAGAGCACTGGATGCCTGCGGTAACTGACTTAACATCCAGCCGTCGTCTTGTTTGCGGACAAACACTTGCATGCCCGGCGCGAGGATATCTGCGGTTGTTTTTGGTGGTAAGCTCTGACGCGTTTCACTGATGTATTGTCTAGCCCAACTTAAGCCTGACCATTCCAATGTAATTTGCTCACCGGTTTTTAAGAGCAGGTCGGCCGCTTTTTCTGCAATGTTTAGCACCACAGCGGCTTTTAAAGGTCCAATTTCATTGACCTTTTTAAGGCGAGTAATAATGTCTTCATGGCTGAGCGGCGATTCCGTCTCAGCATGCCAATAGGTTTCTTCTGCGCCTCTAAAGCCGTGACGCATATCGTAGGCATGTAAATTATCAACTAATGCATGCTGAGCAGCCTGTTGCATGTCAGATTCCACACTGGTGTAAACTTTCATGCCAGAGTTATAGGCTTTATCAGTACCGTAGCGTTCGACCATATAGGCGCGAACCATTTCAGAAATGTAAGGTGCATACAGCTCAATTTCGGCACCATGGAATTTAGCTGTGATGGGAGCTTGTGTCGCCTCATCATATTCTGCGCGGGAAATATACTTTTCAGCAAGCATTCGTCCGAGCACAACATTCCGGCGCAATTGCGCGCGCTCTGGGTTACGAATTGGATTTAACGCAGAAGGCGCTTTTGGCAGGCCTGCAATCATTGCCATTTCTGCTAAAGTTAATTCTGATAGTGAGCGACCGTAGTAGACTTGTGCTGCTGCACCGATACCAAAGGCGCGATTACCCAGTTCAATTTTGTTTAAGTAAAGCTCAAAAATTTCATCTTTCGTTAATAGCTGCTCAATATGCAACGCAATAAAGATTTCTTTCACTTTACGAATATAGGCTTTCTCTCTTGTTAAGAAAAAGTTTCTGGCAAGTTGCATGGTGAGCGTACTGGCTCCCTGCTTTTTTTGCCCTGTGGTGATAAGCACTAAAGCGGAGCGGACGATACCTATCGGGTCAATGCCGAAATGATCGTAAAAACGGTTATCTTCTGTCGCTAAGAATGCTTTGCGCATGGGGAGTGGAACATCCTGCAAACGTACAGGGATCCTGCGCTTTTCACCAAACTGATTGATGAGTTTTCCGTCTCGTGTAAAGACTTGCATGGGTGTTTGTAGTTGAACATCTTTCAAAACCTCTACACTTGGTATGTCAGATTTGACATAATAATAAAGACTGATAAGTGTCAACACGCCTAAAAGGGTACAAACAAAAACGAATTGTAAAAATCTTTTCAATAATTTCACGGAATTATCCCTAGTTAGACTCCCAATTACAGGTAGACACTGCTAGTATATCTTGATTAAAAAACGATTAATATTTTTGTGTGCTAAATTTTTATGGTACACAGTCTTAAAAGGAAACAGGCGCTTCACATGCTGAGCCAACTACTAAAAAAACAAGCACCTCTGATGATAGGGATCGATATCGGTTCCCATTGTGTCAAAGCGGTGTTGCTGTCGAAGACAAGTTCCAGCTACCGAGTAGAAGCCGTTGCGATTGAACCTATTCCGAAAGGAGCAGTAAATGAAAGGGCCATTCAAGACATTGAAGCGATCGGCAACGCGATAACTAAAATGAAGCGGCGCATTCCAAAGCTCACGCAATATGCAGCAGTTGCCGTATCCGGTCAGACCGTGATTACAAAAGTGATCTTTATGGATGTGTCATTAACTGATGCTGAACTTGAGTCCCAGATAGCTATTGAAGCAGATAGCCTGATCCCTTACCCGTTAGATGAAGTTAGTCTAGATTTTGAAAAAATTGGAGTAAACGAAGCCGATCCGTCAAAAATGAATGTGCTGCTCTCTGCGGCTCGTACCGAAAGCGTGCAAGCACGGGTAGGCGCATTGGAAGAAGCTGGTTTCAAAGCGAAAGTTGTTGATGTAGAAAACTACGCACTAAGTAGAGCCATGGATGTCATTTACCCTGAACTGCCAAATGATGCCTTTGATAAAATCGTAGCAATGATAGATATTGGCGCTGTGCTTACGTTGATAAGCGTTATTCAATCTGGGAAAACGATTTATACCCGTGACCAAGTGTTTGGTGGTGAGCAATATACCAACAGTATTGTTGCTTATTACAACAAAACCTACGATGAGGCAGAACTGGCAAAAACAACGGGGGATTTACCGCCAAACTATACCTTTGAAGTCTTGGCTCCTTTTCAAACTTCTATGCTGCAGCAAATTCGTCGAGCAGTGCAAATGTTTATGACGACTAGTGGTAAAGATCATATTGACTACATCGTGTTGACGGGTGGAACAGCTTTGGTAGATGGCTTAGATAAACTGCTTATTGATGAGCTTGGGATCCACACAATAGTGGCAGACCCGTTTACAGACATGGAGATTGCACCAAAAGTAGATAGGCATGTGCTGCAAAAGCATAAAGCGCAGTTCGCCTTAGCGACAGGCTTAGCACTAAGGAGCTTCTCATCATGCCACATATAAATTTGCTACCTTGGCGCGAGCAGCAAAGGCAAGCGTCGCAACAAATCTTTTTGACTATCATTGCGGTGATCATCGCGGCTTGTCTGTTGTTAATGTACTTGCTTGGCAGCTTCTATGACGGCTTGAAAACCGGGCAAGAAATTAAGAACCGCTATCTCGAAAGTGAGATCTCTCAACTTGATTCCCGGATAGTTGCTATTAACGACTTGAATAAGCAAAAAGAAAACTTACAGCGCCGCATTCGGCTTATTGAAGAGTTACAGCTCAACCGTAGTCTCGGCACGCAAATTATCGATGAAATAGCACGAGTGGTTCCGGCTGGGGTTTATCTCACCAGTCTTGAACGGCAAGACAATATGATCAAAGTCATTGGTCGAAGTGAATCGAACAACCGTTTATCACAAATGCTACGACAAGTTGAATCGTCTTATTTATTAGAGCGACCTGTGATCCAAGGTATAGTAGCCGGTGAGCAAAGTTCAAAATTACTGAGTGATTTTACCATGCATTTTTATGTTAAGTCTCATGAAGACATCCACTTAGCCGATAAAGCGAAATAGGGCGGAGGCACAGTGCATGAATTTTGACTTAAACAGTTTAAAAGAAATCGATTGGAATGAGCTGGAGCTAGACAACATAGGTCATTGGCCTTTTCCTGTAAAAGTTTTATGTTCCATTCTCGTGGTTTTATTGATGATGTTATTGGGTTATAACCTGATGGTCTCAAGCTCAATTGACCGCTACGACCAAGCGGTTAAAAAGGAGCAGGAGCTAAGAACGAGCTACCGAATAAAATACGCCAGAGCAAATAATCTAGAGCTTTATAAACAGCAAATGATAGATATGGAAGCGCAATTTACAGAGCTGTTGAGACGACTGCCAAGTTCCAACGAAACGCCAGGGTTACTTGATGATCTGACTTACGTTGGTACTTCAAGCGGATTAACCTTCCTAAAAATTGGCTGGATGCCAGAGGTACGTAAAGAGTTTTATACCGAATTACCGATTAAGTTAGAGGTGATTGGTAAGTATCATGAATTTGGTCAGTTTGTGAGTAAAGTATCTGAGTTACCTCGAATAGTCAGCCTACACGATTTTAGAATCGAAAATGCAGGAAATGGCGAGCTGGTATTTAGTGTCGTGGCAAAAACTTATCGCTATGAGCAAGGAGGTCAGAAATGATCCGACTGATGCTCTGCGTGACCACATTGATGTTCATCTCAGGTTGTAATGATAGTACGGCAGAACAAAAAGAATTTATTGATCAGGTAAAGGCAAGCTCAACGCCAAAAATCGAGCCTATACCTGAAATGCAAAATTATGAACCGTTTAAGTATAGCGCTTCAGAGTTACGTAGTCCTTTTGTTGCGCCACAGCCCGAAGTGATTGAAAATAAACTCGTTCAAATTAAAAACTGCTTACACCCAGATCCAGATAGAGATCGCTATCCGTTAGAGAAGTTTCCATTGGATAATCTGCGTATGAAAGGCATTATCGCCAAATCTGACGGTCGTTGGGCGCTAATCGAAGCGGCAACGCAGGGGTTATATCGTGTTAAACGTGGCGAATATATGGGTTTATATCATGGCAAAGTGCTAAGTGTGCATGCCGATCATTTAGAATTATTAGAATTGATCCCAGATGGAACGGGATGTTGGAAAGAAAGGCTAACAAAAGTGGAAATGTTAGAAGCGGAACAAGGTGGCGCGAGTGAATACTAACAATAACGTTATAAAATCAACCATTAAAAGCACTCGAACACTATGGCGTTCCGTGCTCGGTGTTGCCTTAGTTGGCCTTTCGTCAATAGCGCATGCCATTCCTATGTTGTATGACATTCGCTATAACCCTGTGCCAACAGGGGAAACCCAGCTACAACTGGTGTTTGACGAAAAACTCAATACAGAGCCAAAAGTTCGAGTTGTTGGTGAAAGTGCTAGTATCGAATTATTTTTCCAGCAGGCTGAGTTTGAAGAAAGCTTAAAAGCATTGAGCATTAACAAGGCTGGCATTCAAGGCATTACCAGTGAACTCAGAGATGGCGGTTTTGCCGTTTCCATCAACATGGATGAGCTGAAGCTATATAAAACCGAGGTTAAGAATAATCTTGTGATAGTGGAAGTATCTAACAAACCGATTGTCTCCGAACAAGATCAAAGCCAAAAAGTCACCGCATTTATTAACCAAATTCAAGCTATCGATTTTCGTCGCGGTGAGAAAGGTGAGGCGAAGGTATTAGCGTTTTTAGAGCACAATCAAGCTGCTATTGATGTACAAGAGCGCGGTGGCAAAATCATTGCGGACTTCCACCATATTGATATTGCAGAAGACCTGTTATATGAACTTGATGTGTTAGATTTTGGCACTGTGGTATCTCGTATCGAGACCTTTAAAGAAGACAATAAAAGCCGCATTGTGATTGAGCCAAATGCGGCATTCAAGTTTACCTATCAGCAGCTTGATAACATCTTTACGTTATCAGTTGAAAAAGACGAGGGTAATAAAACCTTTGGCGATAAAAAAGAGTATAAAGGTCAGCCAATCACGTTGAATTTTCAGGATATTCCAATTCGCTCCGTACTACAGATCATCGCCGATACAAACAACTTCAATCTGGTAACGAGTGACACGGTATCTGGCAATATAACCCTGCGTTTAGACGGTGTACCTTGGGATCAAGCGCTTGATGTTGTGTTACGTGTGAAAGGGCTAGATAAGCGTATGGATGGCTCTATTTTGATGGTTGCACCATCAGAAGAACTCGCAGCAAGAGAAGCCAAAGAATTACAAGCGCGTCAGCAAGTGGAAGAGCTAGAGCCATTATATAGCGAGTATATTCAACTTAATTACGCGAAAGCGGAAGAGTTTGCAGACTTACTTAAAACAGATATCAACTCTATTATTAGCCATCGTGGTAGTGTGTCCGTTGACAAACGTACCAATACTTTATTAATTAAAGATACCTCGCGCAGTATTGAAAGTGTGCGCCGGATGGTGGAAACCTTAGATGTGCCAGTAAAACAGGTGCGTATTGAGTCGCGTATGGTTACTGTGGATGATACCGTACAAGAAGACTTAGGTGTCCGCTGGGGCTTTAGCGACCAGCAAGGTAGCGATGCTATATCTGGTACGCTGGAAGGCGCTGATGCTTTGTCCAATGGTAACATCCCGTCTTTGGAAAATCGCTTGAACGTTAATTTAGGCGTGAAAGGGGTTCCTGCTGGTAGTATTGGTATGCACATTGCTAAATTGGCGGATGGCACACTGATTGATCTCGAGTTGTCAGCTTTGGAACAAGAGAACAAAGGCGAGATAATTGCGACGCCAAGTATCACCACGGCCAATCAGAAAAAGGCGCGTATTGAGCAAGGTACAGAAATTCCTTACGTAGAGGCATCGTCAAGTGGTGCAACGACGGTGAGTTTCAAAAAAGCGGTTTTAAGCTTGGAGGTGACACCGCAAATTACACCTGATAATAAAATAATTCTCGACTTAGTGATTACACAAGACACTAAAGGTGATACCGTGCAAACGCCAAATGGCCCGGCGACGGCAATCAATACCCAAGAGATCCAAACACAAGTACTGGTCGAAAATGGTCAAACTATCGTACTGGGTGGTATCTATCAGCAAGAAGTGAAAACAGCAGTAAGTAAGATCCCAATTTTGGGCGACATCCCATATTTAGGTCTATTGTTTAAGAACTCTCGTGATATTAATGAGAAGCGAGAATTGCTGATATTTGTGACGCCTAAGATCATTCAAGACAGTTTATAGGCCCGTTGACAGTAAAAGTATTACGCTTTTTGCGTGGTTTGACTTGAAATTGTTCACGGATTACTGAGATAATCCCCTCCTTAATTTTGGGGCCAGGTCGTTAGGCGGGGTTTTATTTCAAATTTTAGAGTTCGTTTGTACTAAAAAGATATGGCTGAGAAACGTAATATATTTCTAGTAGGCCCGATGGGGGCTGGTAAAAGCACGATTGGTCGTCACATTGCAGATCAATTACACCTTGAATTTTTCGATTCGGATCAGGAAATTGAGCGCCGCACAGGTGCCGATATTTCTTGGGTGTTCGATATTGAAGGCGAAGAGGGGTTCCGCAAGCGTGAGGAAAGCGTCATCTCTGACCTAACAGAAATGCAAGGCATTGTGTTAGCGACAGGTGGTGGCTCTGTGATCAGCAAAGAAGTGCGCAACAAGTTGTCTGCGCGCGGTATTGTTGTTTACCTAGAAACGCCGATCGAAAAACAGGTAGCTCGTACTCAGCGTGATAAGCGTCGTCCATTACTACAAACAAGTGAAGACTCACGTGACGTACTAGAGCGCTTAGCCGATGAGCGTGAACCACTATATAGAGAAGTGGCAGATCACGTTGTTCGTACGGATGAGCAAAGCGCTAAAGTAGTTGCAAACCAAATTATTGAAAAATTAGATTTCTAATAACAACACCGTAGGAGGGAAGCCATGCTTGAATTAAAGGTTGATTTAAACGAGCGAAGCTATCCCATCTTCATCGGTGAACATCTCTTATCAGATGAAGGACGACTTAAGCAGTATGTTGGGCAAAGTCGTCCTGTTATCATCACCAACACCACCATCGCACCTTTATATTTAGACAGTCTGTTAGCGATATTTGACGCTCAAGAGCCGCTACATTTTGTTATCCCTGACGGTGAACAATACAAATCGCTAGAATGGTTTGAAAAGATCTCTGCCTTTTTGCTTGAGCATAATTGTGGTAGAGATACGTGTTTAATTGCCCTCGGTGGCGGCGTTGTTGGCGATTTGACTGGTTTTGTTGCGGCATGCTATCAGCGTGGTGTTCCATTTATTCAGATCCCTACGACTTTGTTGTCACAAGTCGATTCGTCAGTTGGTGGTAAAACTGCGGTAAATCATCCGTTAGGTAAAAACATGATTGGTGCTTTCTATCAGCCAAAAGCGGTTTTTATCGACACTAAGACCTTAAGTACATTACCTGCAAGAGAGTTTGCTGCGGGTATGGCTGAAGTCATTAAATATGCGTTGATCTATGATGCATCCTTTCTTGATACATTAACGGATCAGCACCCTCAGCTCAGCGCACTAGATGCTGAAAGCCTTCAACAAGTTATTTATAAGTGTTGTGCAATAAAAGCTGAGATCGTCGCCAAAGACGAAACCGAAGCTGGATTGCGTGCATTACTTAATTTGGGTCACACCTTTGGCCATGCGATTGAAGCGCAAATGGGCTATGGTAATTGGTTGCACGGTGAGGCTGTTGCTGCTGGAATGATGATAGCTGCAAACCTTGCTTGCCAGCGCGGCGCGCTTAGTACTGCTGATGTTGAAAAGATCCGTCGCGTTATTGCGCTTTATCAATTACCGACAGAAGCGCCTAGCGAGATGAGCGCAGCGCAGTTTTTACAACATATGCGCAAAGACAAAAAGAACAAACAAGGCAAAATTCGCTTTATTCTGCCAACGCAACTAGGTCAATGTGCGCTAGTGGATGATGTTAGCGATGAAACCGTGGTAACTCTAATAGGTCGTTAAATGCAGTCGCAAATTTTACCAAGCAGAGCTGCATTGGTAGATAGAATTGCTATGCAATTCGACTATGGCCAAAACCTGATAACCTTAGTCGGCTCTTCAGGTCTTGGTAAAAGCTACCTTGCAGAATCGTTTCTTACCGATAAATATCCAGACTTTAACAAAGCGTTTGTAAAGCTGACAGCCAGTACTCAAGAGTTTGATGTGGTGAGGCAGCTGCTTGAGCATAGCTTTCGCAGTCCTCTCATTGATCAGAAGTTATCTCTAAGTGAAAACTTCATGTTGCTCCACGATGAACAAGCTTGTGGACCATGCTTATGGGTTTTAGACAACGTTAGGCATTTAACCCAAGAGCTTGCGGAACAACTACAAAAGCTCGCAAAATCTTCTCGCGAAATAATTTACATACTCGCTACGGCGCAGCAGCCTCAGCTGATCCCTGAAAGTTTGGATATTCATATCGAGCCTTTATCCATGCTCGAGAGTAAGCGTTTGATGAGCATGTTTTACAAAGACTTACCACCTGATGAAGATCCTATTTTTAATACGTTTGTAGCTGAAGCTCGAGGTAATCCGAGTGTATTACTTTCTTGGCAGCCGCAGCAACAGAGTCTGAATTTACGTGAACAAAGTTCAAAAGTGAGTAGCAAATCACAATGGCAATGGTATGTCATTGCGCTTTGTTTGATACTGACCGCGTTAATGGTTGCTTTAGTGTATAAGCAAGAATTAAAACGATACTGGACGCCAACTCAAGATAATGAAGAAGCCGTCGCTACTGCTATTGATGCGCAAGCTGTGTTTGAAGCGCCAATTACTACAGTTGAAAAAGTTGAAGTTGAAAACAACGTACAACCAGAGTTGCCAGCCGAAGCGCCAACGCAAGTCGAAACTGCGCCTGTTGGCAGTATTTTATCTGCACTAACCGAAACAAAAGAAGATACTACAAACAACAATAACGCGCTATCAGAGCAAGCGAATGCAGCTGAAGAAGCCAATGTTGATAGTACTCCGGCCACTTTATCGCCGGTAAAAGAGCCTCAGTACGCAGAGCCTGAACCATTGACGGGAAACCCTTGGTATCTCAGTCGTTCAGATGATGAATGGGTTATCCAGTTACTTGCGGTGACAGAAAGTGAGATTGCGGCTGGGTTTATGGCGGAGCATAACGAGGTAGTGACACAGCAGTTTACTGTCTTAAGAAACGGCCGAACTTGGTTTGTAGTTACTACTGATGCTTATGAGAGTTTGGCCTCAGCGAAGCAAGCAAAGGCGGTATTGCCTGAGGCGCTACGAAAAGGTCAGCCATTTTTTAAGAGAATGAGTAAAATTAAACAAGAAATTACTCAGTCTCTCGGTAATTAGCCACATTTAGTGTAAAATCGCGCAACCACTCACGACATAGAACGAGCATGCAACAAAAGACTAGAGCCTTCTTAAAATGGGCAGGCGGAAAATACAGCTTAGTAGAAGATATTTCTAAGCGCCTACAAGCAGCAAGTAATGAAGCCGACACGCTAGTAGAACCTTTTGTTGGAGCGGGATCTGTGTTCCTTAACACTCAGTTTAAGCATTATGTCTTAAATGACATTAACGCTGATCTTATCAACCTGTATAAAGAGTTGAAGCGTATTCCTGATGAATTTATCAGTGATGCTAAAAGGCTATTCGTCGAGTTAAATAACCACCCAGATGCTTATTACGCGTATCGACAACAGTTTAACGAAAGCATTGATGTGTATGAGCGTGCGATTCTATTTCTATATATGAATCGCCATGGCTACAATGGTTTATGTCGTTATAACCTCAAAGGGATCTTTAACGTCCCTTTTGGTAAATACAAAAAGCCTTACTTTCCAGAGCGCGAGTTATATGTGTTTGCTGAAAAGGCTCAACAGGCTACTTTTACCTGTCAAAGTTACAGCCAAGTATTTGAAACCATGCCAAAGAATGCGGTAGTGTATTGCGATCCTCCGTATGTACCTTTGAGCAAAACTGCGTCATTTACTAGCTATGCAAAAGGTGGGTTTAACTTAGACGATCAAGCACAGCTGGCGAATCTTGCGGAAACCGCGGCTTTTGAAAAGCAAACGCCAGTGTTAATCTCCAATCACGATACAGTGTGGACTCGAAAGATTTATAATCAAGCGAAGCTAGATGTGATCAAGGTGAAACGTACAATTAGCCCTAAAGGTAATGGGCGGAATAAAGTTGACGAACTAATGGCGTTATATCACCGTCCGTAATTTGCGCGGCATAAAGGACTAAGCCAAAACCACACCATTTACAAACCAAATTAAGCCAATGACAAAGGCGGCGACAAAAACGATGCCCGCAAAAGCAAACGGCCAAAAATGCTTTTTGTTAAAGTCATATGCTTGTTTTTGACCACTCTGCACACCAAACATTGCTGCACAGACACTTTGAACTAACGCGAATTTACTATTGGAAGAAGCCATAGTGTTTACCTCTTACCAGTTGATTGGCTCAACTGGTATTAGTAAGGAGATGAAACTTTACTACTGCTTTGATTGTCTTTAGAGCCAAGTAATAGCTCAAGCAAATCCAAATAATGGAATTGGCCACTCGAACTACCGCCAGTCAACCACGCAGCCCAACTGGTGTGCGCTTCTTGCTGACATTCCACTGCATTTATTCGACTGCTCAAATTGCCAGTGCTACAAGTACATGCGGAGTAATTTGCGGCAAGACTTTCATCATTGTCGAAAGAAAATACCCCTGCCGACACGGCTAATACCGTCCCAAGCAGAGCAATCCGTGCTTTATATCTAGAAACCATAACCCTATCCCCAGAAGTTAGATATCACATAATGATACACAATGTTCGTTTATTGCACAATCATAAAGCGCCTTAAATCGCAGACATTTTGGGCAATTTACGGTACAGTATCGCGGTCTTACGTTTAGGGGAAAAGTATGTCTGATTTTTTAATTGCACCATCCATTCTATCCGCAGATTTTGCGAGGTTAGGCGAAGATGTTGAAAAGGTACTGACAGCAGGTGCCGACGTGGTTCATTTCGATGTAATGGATAATCACTATGTGCCAAATTTAACTTTTGGTCCAATGATTTGTGACGCATTAAGAAATTACGGAATTACCGCTCCTATCGACGTACACTTGATGATAAAGCCTGTAGATAGTCTAATTCCCGAGTTTGCTAAAGCCGGGGCGAGCATTATTACATTTCACCCAGAGGCCAGTGAGCATATAGACAGAAGTCTTGCGCTGATTAAAGAGTCAGGTTGTAAAGCTGGCTTGGTATTTAATCCGGGCACGCCGCTGCATTATCTCGATCATGTGATGGATAAAATTGATCAAATCCTCTTGATGTCGGTAAATCCGGGCTTTGGTGGCCAAAGTTTTATCCCACATACACTTGAGAAATTAAAAGAAGCGAGAGCACGCATTGATGCTTCCGGTCGCGATATTCGTCTTGAAGTGGATGGGGGGATTAAAGTAGACAACATTGCTGAAGTCGCAGCTGCCGGTGCAGACATGTTTGTTGCGGGTTCCGCTATCTTTAATCAACCCGATTACAAAGCGGTAATAGACGCCATGCGTCAAGAATTAGCAAAGGTAAAATAATGCGTTTTGAGGGTATTTTATTTGACCTCGATGGCACGTTAGTTGATAGCGTCGAGGATATGTATATGGCGCTCAATTTAACGCTGTCTGAGCTTGCTCACCCGATTGTTAGTCATGCTCTGGTGCGAGAATGGGTAGGTAACGGCATCGATATGTTAGTAAAAAGAGGTCTAAGCGGTAGCCATGAAGTTAGCGAAGACTTATCCGAAAGTTTAGCGCACACCGCCATTGAGCGTTTTAAAGTGCATTATGATGAATTAGTTGGTCAGTATGCAGGTTTATATCCGCATGTTGAGGCGGGGTTATCTGCATTTGCCACAGTGCCAAAAGCCATCGTGACCAATAAAAATCGTGCATTTACGCTAAAGTTGCTAGATAAATTAAATCTCACATCGCATTTTGATTGTATCGTCTGTGGTGATGACACTGACAAAAAGCCATCACCAGCTCCGCTATTGCTGGCTGCCGAGCGTCTTGGAATACCAGCGGATAAGTTAATCATGGTTGGGGATTCTAAAAGCGATATTTTGGCCGCTCAGGGCGCTAAGATACCTGTGATTGCGCTAAATTATGGGTATAATCAGGGATTCGATTTGAAAGAGTTCAATCCACAGTACCTTTGTGATGGATTCTTAGATATTATTCCCATTATCAATCAACGTTAATTCAATGAAGAAATAAAGGAACGACATGAGTAAACCTGTAGTATTAAGTGGTATTCAGCCAACCGGTGGTATGACAATAGGCAATTACGTAGGTGCCATTAACCAGTGGCTTAAACTACAAAACGATCATGATTGTTACTTTATGTTGGTTGACTTGCATGCCATTACGGTTCGCCAAGAGCCACAGCAACTACGCGATCGCGTATTAGATGGTGTAGCACTATATACCGCTTGCGGCATCGACCCAGATAAATCGTCACTATTTGTTCAATCACAGGTTCCTGAGCATGCACAGCTAGGTTGGGTGCTGAACTGTTATGCACAAATGGGTGAACTAAACCGCATGACGCAGTTTAAAGATAAGTCAGCAAAGCACGCCAATAACGTAAACGTTGGCTTATTTGCCTATCCAGTATTGCAAGCAGCTGATATTTTATTGTATCAAGCGGATCAGGTACCGGTTGGTGAAGACCAAAAGCAGCACCTTGAGTTGACCCGCGATATCGCAACGCGTTTTAACAACTTGTATGGTGATGTCTTTAAGATCCCAGAACCTTATATTCCAGAGTTTGGCGCTCGTGTTATGAGCTTGCAAGATCCGAGCAAGAAGATGTCAAAATCAGACGAAAACCCAAATGGTTTTGTGATGTTGTTGGATGAGCCTAAGAAGATAGAGAAAAAGCTGAAAAAAGCGGTAACGGATTCAGATGAGCAAGCACGCATTTACTTTGATCGTGTTGAAAAACCTGGTGTATCCAACTTACTGACTCTACTTAGTGTTGCAACTAAACGCTCAATTGAAGAGTTAGTGCCAGAGTACGAAGACAAAATGTACGGTCATTTGAAGAAAGACACTGCCGATGCGGTAGTGAATATGCTTGAGCCTATTCAAGCGCGCTTTAAAGAAATCCGTGAAGATCAAACTCTGCTGGACGAGATCATGAAAAAAGGTGCGGAAAAAGCAAGTATTCGTGCCGAAAAAACACTGAAAGCTGTGTATGACGCCGTCGGTTTTATTCCTCGCGGTTAGTAAAACACAAAGAAAGACACCATTTAGGGTGTCTTTTTGTTTTACAAGGGCCTATCGCCCCTTGGCTTAAAGTAGATACGAGATATAAGAAAACCCTCCTGTTGAGTTCGTGATAAAATAGACTTATAACGAAGATCTTTACCCTAGTGGCGAATAGGCCGCTTGGTTCTTTTAGTGGTACCTACATGCTGTTGATGATTGATAACTATGATTCCTTTACCTACAACCTAGTGCAGTATTTTCAGCGCTTAGATGTGGACGTGTTGGTAAAGCGAAATGATGAAATCAGCGCCTCACAAATCAAACAGCTTAATCCTAAGTATGTCGTGCTATCTCCTGGTCCTTGCAGTCCTGATGAAGCGGGGATCTCGCTTGAAGTCGTAAAACGTCTACAGGGACAAATCCCTATTCTTGGCATTTGCCTTGGTCATCAAACTATTGCACAAGCTTTAGGTGGTAAAATCATTCGCGCAAAACAAGTGATGCATGGGAAAACGTCTCAAGTGCACCATAACAATATGGGTGTATTTCATGGTCTGCCATCACCATACGAAGTATGCCGCTATCACTCTTTGGTTGTTGAGCAAAGTAGCTTACCAAAGTCTCTAGCCGTAACGGCTTGGACACAGACGCAAGAGGGTGAACGTGATGAAATTATGGGACTCTTAGTATCCGATAGGGCACTTGAAGGAGTGCAATTTCACCCAGAAGCTATCCTCACTGAACACGGCTTAGCATTACTTGATAACTTTATAAAACGCTTCTAAAGTTTAAACAAAACCAACAGAGTTTCGCCTAGGTGTTATATATCCATATTCGCTGCGCTTTTGTTGGTTAGACTGGCTTTTGATACATAACTTTTTGATTCTATTGTGCGCAATATCAAATCATAATATTGCTTTTACTGGTATAATGTTAATCAGTAAGACGATTCTGTTGAGTGCTTAACTCAGTGTTTTTCCTTTAGATAAGTAGCATGCATGACGCAAGAAAATAAGCAAATTAGAATGGCACAAGCGCTATCCGAGCGTGCCCATGACCTTCTTATCAGCCTCAACTTTGCGCAGAAGCAAATAGGCTATATCCATACATTTGATATTAGCTACGGTGAGAATATCGCACAGCGCACTATGCTAGAGGTGGAAATTGCTGCGGCTGCAAAACGCCAAGAAAGCAGCACAAGTCATCACAAATACATTGCCAAAGCGAGTAAGCATCTACATTCCGTTATCGAAGAAGCTATCACAAAGCAACTGCATGACCTTGATAATATCTATCATGAAGTCATTGGCATTCAAGACTCCGTTCCTGCGATTTTAGATATTCTTGCTGTGCGCTCAGCTTCAGTTGGACGTTTAGAGCCTTTGGTCAATGACTTAAGTTGGCTGGGTCGCGAGCTGGTTTCGCTTGTCAACTTGCCACAGTATCGCAAAAAAAACAGTAAAGGCACGTCCATTAAGGTCGACACGCCAGCATTAGCATTAAGGTATTTAGGCCTTGAGAACTTGCAAATGGTGATCCCGACAATGGCGGTGAGACATTGGATGCCGCATGCAACAGAGCCGTTTACTCTGATGAAACGTAAATTACGCGAATTGAGTATGAGTACGGCCATTGCGGCAAAAGAGCTGGCACCATTTTTTGGGGTAAAAGAACAGCATGCGTTTACTTTAGGCATGTTGTTAGAGCTTGGAAAAGTGGCCTTGATCCGTCTTTATTTACGCACCTTCGAAAAGGTGTGGCAAGCCAAGGTGCAAATAGCACGAGACAAAAAGCAAAAAGATCTACACACCGCATTAATGGAGTTGTCTCCTGATCCGTTATTTTTACGTAATTTGTTGATTGAACATTCGGCAGAGATTTCACGTAAGTTAATTGAAAAAATGGAGTTACGTTATTTACCCTTTAATGCTGTCATGGAAGAGTATGCGCAAACTTATCTACCAAACTCGCATAAAAACATTGCCGACCCATTACCACTGACGCAAGTGATGCAAAAAGCCTATGGCTACGCACAACTGCTTGTTTTAAAAGATAGTCAGTTGATTGAAGACGATGAAGCTGAGATTTTGCTCAATCATTTAGAACTTACCGAGGAAATGCGTCAGCAATTGGCAAAATGTGCGTTCCATAACCTGCAGTTGACGATTTTGTAAAAAAAATTGAAATTTTTTTTGCGACTATTCATTCAAAACCTAATCTTAAATGATCTGTGCAAGGCTGCACGGCGCTTGCTTTGCCCTAAATATCTGCCCTAGATAGTTATTCACTTGAGTTGAGAATATATGTTAAACCCTTGAATACTAAGGGCTGAGAACGTGGTATAAGTGAGACAAATGGCGCTTTTTCTGGAATAATGAGCGTATGAATTTTGTGCCATCAAGGGGCGGGTCAAAATACATAGCACCGAATTGGTGTGAATAAATATCCTATCAAGTGGCGGCAACGCGCCGACCTCCAAAAGGAAATGACTTCTTGTTTGCACTTTCACTCACCAAATATGAGGAAATAAAATGACTATCAATCGTGAATTGTTTGACGACGTAATGGTACCTAACTACGCACCTTCAGCGGTAATTCCAGTGAAAGGTGAAGGTTCTCGAGTATGGGATCAGGAAGGTCGTGAGTACATCGACTTTGCTGGTGGTATCGCAGTTAACTGTCTAGGTCATTGTCACCCAGCTTTGGTGGGCGCGCTTAAAGAGCAAGGCGAGAAAATTTGGCATCTGTCTAACGTGATGACCAATGAGCCTGCACTACGTTTAGCGAAAAAGCTAACTGATGCGACGTTCGCAGAGAAAGTCTACTTTGCAAACTCAGGTGCAGAAGCGAACGAAGCGGCGCTTAAACTAGCACGTCGTTGGGCACTAGATAAGTTTGGTGCTGAAAAGTCGCAAATCATCTCTTTCAATAAAGGTTTCCACGGCCGTACTTTCTTCACTGTGACCGTAGGTGGTCAAGCTGCATACTCTGATGGTTTTGGTCCAAAGCCGGGCGACATTGTTCATACAGACTATAACGATTTAGCGGCATTTGAAGCGCTTATCTCAGACAACACTTGTGCCGTGATGATGGAGCCGCTACAAGGTGAAGGTGGCATCATTTCACCAACTGCTGAGTTTGTAAAAGGTGTTCGCGAGCTGTGTGACAAGCACAATGCGCTACTTATTTTTGATGAAGTGCAAACTGGTGTTGGTCGTACAGGTGATTTGTATGCATACCAAGGTTTAAACGTAACCCCTGATATTTTAACAACGGCTAAAGCGCTTGGCGGTGGTTTCCCTATCGGCGCGATGATCACAACAACAGAGATTGCTGCGCACCTAAAAGTAGGTACTCATGGTTCTACATACGGCGGTAACCCGCTGGCGTGTGCGGTTGCAGAAGCGGCATTTGACACAGTAAACACAACAGCTGTACTTGATGGCGTAAAAGCAAAAGAGCAGCTGTTCCGTGAGCTACTAAACGACATCAACGAAAAGTACAACGTATTCACCGAAGTACGTGGTAAAGGTCTATTGCTTGGTGGTGTAGTCACTGCAAAGTACGAAGGCAAAGCAAAAGAATTCTTGGTTGAAGGTATCAAGCAAGGCGTGATGTCACTGGTTGCAGGTGCAAACGTAGTGCGTTTCACTCCATCTCTTGTTATTCCAGAAGCTGACATCCGCGAAGGGATGGCACGTTTTGAAAAAGCCGTTGCTGCGGTAGTTGCTAACAACGCTTAATACTGGTTGCAAGGTCACCTTTTGGTGGCCTTGTTGTTATCCACATTTTTGAGGAGTAAGCGGGCTCATGATGATCCTTCGCCCAATCCAAGAAAGCGATTATCCAGCGCTTTTAAACATTGCTCACGAATCAGGTCATGGTTTTACCTCTTTGCCTGTAAACGAAGAGCTATTACAGAAGAAGATTGCACGCTCAGTTGCTTCCTTTGGCAAGCAAGCTGACAAGCCTTTTGATGAAGGCTATTTATTTGTATTAGAAGATACTGAAACAGGCGAGGTGGTTGGTACCAGCGGTATCGAAGCTGCGGTTGGTTTAGATGATGCGTTTTATCATTATCACCTAAGCAAAGTGATCCACTCTTCACGCACACTCGATGTTTATAAAGCAGTGGATATTTTAACGCTATGTAATGACTACACTGGCGCGACGGAATTATGCACTCTGTTTTTAAAAGATGGCTATCGCAAAGGTGCAAACGGCAAACTGCTGTCTCGCTCTCGCTTTATGTTTATCAATCAACATCGTGATCGTTTTGCTGAAACCGTTATCGCGGAAATGCGCGGTGTTTCTAACGAGCAAGGCGAAAGTCCGTTCTGGCAATGGCTTGAAGAGCACTTCTTCTCGATGGATTTCCCGACTGCGGATTATCTAACGGGGATTGGCCAAAAGGTCTTTATTGCTGAATTAATGCCTAAGTACCCAATCTACGTAAACCTGCTTAGTAAAGAAGCACAAGCGGTGATTGGTGAAGTTCACGACAATACGCGTCCTGCAATTGAGCTACTAAAAAGCGAAGGTTTCACATTTAATGGTTATGTTGATATCTTCGACGCAGGTCCAACGGTAGAAGCAAAAGTGGGGAATATCCGCACGGTTCGCAATAGTGAAACTCGTACTGTGAAAATAGGCGAAAGCAACGGTGGATTCCCTGTTATGGTCGCAAATGGTAAACTTGTTGATTATCGCGCGGCGGTAATCGAGTTAGCCCTGACTGATAGCAATGAAGTAACGCTTGCTCCACATGTTGCCGCGGCGCTAAAAGTTGAAGAAGGCGATCAAGTAAGCCTAGTAAAGATTTAAGATTGGGAACAGATTATGACAACACATGCAGCACAACTAATAAATGGTGAGTGGATTGCAGGACAAGGCGCAAGCTTTAGCTCTGTAAACCCAGCAAACAACGAGGTTATTTGGAGCGCAAACGCAGCTACTGCTGAGCAAGTTGATGGCGCAGTAAAAGCGGCTCGTGAAGCTTTTTATGCATGGAGCGACATGAGCTTTGAAGCGCGTCTAGAAATTGTTAAGCGTTTCGCTGAAGTACTAAAAGAAAATAGCGAAGAGCTGGCTATCGCAATTGCTAAAGAAACGGGTAAGCCACTTTGGGAAACTCGTACAGAAGCGGGTGCTATGGTAGGTAAAATCGCGATTTCTGAAAAAGCCTATCAAGAGCGTACAGGCGTTGTTGAAAATCCAATGCCAGTTGGCCGTGCCGTGATCCGTCACAAGGCACATGGTGTAGTTGCTGTATTTGGCCCATATAACTTCCCAGGTCACTTACCTAATGGCCACATCGTACCTGCGCTACTTGCTGGTAACACGGTTATCTTTAAGCCATCTGAACTAACGCCATATGTTGCTGAGCTAACGCTTAAATACTGGCAACAAGCGGGTCTTCCTGCTGGCGTGATTAACCTAGTTCAGGGTGAAGTTGAAACAGGTAAAGCACTTGCGTCACATGCGGGCATTGACGGCTTATTCTTTACAGGCTCATCTCGTACGGGTCACTTGCTACATGAGCAATATGCAGGTCAACCGGGTAAGATCCTAGCGCTTGAAATGGGTGGTAATAACCCACTTATCGTAAAAGACGTAGCGGATACCAAAGCGGCAGTACATGACATTATTCAATCTGCGTTTATCTCAAGTGGTCAACGTTGTACTTGTGCTCGTAAACTATTCCTTCCTGCTGGTGAACAAGGTGACACAATCCTTGAGCAACTGATCAAAGCAACTAAAGCGATTAAAGTGGGTAACTTTGACGATGCAGATCAACCGTTTATGGGTTCAATGATCTCAAATGCTGCCGCCGCTGGTATGGTAAAAGCACAGCAACAGCTTGTTGAGCTCGGTGGTGAGTCGCTTATCGAGCTGACACACACAGAAGGCACTGGCTTTGTGACGCCTGGGATCATCGAATGTACTAACATTGCAGACTTCCCTGATGAAGAGCACTTCGGTCCGCTGTTAAAAATATTCCGTTACACAGACTTTGACGCTGCTATCGAAAAAGCGAACGAGACAAGCTTTGGCTTATCAGCAGGTCTGCTTGGCGACAACGAAGCTGACTACGATCGTTTCTTACGTCGTATTCGCGCAGGTATCGTAAACTGGAACCGCCCAATCACTGGCGCTTCAAGTGCAGCTCCGTTTGGTGGTATCGGTGCATCAGGTAACCATCGTGCAAGTGCATACTACGCGGCAGATTACTGTGCATACCCAGTGGCTTCTGTGGAACTAGAAAAGGTAACTTTACCTTCTAGCTTGAGCCCAGGTTTATCTTTGGATTAAAATGCCAATATTGAGGTTTACTCAATAAAAATAGATAAGAAAAGCAGCTTCGGCTGCTTTTTTGTGTCTAGTTGACTACAAAAGTAGCAATCGAAAAAACTTTCTGCTTAAATCAATAGGAGATGTCTTTGATAGGTTCGGGTGAGCAAAGTATGGTTTTAGATAAACAAGGGTACGATGATTTAGTCATGTATTTGACGCAAAACTTAGCCTTGTTTGAGAAGTCTGGGACGGTTGAACCAGGGGCTCCAACAGTCATGGAATTAATCGAAGATGTGATCGCTGAAAACGTTATCCGTATATGCGAGCAGCACAAAGAGTTATCTACAGAGCAGCGCAGCATGATTGTGCGTGAGGTAGATGGCATTGTGTACGACTTACAAGAAGTGCTATCAAGTGTTGTTGATAGACGTGTCACCGTAGAACAAAAAGAATTTATCGAAGAATTCGCAGGTTTGGTCAAAAACCTGTTTGATTCTGCTGTATAGCTTGGCACAATCACTATCGACAGTGTAGAAAACACACTTAGAGGCAATTCTAGGTTTAAGATACACCGCCATTTGGCGGTGTTATGCTTTATAGAGGATAACTATGTTAGCTAGCGTAAAATGGGTTGAAGGAGATACCTTTATCGGTCGCTCTGCGTCGGGACATAATGTGGTATTTGATGCCGGTTCTGACAGTGCAGCGCCAAGTCCAATGGAGATGGTATTAATGTCAGCGGGATGTTGTTCGTCAGTCGATGTAGTCAGCATTCTACAAAAGGCGCGTCAGGATGTTACCGACGTGGAAGTAAAATTAACCGCAGAGCGCGCAGAAAGCGCACCTAGGGTTTTTACCAAGATCAATTTACACTTCGTGGTGAAAGGGCGTAATGTCTCTGAAAAACACCTAGAAAGAGCTGTAAGTTTATCCGCTGAAAAGTATTGTTCAGTGGCATTAATGCTTGAAAAAGCAGTAGAAATTACGCATAGCCATGAAGTGGTTGAAATTGACGAAAAATAACGCTTTTTCATAGCGCTATTTTCGTATAAAATCCGCGAACTTTTGTTTCTGCAGCGCAGATTTTTTGTATTAAGGTGGGTCTATCGTGAACAAGCCCTTTGATAAAATTAAACTCCATGGCTTTAACAACTTAACTAAGAGTTTAAGCTTTAGCATTTACGATATTTGCTACGCCAAGACCGAGCAGCAACGTAAAGAATATCTAGAATATATCGATGAGCAGTACAGTGCTGATCGTTTGACGGATATTCTAAAAGACGTAACGGATATCATCGGTGCAAACGTACTGAATATCGCACGTCAAGATTATGAACCACAAGGGGCGAGTGTGACGATATTAGTATCAGAAGAGCCTGTTGATCAACAGACTTTTGATAGTAATGAAGCACCAGGTCCACTTCCTGAGTCAGTGGTAGCACACTTAGATAAGAGTCACATCTGTGTTCATACTTATCCTGAAGCACACCCTGATGATGGCATTTGTACTTTTAGAGCTGATATCGAAGTTTCAACGTGTGGTATTATTTCGCCACTTAAAGCGCTTAACTTCTTAATTCACTCTTTAGAGTCAGATGTGGTGACGATTGACTATCGTGTTCGTGGATTTACTCGTGACGTTAATGGTGTTAAACACTATATCGACCACGCAATTCACTCGATCCAGAATTACATGACGGAAGATACTAAAGACGCATACCACATGGTAGACGTAAACGTGTATCAAGAGAACCTATTCCATACTAAGATGATGCTTAAGGAAACAGACCTAAATGCATATCTATTTGGAATTAGTACTGATGATTTAGACGCAGACGAAGAGGAAGAAATTCGTCTTAAGCTGAATCGTGAAATTCAGGAAGTGTTCTACGGTCGCAATTTACCAGAAACTGAATAATCAGCGGTAAATTAAGGTATTAAAAAAGGCGCGCAAGCGCCTTTTTTAATGTCTGAAATTTGTAAGATATTCAGCCTACATTTAAATTAAATGTGGACAATATTTGCTCGCAATAAATCGCGGCTTAAGTGCTTATTCGGTAGGCAATAGTGCAGGCTGAAACCAGCTGGAAGAAGACACTAATTATCCGAGGCTCAGATTAAATACTAACCTCTCATTTCATAACGCTATTAAAGGACTAAAAATGGCATTTGATGATCTCATCTCGCACTTAGGTGATAATCAGGAAAGCACCACGAATAGCACGGAGCATGACGCGCCAAGTGAAGTACAACTTCTTGCTGCAACAGCAATGTCCTCCATTCAAAGACGAAAGCTTCCTATTGAAATCATGCATGTGCTTCATGGTCGTATTTGGAGCATGACAAGCACCGCTTTTTAGATATCACTCTCAGGCTCAATTTTGGATACTTGCAAGCAAGCGCTGGCAGCGAGTAAATTACTCTAGCTTTAGTCACCACAGTGGTGAGAGATATGCCTTTGTGCCATATCAATCACTTGATGTAAAAGATAAACCGACAAGCTATGGGGGAGGAAATCGCAGTGCGCAAGATTTTAATAGCTTGGTGCAAGCAGATATGCCTCGAGGACTTAGCCAAGCTGAAATTAATCGCGCCTTACTTGGTGGCAGCAAAGCAATACAATCTGAAGTGGTACTCGAGCCAACAGTTTTTATTTCTAATCCAAATAACAATTCCAAAGTGGAACTAAAACGCTCCCAACAAGTTTATATGCGTTTTAGCGATCACATGTTTCGTGCTGGAGATACCATAGAGTCCGTCGCTAACCAATATGCGGGTAGGCCCGATCCTAAGCTGATTTATGGTTACAACGACCATGTCAATCGCAACAATCCCCCAAAGGCTGGTGACCGTTTACGGGTACCGAGTGGTTGGGATACTAAAGTGGGTGGCTCGGTAAGTAATGCCCGCGCGGTAAGGTTGCAGTGGCAAGGTCCAAGCAAGGGAAGCGCAGTGCTTGATGTACCAAAACTACCACCAGATCAATTACACTTTTGGGACACTCGACTTAAACTCGATCCCGGCGTTTATATTCTTACCGCGAGCGCAGGTTCAGCCAATCATAGTATTGACGTTGAAGTACTCGGTGTTAAGTCAAGTGCCGCATGGATAAAAGTGAGGGCGTATTACGATGATGAATGGCAGACCGCGCTTCCCCTTGAACAAGTCAATATTCATTTAGGTAATACACTTATCCACGGAAAACTTAAACTCAATTCAAGTGGTGATAAAAGCACAGATGCAAATGCACTTGAACGAGCAGAGTCAACGGCGAATGAGGCTGGAGTTGTGGTAAAAAGCGACTTACCACAAGAGGGGCAAGTCACTGTAGAAGTTGCTCGTAACGAAGCGCTAGAAGCGGAAATCAATAACCTCAAATCATCATTACAAATGCAGCTTGATGGTGCATATCGAGATACCGTATCGAATATGAGTGGATTTCAATCTGATTGGGACGAATATGGTTTTGCTGCAATTGCAATTAATGGCGCGCAAGGTGCGTATCAAGGTGGAAGTAAGTGGCTTGAAGACCAAGCAGATTTGTTCGAAGCACAAACATGGATTGACTTAGGAAAAACCATTAAGTCCGTCGCAGGTAGCGCATATGATACCACCGCAGATTATGCTAGCGAGCGCTTTGAGCAATTGCGACAAAGTGCCAATGAAATGTCCAATTGGATTGAAGAGGATGCCAGTGAAGACTTGCTCAGTTGGAACTGGTATCAAGCCAATACACAGCGAGCATTAGATGCAGCCGAACAGGCTTATCGCGATGTACATCATGATACTACTGAGTACCTTAACGACGCTGCAGACGCAATTAAAAATACAAGCCATTATGCAAGTGCGTTATACACGCATCGCCATGCAATTACCAACTTACTTGATGATATTGCGAAAGGAGAGGTCGCCAAAGTACAACAATTTGTTGATACCACTTTAGTTGATATTGACCCTGAATTAGCCGCTAGTATAAAAAACACTCCTGATTTCTATTTAGTGTTGGCGCTCATAGACGATCATGATAGTGCACTAACTTATGTTGCTTACGCTTCCCTCTTTATGGAAGCTGTGCCTCCTAACTTTTATGCATACATTGGCGGAAAAGGCGGCGCTTATGTCGCGATAGAGGTTTGTCTGTTACTAGCAACGTCATTACTTACATTAGGAGCGGGTACAGCCGCAAGAGTAACAGCACTTGCTGCCAAGTTATCAGCCAACGGTGCCAGAGCCGCAAGTACATCAGTAAAAGTTAAAAAAGCACAAGCGGCAATCAGCGCTTTTATCCGCACGCTTGAAGACTTTAACGACAGCACTACAACCTTAAAAAACTTAGGGAAAAAGCTTACAACCGCGCGTTCAAGTGGGTTGCTACTTAAAGGCAAAACCAACTCGACGCTAACTGCGAAAAAGCAAACAACAAAACGACAGACACGATGCCGCTTATGTGGCAAAACAGATCACACAACACCA
The DNA here is from genome assembly GCF_041414765.1 of Pseudoalteromonas sp. DY56-GL79. Taxonomy (NCBI): domain Bacteria; kingdom Pseudomonadati; phylum Pseudomonadota; class Gammaproteobacteria; order Alteromonadales; family Pseudoalteromonadaceae; genus Pseudoalteromonas; species Pseudoalteromonas sp. DY56-GL79. Next base: position 894 of record NZ_JANHZS010000038.1, on the reverse strand, counting down.
CGCAGTCTACGTGGCATCGTTCATTATGAATAAGGAGTGATTCATGAGTGAAGAAATTGAAGAACAAATTGAAGGGATGGTTGATAAGGACAAAAAGTATAGAAATAGATTAATCGCAAATATTAAACACAAGAAAGATCATCCATTCCATAATGGTATTCATATGGCGGCTCATCATCTGATTTCAAATAAAGGGGTACTGATCAGTGAGCTTGGTGATGTTTTAGTACATCGAGGCTATAACATTAACTTAGTTGAAAATTTAGTTTTTTTACCAAGTACATTGCAAGGTGCATGTCAATTACGGGTTCAATTACATAGATATAATCACACTTATGCTTTACCAAATCAAGCTGCTTATCATGTGCAAGTAGCTTCCGCTTTGGTGAAAGTTAGAACTAAAGTTTTAAAATGCGTGCCAAAAGTAACGGGTTCCAACAATGAAATACAAAGTATGCTTAACTCAATAAGTGAGGATATTTTACAAAAGGTAGCAGAATTCCGAATACCTCTAACTCCAATTTTTAATAATTTTAAGCCTTCTAGTAAAACTGGGTGTGCAAACAAAGTTGAAATAAGTGAGTGTAAAGGTGTTTTAGATAGATGTAATCAAGAAAGGAATCATAATGGTGAACTTGATTTTCTGAACCCAAAAGCAGAGTTCTATAAATCAGGGAAAATTATCGATTATAATAAATCTTATTATAAATTGAGAGTGGGGAGGTGAATATGAGTAGTCTTTATAATGATTCTTATTACATCCGAATTCAGATAATAAGTGCACCACTCATGGTTAATCGGTGAGGAGAGATCAACCGCCTGTTGGTGGTACTCTGTAATCGCCAAAAAACAAGAGTAGTTACCATGAGTTACAAGCAGTTGATCGAAGGACAA
>NZ_JANHZS010000037.1:0-57851 GCF_041414765.1 Pseudoalteromonas sp. DY56-GL79 | reverse complement strand
TGCTTTTCAGCGTGGCGCCCCGTGTCAGTGGGGTCGCATTATAGGGCGATCCGATTTTAGTGCAACCCTTTTTTTCGATCTTTTTGATCGTTCGAACAAACATTAACCAAACCCCGCTTTTTAGTATAAAAACCATGCAAAAAAGGACAAATCTTACTATCAGAACTATATTAATTATTGCGAAGTTTAATTAACTCGTTAAGATAGCTAACTCATTTGTTAAATTAATGTTTAACCTTCTTTTAATTGGTATATTTATATGAAGTCTTTTGATCATAAAGTAATTTTGATCACTTTGGTTATTGCAGTAGCGAGCTTTTTCATTGTTGATCTTGCATTAAGCTCTACACAGCTCGACGCTGCTCTTATGCTTGCCGTAGGTATTATCATCGGTAGTGTAGTAAGCCAGTTTTTAAAAAGTGATACACAACAAGAAAAACAATCAAACTTATCAACTACTACATTATATGTAGGTAATCTACCATATCGAGCCAACGAACATGTTGTCCGCGAACTTTTCGAAGAGCAAGGGCAAGTATTTTCAGTTCGTCTACTTAAGGATAAAAACACAGGCAAACGACGTGGTTTTGGTTTTGTTGAGATGTCTAAGCAAGATGCAGAAAAGGCGATTACTCAACTCAATGAACGTGAATTTCAACAGCGTACATTAAAAGTAAGAGAAGCAAAGCAAAAGCCTGAAAGTGAGATGGATCACTCACCCGCTTAATTAATCTTTATTTAAATTAATAATAGAGATTGCTTCTTTATTACCTATTACTGGTGCCGTTGCATAGAAACGTACTTCCGATGCACTCGGCACCTTTTCCCCTACTACTATTTGACTTCCCAGCAATGACACTGCGCGATTGGCTATTGCTTTGCCTGAATCAACCAGCTCAACATGCTTCTGTAAGCAATTCTTGATATCGTGAGCTATCAAAGGAAAATGTGTACATCCCAACACTAGCCTATCAACAGTGGCAGGAATGTTAAGCCGAGCTATTTCCGCGCAAAGTGCATCTTTATCCAACTCGTTATGCCAATAAAAGTACTCAGCGATCCTTACAAGCTCCGTTGAATGCAGAGTTTCAACTTTACAACCTGAGGTAAAATCCATGATGAGCTTATGCGTATAAGCATTATTTGACGTTGCAGGTGTTGCCAATAGTGCGATGTGCTTGGTCTTTGAACTAGACGCAGCAGGCTTAACAGCGGGAACAACGCCTATAATTGGAATATGGGTATGTTTTCTGGCTTCTTCTAATGCGTATGTTGAAGCGGTATTACATGCAATAACGATAAGATCAACATTGCCCAAGCATTGCTGTTGCCAACAAATAAGCCCCTTGATACGTGATTTGATTAGCTCTTGAGGCTGAAGGCCATATGGGAGAAAAGCGTTGTCCATAACATAACTAAATGAAACACCCTGCAAACATGCCTTTAAGTGCGACAGCACACTGGTGCCACCGATCCCTGAATCGAAAACCAAAATATGCGACAAACTTCATACCTCAAATCAAAGAAGTATGAAGTTTGCCATGAGTCCTCGCGAAAATAAACTGGCTTAGCTTGTTTGTTTTTGCTCTACTTGCTCTTTATTTAGTTCATTCAGTTTACTAAAAAAGCTACTAGCATAATCCAGAAACTCATTTAGTCTCGACCGACCTTCATTCATCCAAGCAAGCAGGTTTGGCAACTCCTTATCGGCATTGAGTCCCTTAGCTTGTTCTTGCATATCTGCTAACTGCTTATTGAGTGGCATAAATGCCTTCTCTAACTCCTTCATTGGATTGCCTTGCTGATATTGAGCAATCGCAGCTGACGTTTTACTTTGTCTTAGATCCATCGTGAAATTAGTGATCTGATCAGAGTTTAAGCTAAGCGACTTTGCCAAATCGAAAGCTTCATCGTATTCGCCACCGAAAAAAGAGTCACTGACATTGCGGATATCTTCCATCATATCGTTAATTGCCTGCTGCTCCTCTTCGTTCAACTCACCATTTACCTTAATTGAGAAACTGACCTCATGAGAGGACTTAGTGCCATATGCCATGCCATAATCATTACCTTTTTGTGCAACACTCGCAGCGGCTCCCTGAGAATACGCATCGGAGAATGAAATAACGACTTCATCCCCTTCAGCAGTTGTAAATGCATATTCAGCCTGATTAGAGAGACTCGCAAACTGTGCGGCACTGATCGCTAATGCCTTTGGCGATTTTTCTTCAAACAGCTCTTTTTCAAAATCATCTAAACCTTTAAAAATCCCTTCTCGTGACTTTTCAATACCATCTTCGATGTCGGGATTGAAAGCGCCCATGCCTTTTAACTCTTCGCTGGCTTCATCAATCCCCTGTAACACGCCCTTACGTGCCCCATCGAGCATGGATTTCAATTCGTCATCATTTTTGCCGTCGACTTTGGCTTTCTTCACTGCACCCTGAACAAAATCGAGTACATTTTTGACAATAGATTCAAAATCAAATAGTGGCTTGTCTTTTTTATCTTGTGTCGGTTTCTCAATCCCCAACGCTTCTGCTAGCTTATCATCAAGAATTTTAGCCGCTAGCTTAGATTTATTCCCCGCATAGCTGTCTGAATTAATTTGGATGTTTGGTCCTATCCCTTTGCTCTTTCCAGGCTTATGCTGCATCGCTGGATTGAGCAACTGATTTAATTGCCCGATTTTCATGGTATGCCCTCCAATATATTAGTTAGATTATCGGCATATTTGCGCAAAGCTAAAGTATAATGATTAAAAAAACAGCAAACCAGACGCATCAGTGATGCTAGACTGGACAAATTAGCAACGCTCCCTAAAATAGCGCCTCTTAATTCAACATAGATGGTTTTAGCATGGCAGTAATAAAAATTGATGATTCAGCATACGAGCAACAGTTAGCAGATAAAGCTGAGCGTATCACAACACAATTTGCACAGTTTAATGCACCAGCACTTGAAGTGTATGAGTCTGCAACTCGCCATTACCGCCAGCGCTGTGAATTTAGAGTATGGCATGAGGGTGAAGATCTGTTTCACATCATGTTTGACCAGCAAACAAAAGAAAAGATCCGTGTTGATAGCTTTGATCCTGGTGCGCTGCTTGTCAATGAAATGATGCAGGTGATGATACATCAGCTGAAAGGCAACGAAATATTGCGTCGTAAACTGTTTCAGATCGACTATCTCACTACGCTGAGCGGTGAAGTACTGATCAGCTTACTTTATCACAAGCAGTTAGATGAAGCGTGGCAAACTGCCATGCAGACATTAAGAACCGAGTTGCAACAAACCTACAAAGTTGATTTTATAGGTCGTGCTAGAAAACAAAAGATTGTGTTTGGCAATGACTATGTAACTGAAAAGCTAAGCGTTGACGGTAAAGAATATATTTATCAGCAGGTTGAGAACAGCTTTACGCAACCGAATGCACAAGTGAATCAGAAAATGCTAGCTTGGGCGCAGTCCATTAGTGAACCGCTAAGCAACGACCTATTAGAGCTTTATTGTGGTAACGGTAACTTTTCAATCGCATTGGCAGGCTCATTCAATAAAGTGCTGGCTACTGAGATCTCTAAATCATCAGTAAAGTCTGCACAATTTAATATTGCAGCAAATAAAGTCGATAACTTAGATATTATTCGCATGTCGAGTGAAGAGTTTACACAAGCCATGAAAGGGCAGAAGTTTTCTCGATTAGATGGTATTGATTTACAGTCCTATGATTGCCAAACGATTCTTGTCGACCCGCCTCGTGCTGGTATGGATGAATTGACCTGTCGCTTAGTTAGCAACTACGACAACATTATTTATATCTCATGCAATCCAGACACGTTAGAGCGTGATTTAGCCTTGTTATGTGAAACACATAAAATCGCACGTATGGCGATTTTCGATCAGTTCCCCTATACCCATCATATTGAATCTGGCGTTTACTTAGTGCGAAAGTGATCTCTAACGATTACGACTGGCTGCCATCGCTTTGATAAGTGCTGGCAGTTGAGTTTCGCTAAAGACTTGAATACCGGATTGCTGCAATAAAGACGCCGTCAGCCCCTGCCCTACTATTTTTTTACCTGTATGACTACCATCGTAAATCAGATTGCTACCGCAAGACGGACTGGACTCTTTTAACAACGCAAACTTTATATCGTGCTGAAGACAAGCCGCTAGCGCTTTTTTAGCACCGAGTTCAAACGCAGAGGTAAAATCATCCCCTTGTTTACTCAAAACTTTACCATCTACTATTTCAGCCGATGGACGAGGTGTTGGTAAACCACCTGATACTTCAGGGCATAGCGGTAAGACCCAATTTTTTTGCCGCCAATACTGCAAGGTATTGTCTTGAAGGCTTTGTGAAGAGGCGTCATACCTCACCGGATAACCTAATAAACAACTAGAAACTAAAATCTTAAACATAAAAAAGCCCCGCAACAATTGCAGGGCTAGTCTAATACAAATTAGGTTTTATTTCTTTGCTAAATAATTCACCAAAGCAGCAATTTGCTCAGGCTTAGTCGTACCAGACTCACGAAGCAATAGCTTGTATTTACCGTTTACCACGAACATTGGTACCCCTGTTAGCGCGCCTTTATCAGAAAGGGTCTTCTGCATACGCTGCATTTTTGATGTTTTGGTACGAACGGAGAAACTAGCATAAAGTTTATCAAATTTCTCTTCTTCAACACCTTGCGCAATAAAGATATCTTTTACATCAGCAAGTTCATTGATTTTTGCACGCTTGCCATGAATGTGATTAAACATGGCTGCAATTATCTTGTCTTTTTGAGGCAGCACTTCTGCAGTTGCAAGTGCTTGCGCCAACACCTGTTGGATCTCAGGCTCCCTTGGACCAACAAAATCTATGTGACTCTTTTTAAACTTAACGCCCTCATCTAGCTTTGGTTTAACGTCAACGATTAAATTTTCCATTGCGTTACAGGCTGGACAATAAAAAGAAAAATACTCCATTACCTCAGGCTTTTTCGTGCCACGCTCGGCAATAACTTCATAATGTACACCTTCTTCAAATGGCGCAGCCTGAGCAAGAAGAGGAAGCATTAGTGCAACCGCTAAGCCTTTTAATACTTTCAACATACTAACTTTCTCCAGTCCTTATTTTTTTAATAGATATGCGATCAATTCATCAAGCTGCTCTTGGCTCTTGATACCTTTCATTTCGATTCTGTATTTGTCGTTTACGATAAAAGTTGGAACGCCTGTAAGCGCACCCGCTTCAGAAAACTTTTCTTGTGCTTTAAGCATGTTATTTTCAGCACTCACTACTGGCATGCTCGTTACAGCCTGATCAAACTTTTCAGCAGAAATCCCATTTAACTCCATTAGCGTTTTCAAATCTTTAATGTCTAACAGTTTGTTTCTTTCAACATGAATAGCATTAAAAATCTTCTCAGCAATCACATCCGCTTTGCCTGCTTGATCAGCAATAATATAGGCATAGCTTAGGTTGCTCTGCGTTTCTGTAGGAACGCCTCGCAGGAAGTTCACATGGCTTTTTTCAAAGTACGCCCCCTCAGGTAAGTTCTTTTCAATCGCTTTTGCAATTGGCTCAAAGCGGAAACAGTGAGGACAGTAAAAAGAGAAAAACTCGGTAACTTTCTCTGATTCACTCTGTTCGGTTGTTAAGGTTGTGTAGTGCTCACCTTCGGTAAAGTCTGAAGCCATCGCAGCAATGGGCAAAAGTAATGCAATAAGTGCGATTTTTAATTTTTTTAGCATGTTACTCTCTCTAATTTTAAGGAAATAGGCTCAAACTTGGTTCATCTAATGCAGCAAATTGCTCTTTTAACGCTAAGATCTGTTGTTCCCAGTATTTGTCTGTCGCAAACCAAGAAAAGTTCCGTTCGAATGCAGGATCCTGCCAGCGCTGTGCCAACCAGGCCATATAATTCACCATTCTCATAGCACGTAGCGGCTCAATTAACGCAAGCTCTTTTGAATCAAACGGCATAAATTCTTCGTAACCCATAAGTAGGGTGTCTAACTGTACCAATTGCTCGTTGCGGTCGCCATTTAACATCATCCACAAGTCTTGTATTGCTGGGCCTTGCTGACAGTCGTCAAGATCCACCAACATCAATTGCTCTCTAGACCACAATAAATTTCCAGCATGACAATCCCCATGAAGCCGAAGTGTTTTGGCAACTTGATACTTTGAGGTTGCTTTGTTAATAACTTGCTCAAGAATAGTAACAAATGGAGTATGTAGATGACTAGGCACTAACTGGCTTTTTAGCAGTGTTTGTTGCGCATCAACCAAAAAACGCTGGGTATTGAGCCGTGGTCTATGCTCGAATGCTCGCTCGGCCGACAGACAATGCAAGCGCCCAAGGTAGCGACCTAAAATTTCTAAGTGATCTAGATTATCGAGCTCGAACTGGCGTCCACCAACGCTTGGAAACAACGTATAGCGATAACCTTCATAAAAATGCAGACTACGCCCAGTAATAAGTAAAGGTGCTACAACAGGCACTTCAGCTTCCTTCGCTGCCAATGCGAATTCATGCTCTTCTAGAATTTGTTCATCCGTCCAACGCGCTGGGCGGTAAAACTTCACCACATAACGCTTGCCGTCCTCAGCACCAAATTGATAAACACGGTTTTCATAGCTGTTTAAGGCCAATAATCCCGTTGTCGGATATATCTCAAGTGCCTCAATCGCATCTAAAATAAGATCCGGTGTCAACGCGTTAAAACTAAAATCGTTCATAATGTTTATAAAAAAGCGAGGTTTTATACCTCGCTTTTACCTTACTCTATTATCTTCCTTTGAAGAAATTGGTCGGCTGCGCCAGCCGCTCTTCAGGATCGTCTTGGTTAATAAGCACAAACTCAAATTCAGTGACTGGCTTTTTCAAATCATATGGATCAATCACAACAGAGAGTGGCACATCTAATGTCGTGCCTGCAGCTAAGTGCACCTCTTGCTTACCGATCACTTGATAATTACTTAGACCTGTTATTGCAATAGAAAATTTCTGCTCAACTTGCGCTTTGTTTATCACTTTCAAGGTATAGGTATTTTCTACCAATCCCTCAATATTGACACGATAAAGCTGATTTCTATCCCGAATAATATCAAGATCCATCGGCTTACGCATCGCAATGTTCGCAACTAATGCACCCGTGATAACGAGCAGAATCATTAAATAACCGATTAATTTACCACGTACTGGTTTGGTCTTTTCGCTAGATGATTCTAAATTGCGCTCTGTAGTGTAAGCAATCAATCCACGCGGGTAGTTCATCTTATCCATAACACCATCGCAGGCATCAATACACGCACCACAGTTGATGCATTCATATTGCAAGCCATTACGAATATCGATACCGGTAGGACACACCTGAACGCACAGGTTGCAATCAATACAATCTCCTAAACCTAGCGCTTTTGGATCTTGCTTGCGTCCTCGAGGACCTCGACTTTCACCTCGTTCGCTATCATAGGCGACGGTAAATGTGTCCTTATCAAACATGGCTGATTGGAAACGAGAGTAAGGACAGATGTGTAAACACATGATTTCCCTCATCCAACCGGCATTACCATAAGTACAAATGGTAAACACGATAATGCTAATGACGGAATAAAAGCCAGCAGAGAAAGTAAGTAAATCAGGGATCAACGAGCGGATTGGGGTAAAGTAACCAACAAAAGTGATTGCGGTATACAGTGAAAAGAGTATCCAGCTACCATGTTTTGCCGTTTTTCGCCAAAACTTGTCAAAATCCATCTCTCTCTGATCTAGCTTTTTCCGTTGGTTTGCAGTTCCTTCAAACTTTTCTTCAAACCAAATAAAAATAAACGTCCAAACGGTTTGTGGGCAGGTGTAGCCGCACCATACCCGGCCATAGAAGGTGGTCACCAAGAACAGAGCAAATGCCGCTATCATCAGAATAAAAGCAAAGATAGTCAGATCTTGTGGCCATAGTGTCATGCCAAAAATATTAAACTTCTGCTCAAAAATATCGAACAACACCGCTTGATGGCCGTGAAAGTTTAACCAAGGTAAAGCCATAAATGCCAACATACCAATAAAGCCGATACGCCTTCTTAGTAGTTGATGTAGGCCAGACACCGCCCGGACATATATGCGATTACGAGGATTAAAACGATCGGGCGTAGAGCTATTGAGCGATTTCCCTTCAGTGCCACCTATTGGCTTTTGAATTTTTACTTCAGACGGTATGTTTTTAACCTTGATTCTTTCGTTCTCCATGGAAGCTCCTTAGTGCTTTGGAACGAGATGCACTTGCTACAGTGACCTTGAAAAATACAGGCTAAACTATTGCAATGTGCCCCATGACATAGTTTAGCGCTTACTATTATACGCTTTGAAACTCTATGATTAATAGTAAGTTGAGCTAAAACCCACCTTAAATGATGAGAGACTTGTTGCGACCTGACAGACAAGTTTATTACACTAGGAACAAGATTTTTGTTAGCTAGATCAAATCAGCGTCAGATTATGAAAAAATTCTTAGTATTAGCCATTATAGTCGTTGCTCTGTTTACTGTGGATCATCCATTGATTAAAGAGCCAAGAGATAGATTACTCGGTCAAGGCGTTGAAGTGCTAAGCGAGTCCAGCAAAGTACAACGCAGTACGGCCGCAAGAATCGCCAGAGCCAACGTCGTAAAAGCAATTACCATGACAGATGACGAAAAGCGCTATATTGATGAAGCCCTTGCAACAGATGAAAAAGTAAGGCTTTTCCACCTCAAGTATTGTAAAGAAAACGACTATAACTTGTATTTTTACGGCCCCGATCTTGTCAAAATCTGTGAAATTGCAGAGCAAGCCATACATGAAGCGAAGGGATTATAATGGACTTTAGTCAATTAAATAAAAAGTCGGCAAAATCCTTTAATGATCAAAAAGCACTCATCAAAAAGCTTAGTCAGGGACGTGTTGTCAATTGCCCAAGCTGTCAGCAACCCATTGCTCTCAGTTTAAGCCAATCGACATCAAATAGAGCTGTGGCACAATGCCAACAGGGTTGCACATTTATCGAGCTAGATCTCGCGTAAAGCATTTTTGATTATTCAAATAGTCCGCTATTCACTGCGGCAACTTCGACTAACTCAGCATAAGAAGCAGCAAACTCGTCAGCCAATTGCGCTTGAGTTAGTTGAAACTCGGTCAGTGACTGTCCTACTTTCTCACAGTAAATCGTTAACTGTTGCTCACCAAGTGCAAAAAGCCCCAGTTGTTCTGTGCTCACTTGCAAAGCTTGTTTAATATCGTCGGCGAGCGGACTGGACATCAATTGCTCGTAAAAGGGCGTCGCCGCCATTAAAAACCCTTCGGCCCAATTAATTTTTTGCTCAAGTGGTGTTTCACCATTCCAAGGCAATTGAAATTCAGTTTCGTATACCTGCTCAGAAATTTCATGATGTAAAGCCATCAATGCAAATGCAATACTCTCATCTAGTTCGGGATCTGCGTTGGTTAAAGTCTTAAGCCACTTATCAACCTCAATACCGTTTGGGTCTATACAGGTAGCAAATAAATACCCTTGTAAAAAAGCAATATCAATAGAAAGTTTGCGCGCAGAAAAGTAGTTTTCTAAATTCAGCTGATCAGCTGCAGTAAAAGAGAAGTCGTGCATAGTGTTGCCTTGAACTTAGGCGCCGTCTCAGCGCCTACAAAAATGCTTTTATATTAATAACTAACCTGAGATTAGATTAACTAAAGTCTGATATGACAGAAGTATATTATAAATTTACTGGGTAACGACCTTCGCCATCCGGTCTACCCAAAAACTTAACCGCATCGTGTACTTCTTTTGGTAGACTCGCATCTGGCTTGATATTACCAGACACGCGAAACTGGAAATTGGCAGCTAGTGTCGCATCAGCCTGTAAGCCCAAGCGGTTTTCAGGGTCAACAACCACGGCAATATCTCCTGATTTACAATCGAGCTGACCGCTAAGGTCGCCGATACTAAACCAACCATTCATGCCTTTAACATCAATATTTGGACTACTTATCTCACCATTTAGTCCTTCGCAGTACGGTGCACCACTTTGGTACTCCTTCACATTGACAATAACGCGCCCTTTGGCATCAACCGGCAATGGCAGAGTTATTTGGTCCATAGCCTGCTCAACACTGAAACGAAGTGAGGCATTATTTACCGTCACGGATTTACTTACTAAATTCGATGAGAAATTAGCTTTTCCTGAGATCTCATTTTTATCTCTCGCATTACCAAACTGTACATTGCCTGCCAACTCACCGAGTAGTAATGACGACGGTTCAAGTTCCCACTTAACCTGATTCAATTGAATGTTATTAAATCTCACACCGCTCACTTGACCATGCCAAACAGAACCATTTACTGCACCTAGCTGCAAATTAGCTGGCAATTGGCCTTTAAAAACTTGCAGCAACACCGCTGCAGGCATAGTAAAAGCACTAAAAATAATAAATGCGAGTAAAAATATAATGAGTAGAGATAGTGTTTTTTTCATAATTATTTCTCTAAAACCAAGCGACTAACACGCACAAAGCCAGGTAAATTCCCTTGTGTAAGGTCTAGGTTTTCTACTTTTACTCCATGCTTATTTGTCAGTTCATCTATCCAAGCAACAAGTTTATTAAATTCCACATCATCGATGGTTAAACGCAAGCTTTCGCCACTAGGTTGCATTTTGCTGATATCAATTTGAAAGCGGCCACGGGTGTTATTGACTATCTGGCTGATATTGCCGCCGCTAATCACCTGTGCGGGACTGCTAGATTTCAGCTTACTCACGCTTTGACCAACCCAATTTACGAGTTCGTGGTTACGTTTTAGCTTAGCTTCGGCATCGCTGACAGCCTGATTCAAAGGTTTGAATATACCCATTACTAGAACAAAAACGACAAAAATAACGCCAGCAACAATCAACAGCTTTTGTTCTTGCTCTTTTAAACCACGCCAATAGTTCACTACTTGCTGCTTCATGCTGCACCTCGAATGCGAATTTCACCCACCACAAAGTCACCATCATTGTTCAGGGCGCCCTGTTCAACACTTACACCGCGTTGCTCTAAAATTGCTTTGACCTGACCAAATACCTGAAACTCTTTTGCGCGCGCTCTAATTCTGAGCTCATTCCTACGTTTGTCATAACGCAGCGTTTCAGGAGCGAAAGCATCGACCTCTTCATAAATCGCCACAAAGTGATTAGTTAATTCGAGCAAACCGCCCTGCTCCGTGCCAGATAACGCATCAAGCTCATTTTGGATCTGTTTTTTCAATAAGTGCGGACGTACTACTTTATTTGGAAATGCCTGTTGATACATAGCGACCGCTTGGGTTTCTAGCTGATTAGCTTGATGACTTATCACATACAGCTGTGTGCCTTTAATTGCGATAAAACTCACTACTGCCACACTCGCCGCTATTAGTCCACTGCGCCAGTCACGCCACCACTGCGGCTGCTTTTTCTTCGCAGCGAACCGACCTTGACGCAAATTAAAATCAATGTTTGATAGCGATTTCGCGAAGATGGCTAAAGGTAAATCGTAATCTTGTTGTTGCGCTGTAAGCGTTATCGTTTCTGAGAAATCGCTTGCCGGGCTAAAATGCGCCAGCTGCTTAACACCGGCAATGGTGAGGTACTCGTTGACCCAGCTAAGTTCAGCAGTGCCAACTTGCCAAGCATTGTGTTTGAATAGCCATTGCTGACCTAACTGCACGGCACTAGTCATCTCTTCATGAAGCGGCAAACATAGAGCATCCGGTAGCGCTTTACTTACACTGATCCCTGCATCATCGAAGGCACTAAACCAGCTTTGTAGCCAACTGCTATCACAAATCGCAACATCTATAGTATGTGTGTCGGCTTTCATGCCCGGTTTACCAATCGCGATAAATAGCGCATCGATGTCGGTCGCAACATGTTCCTCAAGCATAAACGGTAAGGCTTGCTCTAGTTTCCTATTCCATTTTGCTGGTAATTCTAGCGTGCGTAACTGTACCGCAGTCGCTGGTAGTAACAATACAACCGGTCTCGTTTGCGCTTTTTCGGCAAGGCTACCAAGCTGTTCACTCCCTTCTAGTTCACCACTGGCAATAATTTGTTGTTGTTCTGTTGACCACACTAACCAGTGTATTGTCGCCTGGTGTGACTGATCCACACGGATCAATAATTGTTCTGTCACTCTACGCCTCCAAATTTACGAGCAAGCACGTACGCTTTACCATCTTTTGTTTCTATAATTGATGTGAGAGAAAAGCGTCGCTCATCAAACACAGCTGTTGCTCGCAACTGAAAATAATTGCTGTTAATCGTAAAAGTTTTGGAAGTCTTATTAGGGTCTTTGACCCCTTGATTCGCGACTTCCGTGTAAAATTCATTAATATCAGTAAAACCTTTTTTTGGTCTTGCAGAAATAATAGCTTCAGCACCTGACTTCGATAAACCAGGTATAAGCGCACTGAGTAAAAGCGCTTGTTCTGGCAATATCGTATTGACGTTTACCGCGAGCTCCTCACTTCCAGGGATCACGCAAACATAAGGCTTAATCTTTTCCATCACCAGCGGGTTAAAGCCCTTAATCACGCGTAACTCACTAACAGACGCCATCAAATTATTAGCCGTTAAATAAGGAGTCTGATTAGACATATACTCGTCTTCTTCTGCCCCTGAGCGATAAGTAATGCTATCTTCATCAAGCCAATCGTACACACTATCAGCAAGGGCTTCCTCGCTCTCGTTACTCGGCAAATCCTCAATATTCTTCAAAAGTTCCAATAGCGCTGCATGGGCTGGGTTTGTATTCTTTCCACCAATCTGCTGACCACCTTGGTTATTTCCATTTGTTTGTGACTTTGCTCTCAAGGCATTCAGGTTTAGGCATGCCTGTAAGTCTGTAACTTTGCCGCTCAACGTACCATGATCAACAGGGTAAGGCACTTCTTCACGAGCCCAAGGCTGGTCTAGATTAACGGTATCAGGATCATCTTTTTTTGCTTGTATCAACGCTCTTTTGACTAATTCCTCAGCACCATAGCTATACCACTTGGCTTGTTGCTGAGTTTGAATATTCGAGGCCTTTTGTACCTGCACCATTAAACTACTCGCCATTTCAGCGGCAATTGTCGCTGCCAATGCAACGATGAAAAGTACGATGACGAGTGCTGCACCTTGCTGCTTCATGGCTGTTGCCCCTTATCATCAGCGACACCACTGCCTGGCGTTAAAAATAAACGGCTTATTGGATCCGAGTCTTTTCTTTGCAACGTCACTTTAACCGCTTTAGGTAACGATTTAGACTTCCAATCAGCTTGCCATTTTAGTTTGTCATCCAAAAATTCAAACTTTAACTCTTCTACATCTTCCAAGATGACCTGCGCGCGGGGCTCTGTTCCATCAAGCTGGTCAACATATACTCGATAAATACGCTCAAGCTTGTCATCGATAACCCGATAGCCCACGGCCTGCAGTTCAGAACGTGGCAATAAACTAATAGGGTTAGTCCAACCATCACGAACAAAAGCGATACCATCATATTGGCTCTCAAGCTCATACCGGCCATGGATGATATAAGTTGGGCTAAAATCCCCTGCTTCATTTCTGACTTCTCGCTTAGTGATCTGATTAAAATCCTGATCCATCAAGCGGAAAGTCGTTTGTAGACCTTCAATTTCGGCAATTTTTTCCACTGAAGCCGCTTGGGCCTTCAACGTTGAATCTAAAATTTGATGAGTCGCTGTCACCACTACCGCTAAAATAGCCAGTGCTAACAATACTTCTATTAGCGTGAAACCACGCTGAGGTGTATGCACTGTCACTACTTACTCCGGTACATAAAAGTGGTGATGTCATACACTGAGTTTTTGAGTTCAGGCTCGCGGAAAACGTGCACGGTGAGCTTTACAAAGCTAGGATCTGCCGTTTGTTGGATATGCTGTTGCCAATACCAAGTGACCCCGGCCATTTCCTCTTCGCCTTTGTTACCATTCTTCCCATGCCAGTCATCGCCTTGCGCGCGCAAAAATACCAAGCGATTTTCTGCCACCCACGACGCATAGGTCTGCTCTTCAAGCGAGCTGATATGATTTATATGTTCGCTTGTTGCTTGCATTGCAGCAATACCAGCGACAGCACAAATACTTAGCGCAACCATGACTTCAAGTAAGGTAAAGCCTAAGCTTTTTTTAGCGCTCATTCTTCAGGTTCCCGCTTCAGCCCCACCGGCGCCATAAATTCGCCTTCGACAAAAAATATTGGCTCCTGCAGCTCTTTATTTTCCACACTTAATCTAAATGCGCTGACTTCACCGGAAGATAAAATAAGTACTTGCGGGATCTTGAGCTTTTTAAGTTCAAGTAAATTGTCGTCGTCACCGCCACTCATCAATTCTCGCCAATTTGCTTGCTCAAGTAAGTTATCTTGAGACCACGGCAGATCTTCTAAGATCAATTCCACTTTGTACTGCTCTGGCAGTTCAATTGGTTTGTAGATATCGTCCGCTTCGAAAGTTCGCCACTTCTCACCGTCAAAAACCAAAAACTCAATCACACCTTTATCTAGGTGAAAACCAAGCTCAACCTGATTTAGTACTGCAAATTCTGACGCAAGATTAATCGTCCCCTGCACACGCATAGCCATGGTTTCGAGCTCTTCCTCATCACTATCACTGACAGTATAAGTAATGAGGTTTACTGAAAAAGCAATGATCACCAAGACAATAAGGACTTCAAGTAAACTGAAGCCCTTTACCTTAGCTAATGCCGGTTTATGCAGAGGTGCTAACATAGATTAACGTTCGTCTTCCGTATCCCAGTTACCGATATCATCATCAGTTCCAACTTCGCCATCCGGACCCATTGAAAAGATATCGATTTGGCTCATTTCGCCTGGGCTGACTAATTGGTAAGGATTGCCCCATGGATCTTCTGGAAGCTTAGAAATAAAACCACCTTCAGGGAAACGTTTTGGTACCGGGTCAATATTGGTTTGCGTTACCAAAGCTTCCAAGCCTTGCTCTGTGGTTGGATAGCGTTTGTTTTTTAGCTTGTACATCTTCATTGCGTCTTCAATCTGACGAATATCTAGACGTGCCTTTTCTTTTGCTGCTTCTTCTTGTTGACCCATCACGTTAGGCGCAACGATAGATAAGATCATACCGATGATAACAAGTACCACCATCACTTCTAGTAGTGAGAAACCTGATTGTTTTTTCACAATGTTTACCTCAATGCTGTTATTGATGACCATGCAAAAACATGCGATGGCCTTTCCTTTTTGACTACAATCCTACGGCTTTGTTCATCGCCATAATAGGCTGAAGAATCGCCATAACTATAAACAGTACAATAATTGCCATCGTCGCTATCATCGCAGGTTCTAGCAACTTCAGCGAGACATTTACCATACTTTCAAATTCTCTTTCTTGGTTATTCGCTGCACGCTCAAGCATCTGTTCTAATTCACCCGACTTTTCACCGCTGGCAATCATGTGCAGCATCATAGGTGGGAACATTTTGGTCTGTTGCAACGACGCTCTAAGGCTTGCACCTTCACTCACCCGAGTCGCCGCTTCTGCAACGGAGGCTTTGATTTTTTCGTTCTCAAGTACTTGGCCTGATATTTTCATACCCTCAAGTAGCGGAACAGAACTCGATGAGAGAATACTTAAGGTACGTGCAAATCGTGCAGTATTCACACTGCGAGTTACCTTTCCAAGACCCGGTAAACTCAGCAGCTTGCTATCGTACCAAAAGCGGATCTTAGGTTTTTGTAATGCTTTTTTAATCGCGTAGGTGCCAATGACAACCACTGCCAACGTGATCATCCAGTAGTTTTGTACAAAATTACTGGCAGCCATAACCCACTCAGTTGTCCAAGGCAGTGCTTGCTTAGATTTCTCAAAGGTCTTCAAGATCTTTGGTACTACCGTCCCCAATAGAATGGAAACAATTGCGATAGCAAAGATGACCAAAATAATGGGATACACCATCGCTTGCGTAATTTGGCTACGCATATGTTGACGCTGCTCAGTGTAATCGGCCAAGCGATTTAGTACTTCATCTAAGTGCCCTGACTTTTCTCCAGCAGCAACCATTGAGCGGTACAAGTGATCAAATACGTGAGGAAACTCCGACATACCATCTGCCAGTGTGTAACCTTCAACGACTTTTGATCTTACCGCCATCAGCATACGCTTTAATCTTGGCTTTTCACATTGCTCAGCTACAGCCATCACCGCAGCTTCAACAGGTAAAGAAGATTGGATCAAGGTCGCCAACTGGCGCGTGATCAAGGCAAGGTCTGATACCGAGGGACGGTAGCCTTTAAAAAGCGTAAAACCACCACTACTTTGGTTTTTATCTTTCTCAGCAGCAGGCAAAACCTCAAGTGGCATCATGGCTTTTTCTCTTAGCATCTGCCTAACTTGCTTCGCCGTATCCGCCTCTAAAATTCCTTTCTTCTCTTTGCCTTTACCATCTAAGGCGCGGTATTCAAACGCTGCCATTAGCCTTCCTCACGCGTTACACGCATTACTTCTTCTAAGGTTGTTTGACCAGCAAGTACTCGCGAACAGCCATCTTGTCGGATGCTTGGCGTACGCTTACGAATATACTTCTCTACCGCTTGCTCACCTTTACCGTTATGAATAAGTTCACGGATAGGCTCATCAACGATGAGAAGCTCATGAATACCCGTACGACCTTTGTAACCATTGAAGTTACACTCTTCACAGCCGACTGCACGGAAGATTTGCGTGCCACTGTCTTTGGCCACCCCCAGCAGTTCACATTCTCGTTCATCCGCTAAATGCGCTTCTTTACAGTTAGGGCAAAGCGTTCTTACCAATCGCTGTGAAAGCACGCCTAGCAATGATGAACTCAAAAGAAACGGCTCAACACCCATGTCTTCCATACGCGTGATAGCACCGGCGGCTGTATTCGTGTGTAGTGTGGATAATACCAAGTGGCCAGTCAAAGATGCTTGAACACCAATTTGCGCGGTTTCTAAATCTCGGATCTCACCAACCATCACCACATCGGGATCTTGACGTAGGATCGCACGTAAACCTCGAGCGAATGTCATATCTACTTTTGGATTTACTTGTGTTTGGCCGATGCCTGGGATCTCATATTCAATCGGATCTTCAACCGTTAAAATATTACGGTCTCTTGAATTGATTTGTGTCATACCAGCGTACAAGGTCGTACTCTTACCTGAACCAGTTGGACCGGTAACTAGTATGATGCCGTGAGGCTTGGCAATGATCTCTGCAAACGCATCGCGGTTTGCTTGGGTCATCCCCAAATCTTCGAGATCTAATCGCGCATTATTTTTGTCTAATAGACGCAGCACCACTCGCTCACCAAAGCTTGATGGCATCGTCGATACACGCACATCCACAGCTCGCCCCGCAATCCTCAGACTAATACGGCCATCTTGCGGTACACGTTTTTCTGCGATATCGAGCTTAGCCATTACCTTGATACGAGACACTAATAATGAAGACAATTTACGATTTGGCTTCAATACTTCTTTCAGTACGCCATCAACCCTAAAGCGAATAACCAGTTCTTGCTCAAAGGTTTCGATATGGATATCCGATGCACCTTCTTTTATCGCTTCACTCAACATGGCGTTAATGAGCTTGATGATAGGCGCATCATCATCCGCAGCAAGCAGATCTTCTGTTTGTGGCAATTCTTCAGCAAGCGAGAACAAGTCCATCTCGTTGCCGATGTCTTCCATCATCTGTTGTGTTTCTGAGCTGTCTCTTTGATAAGACGCTTCAAGCATATGCTCAAAGCGGTCTTCATCTAACGCCTCTAGACGTAATGTTTTGCCTGCAACACGGCGTACTTCCATCAGCGTTTCAAGGTCAAGCGTGCCTTTGTGAAAAAGCTTAGCCTGATCGCCATCAGGGCTGAGTAACACCCCTTTTCGACGTGCAAATGAAAATGGTAAACGCAATGAAATCGTCGGTACGACAGGCATTTCAGCTACTTCGCCTACTATTGGCTCAGCGCTTTGTAGCTGCGCTGCCATCTCTTCAGCCTCAGCTCCTAAATCTGGCGTGACTTTTTCATCAATCATTTTCACGCTCTTTTCTGTTTTGTTCTTTCAAGAACTCTTCATACGTCGGTGGCAAAGTAAGCTTGTCGTCCCACTTAGGAAGGATTGGCGTATCTTCAAATGGCATTAACTCGATACCATCTTCTCTTTGTTTATGCTGCTCACCACGGATAAAGTTATATTTTGAATGGCTAATCTCGTTCATACTGCGACTATCACGTACAATAGTCGGACGGATAAAGACGAGTAAGTTACGCTTTTCCTTCTTAGTCCCTGTTGATCTAAATAGGTGACCTAACACTGGAATATCACCTAATAATGGTACTTTAGAAACACTTTCTTGAACGGTTTCGTCAATCAGACCACCTAAGATAACCATGCCGCCATCATCAGCGATAACCGTGGTATTGATAGCACGTTTAGCCACTCGAATATCCACCGACGTCGCACCTTTCACGCTTGATACTTCTTGCTCAATCGTCAGTTGAACCGCAGTGCCATCGTTAATCTGAGGGGTTACTTTTAATTTGATACCCACTTCTTGGCGGTCTACCGTTTGGAACGGGTTTGAGTTATTGTCGTTTGCAGTAGAACCAGTCACGATAGGTACTTCTTCACCGACGATCATGGACGCTTCTTCGTTATCCATAGTGGTAACAGACGGTGTAGCTAGAATATTTGAGTTGGTATCCGTGGTTACCGCTTGAATGATTGCACCCCAATCATTCTTCACAATACCAGCCGCCAGACCATTGATATTTTGCAGTAGGCCTGCCAAACCGCTATAATCACCGCGCTGAGTCTCTGTTGTATTAGAAACTTTGTTATCGTCACTTCCTACTATCGTACCTTTCACTTCGATATCGCGAGCTTGTTGTGCTGCAACAGCTAGTGAACCGATCGGAACGGTGTTGCCATCATTAAACTGCAGCATCCCGCCTTTTTCAGAGATCCACTGTAAGCCAAGATTAATACCATCGGCTTCAGAAACCTCAACAACGATTGCTTCAACCAGTACTTGAGCTCGACGAATATCTAACTTTTTAATCACCTGAGTTAAAGATCGCATCGTGTCTGGTTGTGCGGTAATCACCAGCGAGTTTGAGTCTTCGTGCGCCTCAATACTGGTTTCATTTTTGCTACTACTGCGAGTTCTTGCTTGCTGACCTGCAGCTTGTTCTTCTTCAATCGATTTACTCACGCCTTGAAGAACCTTAACCAGATCTTCCGCTTTTGCGTAATTCAGATAGAAAACCTGAGTATTGCCTTGAGATTGTAGTTCATCATCTAAACGCTTGATGAGTTCAGCCGCGCGGCTACGTGCCTGTGACTCGCCACTAACAATGACGCTGTTGGTACGGGTATCTGACACAATTTTCGGAATAAGGAAGTCTGGTACACCACCTTTCCCTGAGTCTTGGAAAATCTTTTCAACAACTTTAACAACATCTTCAGCAGTGGCATGCTTCAGCTTAACGATATCAACACGCTTATCGCCTGCTTGGTCAACCGTTTTGATAATATCAACAAGACGATTCACCGAGGACGCATGGCCGGTTAGCATCATCACGTTTGCTGAATTTAGATTAGTTACGTGACCACCATCTTTTTGGTCACTGAATTGACGAATAAGTGGACCAAGCTCTTGCACGCTAACGTTCTTCACGCGCACAACGCGTGTTACCATTACGTCACCATTTCCTAGTTCTTCACCAGATACCAAAGGCACGTTCGACTTTTTACCATCAGAACTACGAACCACCTTAAGCACACCGCTATCCATTTCAATAACTGAATAACCATATACTTCAAGCACGTTTAAAAAGAACTGATAATACAGCTTTTCATCCATCAGCTCATAACTGCGAACATTGATGTTACCGCGCACGTTAGGGTCTATGATGATAGTTTTATTCAGCTTATCACTAACGATATTAATGAATTCATTAATATCGGTACCTTTGAAGTTCGCGGCATATTCAACCGCAGAAACAGAAAGTGAAATACCAGCAGCAATCAAGAGCGTTGCATACTTAGCTAACCCTTTTTTGGTTTTTGTGAGGTGTAGCTTTTTACCCATTATTCTAAAACTCCAAAATTAGTAACTTTACAGGCTAAACTGCACATCCATCACCTGACCGTCTCGTTCGATCGTGATGTTCGCATCTGTGCTCGTTCTAAGTTCATTAATAGCTGACATAGCCTGTTTCATATCCGTGAGCTGAAACCCATTAATTGCGATTGCTAAATCATTCGCCTTAAGCCCCACCTGTTCGAACAATTCAGGATCCTTTCCAGGTGAGAGACGATAGCCAATAACTTCGCCGTTACGCTGTTCCGGAGCAATCTTAATATAATCAAATAATTTACCTGGATCGCTGAGCAATTCCTGGCGACGATTAGCTAATTCATTTCGAGGTGAGGTAGGTGAAGTTGTGCTGTTGACGATTTTCTTTGGCTTAGTTGGCATCGCCACAGTGCGGCTAAACTCTATGCCATCTAACATCAGCGTTTCAAAACGCCCACTAACATCTAAAATCACACGATCAGGTAGTACCCGAGCAAGCTTTGCGCGAGTGCCTGTGATTGGCGCGTCAACAGAATAGGTCTCTTGACGCCCCTGAGATTCAATAATAGCAAGGCCTGCACCATCATCTTGGCTGACAGCGACGATACCAGTTAGCCTAACGTTAAGCGTTGTTTCCGGAGCATCAGAAACCACGGGCTGCGGTTTGGTATCAAGCTTAGCATTTGCCTCACCAAACAAATTTTGAGCGACAATTCCTTGGCTTGTGATACCGCTATTTGATTGACTATACAGTTGTGATGCAGGGAGCAAGGGTTGAGTTTGTGGCACAGGCCATAACAACCAAAATAATTGCGAAAAGAGAAACGCAACGTAAACAACCGACAGGACAACAATGATACGACTCAATTTTGCATGAGGCAAACCAAGCCAAAACTTCTGAAGCTGTTGTAACTGTAATTCCATATAATACTTTTCTTATTCTCTTGAACGCCCCAGTGTACCGCCTCGAAATTTTTTCAACAAGCGTGCATTTGTTAAACTTTTAATTAAATAGGTACACCGTAGGCCAATTAACTGAATCTAAACTTAACCTTGGAACATAGACACACATATTAGTTCATTTTTTAGGTAAAGTGCGATTAACTCACAAGTTTAGTGCCTGTCATCTACTTTGTTTGCATAACGAAATATGCTAAATTTGTTAGGTTAAATTTCACACTAGCAAATAGTTAACGAATTGTGACAAAACTCCAGCAGGAAAACAACCAATCTGAACAGAAAGTTCGTATTGATAAGTGGTTATGGGCTGCTCGCTTCTACAAAACACGAGCGCTTGCTCGCGATATGGTCCAAGGTGGCAAAGTACATTACAACGGTCAGCGCTGTAAACCAAGTAAAACGGTTGAAGTCGGCGCAGTAGTGAAGTTGGCCCAAGGATATGAAGAGAAAGAAGTAACCATACTCAAAATCATGGAAAAGCGACAAGCGGCTCCTATTGCTCAAACTCTTTATGAAGAGTCTGAAGCAAGTATTGAAAAACGAACGCAAAACGCGTTGGCGCGCCAAAACAATAGCTTGTTTGCGCCTCGTCCTGCCACTAAGCCGGACAAGAAACAACGCCGTGAATTACTTAAATTGAAATCAAACTAGGATTTTCATTGATGCAGACTGATTTACTTCATCGTTATATTTTCGACAAGCTAGACGTACGTGGTGAGCTTGTACAAATAGAACAGACTTTTACTGACATCATTAGCGGTCACAACTACCCAGAGCCTGTGCAACAGCTATTAGGCGAGTTATTAGTTGCAACAAGTTTGCTGACCGCTACGTTAAAATTTGAAGGTGACATTGCGGTTCAGCTTCAAGGTGATGGTCCAGTAAAATATGCGGTGATCAATGGTAATCACAAACAACAGATGCGCGGCGTGGCAAGGCTGCAATCTGAGGTTTCAGGATCATCTGTACCTGAGCTAATGGGCAAAGGGTATATGGTTATCACCATTACACCGACAAAAGGCGAACGCTATCAAGGCATAGTTCCTCTTTCTAAAGAATCACTTGCCGAATGTTTAGAAGAATACTTCGAACAATCTGAGCAATTGAAAACCCGCCTATGGTTCGCAACAAGCCTAGTTGGCGATAAAGTGAAAGCGGCAGGTCTGTTTTTACAAGTACTGCCCGTCAATAAGGAAAAGTCTGTCGCCGATTTCCAACATCTTGAAGCACTAAGCGACACGATTAAAGATGAAGAGCTACTAGATTTAGACGCCAATACCGTACTAACAAGACTGTATCACGAAGACAATCCTCAACTTTTTGAACCACAAGCCATCTCGTTTGTATGTGGATGTAGCCGTGAAAAAACCGAGAATGCGCTGGCCAATGTCGGATTAGAGGCCTTGATGGAAGACTTGCAAAAACACGGCGAAGTAAATATTAGCTGTCATTACTGCTTGAAAAACTACGTTTTTAACGAGCAAGATATTAAATCGTTATTTAATTAAGTTGCGCTTTAGCCCTTAATTACAAAATGAAACCGCCATTTTTGGCGGTTTTTTTATGGCTATTGGGTGATACCGGTGTCATAAAACATACAAAAGTTATGACACCGGTATCATTGAAATTATTCAAGTTTTTTGACGTTTTTATGTAATTTTAAGCACTCTAAAGGCTCGAATATCTCAATTTCATCTGTTACTATAAATTTAGCTAAGGGCAAGAGTACCCCAGAGCTATCCCGTTCAACTCTCACTTTTTAGGTATAAACATGACTTCAAGCGCTACTCGTTTTGTCGATTTAACCGCAGCTGAACTTGTCGAACACGCTATCCGTCGTGGCGAGGGCACTTTAGCCGCAAATGGAGCTTTTGTTGCAAAAACTGGTCGCCGTACTGGACGTTCACCAAACGACCGTTTCATCGTAAAAGAATCAAGCACAGAAAATGACATCCAATGGGGTAACGTAAACCGCCCATTCGAAGGTGCTAAGTTTGATGCTTTATGGGCTCGCGTAGAAGCGCACGTTCTTGAAAATGACCACTTCGTCTCTCACTTAGAAGTCGGTGCGGATCCAGAGCACTATTTACCAGTCGTTGTAACGACTGAAACTGCTTGGCATCACATTTTCGCTAAAAACATGTTTATCGAACCTAACTCTTATAACAAAACTGATTTACCTGAATGGCAGGTGATGAACGTTCCTTCTTTTGTTTGTGATCCTGAGCGTGATGGCACAAACAGCGATGGTACCGTTATCATCAACTTTGCACAGCGCAAAGTGCTAATCGCAGGTATGCATTACGCCGGTGAAATGAAGAAGTCGATGTTCTCTGTACAAAACTTCTTACTACCAGCAAAAGGTGTGCTACCTATGCACTGTAGTGCAAACGTAGGTGAAGCTGGTGACACAACGTTATTCTTTGGTCTATCAGGAACAGGTAAAACTACTCTTTCTGCGGATCCTAAGCGTTTTCTTATCGGTGATGATGAGCACGGTTGGGCGCCTGGTAGCGTATTCAACATTGAAGGCGGTTGTTATGCGAAATGTATCGACCTGTCACAAAAGAACGAGCCTGTTATTTGGGATGCAATCCGTTTTGGTACTATTTTAGAAAACGTCGTGCTAGATGAAACGCGTACTCCTGACTATACCGATTCAAGCTTAACGCAAAATACGCGTGCAGCTTACCCTCTTGAGCATGTTGAAAAGCGTAAAGTTGAAAACCGCGCGGGCGAGCCTCGTGCTGTTGTATTCTTAACTTGTGACGTGAGCGGCGTATTACCTCCAGTTTCAATCCTAAGCGAAGAAGCCGCGGCTTATCACTTCCTTAGTGGTTACACGGCGAAAGTAGGCTCAACTGAGATTGGTTCAACCTCTGATATCGAATCAACTTTCTCAACTTGTTTTGGTGCTCCTTTCTTCCCTCGTCCAGCAGGCGTGTATGCTGAGCTACTAATGAAGCGTGTGCGTGAGTTTGGCGCTAAAGTTTACCTAGTAAACACAGGTTGGACTGGTGGCCCTTATGGCATTGGTAAGCGTTTTGACATTCCAACAACTCGCGCCGTGATTGATGCAATCGTAAACGATACATTAGAGGGCGTTGAGACACAGCACATTGAGGCACTAAATTTAGATGTACCAGTGGCAGTGGAAGGTGTTGATAGCAAGCTACTTAATCCAGTAAATACATGGCAAGATCAAGCTAAGTATGCTGAATATGCAGCTAAACTTGCGGCTGACTTCAAAGAAAACTTCGCTAAATACGATGTTTCTGAAGCAATCAAAGCGGCAGGTCCTCGCGGCTAATCTAAGAAAGATTCCTTTATCAAAAGCGCCCCTTGTTTGGGCGTTTTTTTGTGCCTAATTTTTTACACATGAATATCTTTCAACAAACTTAGTATTAACATTTAGGTACATACATGCTTATATATTGCTGATAATTCAAACAGTACGTATAAGGAAAACCATGAAATTACAATTAAAAAAGAAACAACTAAAATCGCTGCAAGCGAAAGATCTAAACAACCAGGCGACCAGAAAAATTGCTGCCGCGGGCGCGACTTTTGGCTCTAGAGTTGATTGTGGCAGTTGGCAAATTTGTGATACTCACCCTGCGATTTGTGAGTCAATGGGACTTTGTCGTTCAGTAGATATCTGCTAATAAAGCGATTGCCAAGTCCCTCAATAGGGCGAAAATTAGCCCTATTCCGACGTATTCCAAAGCTTATTTAGCACCAACTTTTTAAAGGTTAAAACAAATTGTTTCAATGTGATTGGAATGATAGTCACAAGCGCAATCCCCTTATCAAAGTCAGGGTTAACACTACAGTAAAGTGCAATCTCAGTTTTGCTGCTTTCTCTAAAGCGTGTAATTTCAGCCTCGCTGTAATTGGTTTTGCGTCCAACAGCCTTCAAACATCTTAGACCGTTATAGGAACTTACCAAGCCACTCGGGTTAATGGTGTTATAGAGCGTTGCTATCGCGCTATTTTGAGGCAAGTTATTTGGATAAACTTCGGCGATATTTTTTGCCATGGCCCTGAACATGGCGGGACTGAGCATGGTATCTGCATATAACAGTTTTCTACGTGGGTTACGTATATAACGTTTTAATACTTCGATAAGAGAAAACCTAAAGGTACTGTTTTTCCCTCTAAAGTCAGGTAAAAAAGCAGCTGAAGCGCCAACAATGCAAACATCCTTGTTGCTATCATCAAAGGTCAATAAGCAATAGCCGACAATGTCACCGCCTGATAAAAACAACCGGAGTCTGCGCTTTGTGTTTTCGCCTTTTTCAAAGTACAGAGCAAAGTAATGCTCTACCTCGACATTGGAAAAGCTTGTCGCTATCACTCGCTTCAATTGGTTTAAATACGGTGTATCTAACATTCCCTTTTGATAGCTTAAATCCCTATGCTTTATTGTGCTCAACTTGCTCGCCTACTCTTTTTGAAAATCATGCTTCCTCAAGCTTTCCCCGATAAGCTGGCAGTGATACCTCCGCGATCAGACCACCACCATCTCGATTTCGTAGTCTTACTTTACCGCCGTGTGTAGTCACGATACGTTTGATAATGGCAAGCCCTAAGCCACTCCCTTCACTCCCTCTAGCCTGATCTCCCTGTTTAAATGGTTCGAATACAGACTCCAACTCTGACTCTGGGATACCTGGCCCTCTGTCCATTACTTTTACGATAACAGCACGGTGCTTGGGGCTATACTCTGTCGTCACCTCAATATCTTGTTCAGAATAACGGATCGCATTTTCAATCATATTAGTGAATACTCGCTTTAACGCGACGGCATTCATCATCACAGCTGGTAAGTATTCCTCTGCTTGCAAGTGAATTGGTCGCTGATGCTGCTGCTCTGCATGAACGACTTCTTCAATAACCGTGTTAACGTCGTCTGCCGACATTTCCGCACCGTTGTGATGACGGAGGTATTCAATGAATTGGTCGATAATCGCATTCATGTCTTCAATATCGTCGATTATCCCCTCGCGCAGGTAGTCTTCTTCATCCGACATCATTTCAGTTGCTAGACGAATTCGGGTTAAGGGCGTACGTAAATCGTGCGACACACCAGCCATTAACAGTCGTCTATCACTTTCTAGGTCTGCGATCCCCTTAGACATTTTATTAAATGCCCGAGTCACCTCAATAACTTCTGTTGACCCTTCTTCGACAAGACGTGTTGAAAAGTCCCCGACGCCTACTCGACTAGCTGCAATTTGTAGAGATTTTAGCGGTTTGTTTAGATGCCTAGCAAAAAGCCACCCCCCTAACACACTTAAAAAACCAATACTGGAGAGGTAAAAAACTAAAAACTCCATTTTTGTTTCACTGAGTCCGCTAAGCGGTACTCTTACCCAATACCCAGGCGCTTGCGGTGCTTCGACCCAATAAACAACCGGATCTCCTTGGCTTATCCTGACTCGCGCAGAACCATTTAGTTGCTCCGACATACTACGAGACAGCAATGTATATTCTTTGGCCTGCCCCAGCCCATTTACATAGGCCTCTCTTTGCGTCATCACCTCAATACCCGTTATCTCGAAAAATTTGCGAGATAGCGTATTGTCGACTTCAACACCATCTTCCCAATCAATGAAAACCGTTTTAACCTGCTTAGCAAGCATCAGATTCACTTGTTCAAAAGTTGGTTTGAAGACATATAAGGTAACGGTAATGTAAGACACGACTTGATTTATTAATAGTAACGCGCCGACAAAGAAGACGGTTTGCCCGAATGCACTACGAGGTAACATGCTGGCTACTTCACGCCGTCAGGCACAAATACGTATCCAAGACCCCACACCGTTTGTATATAGCGAGGATTAGAGGCGTCATCTTCAATCATACGACGCAAGCGCGAAACCTGAACGTCAATGCTACGCTCAAGTGCGCTATAATCACGCCCTCTAGCAAGGTTCATTAACTTATCTCGACTAAGCGGCTCTCGAGGGTGACTCACCAGTGCTTTAAGTACCGCAAACTCACCTGAGGTAAGTGAAATCGTCGCTTCCCCATGTTGCATCTCTCGCGTCGCTAAATTAAGGGTAAAGTTACCAAAGCTCACTTCATTTTCTTCTGCAGCAGGCGCACCTGGTACTTCTTTGGCACGACGACGAAGAATGGCTTTTATTCGCGCCAACAGTTCTCTTGGGTTGAAAGGTTTTGGAATGTAATCATCCGCGCCAAGCTCAAGACCAATAATACGGTCAACTTCATCACCTTTCGCCGTCAACATGACAATTGGGATCTCATTCTCTTTTTGTCTTAAACGACGACAGATGGAAAGACCATCTTCTCCAGGAAGCATCAAGTCTAACACCATCAAGTGAAAGTTTTCGCGTTCAAGTAGTCTGTCCATTTGTTCAGAATTGGCTGCACTGCGGACGATAAATCCCTGCTCTACGAGATAACGCTCTAAAAGACTGCGCAAACGCATATCGTCGTCAACTACGAGCACTTTGGTGGTTTCATTTCCCATTTATATTTCTTCTATTTATTAATTTACTAAAGCTTGCTGATCTGCGACATTTCGTGCACAAATCATCATCCTGTTCATTTAACGCTCATGGCGATAATGGACCATGATATTATTATGCTTAAATATAATTGAATTTGGTGCTTTTCGACACCATACATTGATACTAGATTGTTACCGAACATTACAAGGGTTTAACCCAAAACACCTGAGAAACATGAAAACGAATTTGATCACGCCCGAAGGATACCGCCAACTGCAGCAAGAACATGATCACCTGTGGTTTGAAAAGCGCCCAGAGATCACCAAAATTGTGAATTGGGCAGCGAGTTTAGGCGATCGCTCCGAAAATGCCGACTACACCTTCAATAAACGTTTATTAAGGCAAATAGATAGACGGGTGCGCTTTTTACGAAAGCGTATGCCCGAACTAAAAGTCGTGGAATACAGCCCCGAACAAGAAGGTAAAGTATTTTTTGGCGCTTGGGTAGAAGTGGAAAGCGAAGAAGGCGAGGTTCGCGCATTTCGGATTGTTGGACCTGATGAAATATACGAACGCAATGACTACATCTCCATTGATGCGCCAATGGCTAGGGCCTTACTAAGCAAACAGGTCGATGATGAAATTACGGTCACCACACCGCACGGCCGAAGACTTTGGTATATCAACCAAATCGAATATCGCAGAAACACCGAACAATGATAACATTGAGCTAAATTTTGTTTGCCTGAGGTGAATATAATCTAGGCAACAAAGACCGATTAAGAAGAGTATAAGGATTTTGCATGAGCAATATCACACAACGTTTAGCAACGGAGCTTAACGCCAGAGAACAGCAAGTTAATGCTGCTATTAGTTTGCTAGACGAAGGGGCAACCGTTCCATTTATTGCACGTTACCGTAAAGAGGTAACGGGTGGCTTAGATGACACTCAACTGCGCTTGCTTGAGCAAAGGTTAGGTTACTTACGAGAGCTCGATGAACGTCGCGAGTTTATTTTAAAAACCATCGATGAGCAGGGTAAACTCACTGCTGAGTTAAATGCAGAAATACAAGCCGCCGACAGCAAAACCGTACTCGAAGATTTATATCTCCCATACAAACCAAAGCGCAGAACAAAAGGTCAAATCGCGATAGAAGCAGGGTTGGAACCCTTAGCTGACGCTTTATTTGCAGATCCAACATTAAACCCAGAACAACAAGCGACTCCTTTCATTGATGAAAGCAAAGGCGTTGCAGACAGCAAAGCGGCTTTAGATGGCGCTAAGTTTATTCTCATGGAGCGTTTTGCAGAAGACGCAAAGCTACTTGCTAAACTCCGTGCACACCTTAAAGACAACGCGCAAATCGAAGCAAGAGTCATTGCCGGTAAAGAAGAAGCAGGAAGCAAATACCGTGACTACTTTGAACATAATGAGCTGCTAAATAAAATTCCATCGCACCGCGCGCTGGCGATGCTAAGAGCACGTAACGAAGGCTTTTTGCAGTTATCTATCAACCCGGAACCAAGCGCAGAGGACCCTGCTCAATTTTGTGCACAGATCATTGCTGATCATTACCGCCTAGCCGTCTCTGGTAAAGCTGCCAGTGATTGGTTAATGGGTGTGGTCCAGTGGGCATGGAAGATTAAAATCGCCCTGCACTTGGAAAACGAATTCTTAGGGTCAATGCGTGAAAAGTCAGAGCTAGACGCTATCGAAGTTTTCGCGAAAAACCTAAAAGATCTGCTGATGGCTGCGCCTGCTGGTGCAAAAGTGACAATGGGTATTGATCCGGGATTACGTACTGGGTGTAAAGTCGCCATTGTCGATGCCACAGGTAAACTGATTGCAACCAGTACTATCCACCCTCATGCCCCTCAAAACCAGTGGGATAAGTCGCTGAAGACACTAGAGCAAATGTGCCGCCAATACAAAGTTGAGCTTATTGCTATCGGTAACGGGACTGCGTCTCGCGAAACCGACAAACTGGCCGCAGAACTGCTAAAAAGTGCTACCGAATTAAAGCTCAACAAAATCATGGTGAGTGAAGCTGGCGCATCGGTGTACTCTGCTTCTGAATTTGCTGCAAACGAATTTCCTGATCTTGATGTATCTCTACGTGGCGCAGTTTCTATCGCAAGAAGATTACAAGATCCGTTAGCAGAGCTTGTGAAAATCGAACCTAAATCAATCGGTGTTGGCCAATATCAGCATGATGTTTCTCAAAGCCAGTTAGGACAAACGCTAACTGCTGTGGTCGAAGACTGCGTAAACTCAGTAGGTGTCGATGTGAACACGGCATCGATACCATTATTAACGCGCGTCTCGGGTTTGAATAAAACGTTAGCCAGTAACATCGTAAAATACCGCGACGAAAATGGTTCTTTCACGGATCGCAAGGCGCTTAAAAAAGTTGAGCGATTAGGACCTAAAGCATTTGAACAAGCGGCTGGTTTTTTACGTATCGCCAATGGCGACGATCCACTGGATGCATCAGCAGTGCATCCAGAAGCTTACCCTGTTGTCAAAGCGATTTGTAAAAAGCAAAATCTAGAAGTGAATACCCTTATCGGTAATCGCGAAGTCTTGAATGGCCTTGTGGCAAACGACTATGTAGATGATAAGTTTGGGGTACCAACGGTCACTGATATTATCAAAGAGTTAGATAAGCCAGGCCGAGATCCTCGCCCAGAATTTAAAACAGCGCAGTTTAAAGCTGGTGTTGAGACAATCACAGATCTTAAAGTCGGTATGATTTTAGAAGGTGTGGTCTCTAATGTTGCCAATTTTGGGGCTTTTGTGGATGTAGGTGTACATCAAGATGGACTTGTTCACATTTCAGCACTCACGGATAAGTTTATTTCCGATCCACGTGAAGTCGTTAAAGCGGGAGATATCGTTAAGGTCAAAGTGATTGAGGTTGATGTGCCTCGTAAACGCATTAGCTTTACCATGCGCTTAAACGATGAAATATCTCAAGCTCCAGCGCAAAAACAAAACGCTAAGCCGCACAAAGGAAAACCGGTGCCTAAGTCTTCTAAGCCAAAGTCACGAGATGCAGGTAACGCCGCGATGGGTAATGCTTTTGCTGAAGCCTTCGCAAAGCTGAAGAAGTAATCTCAACAGAACAGTGAACAAAGAAAAGCGCGGCCTTGGTCGCGCTTTTCGTTTGTCGGGGGTTTTAACTCGTTTTCACTGCAATGACCCGCGGAGGAGAAGGCCAATACCTACGGTTAAATTTGCACTGATAGCGATGCGGGTTGGTTAGGCATCGCTACATGTTGATAAAAATTTGAGATCCTGAGCGATCTTGCTTGGATTTCAGGGTCAGCTTCAATTGGCATCGCAACAGCGTAAGGATCTGCATCCTGCTTAAGCTTGGCTTGCTCCTCTTCACTCTCTGCTTTTGCCTGCTCACCACTCAAGCGGCGAGTTTGAATGTTTTGTACCCGCTTGCTATCACTTTGCTCTTCACCACTGATAGAAGCTTTTGCCAACTCAGCCTGCGCCGCCGAGAGTTTTTGAGTCGCATCTGCTGCGATGGCTCTGTCAGCGCCAGATGGTTCTGCTGGTGCTAACGCTGCCGCTCTCACCGTTTGCATTTTTTCAATCGTGCCCTGCGGGTCACCTTCAAGCGGCGCAACGTCGATCATCACCTCACCGCCAATAGCGTAGTTATTGCCATCAGGACCGCGCTGATATTCATAACTCGGTGATCCGGCATATTGCCCACCTACTCTGGCATGAGCCTGCTCATGTAATCTTACTTCTCTATCTCGAGATTTTAATTCTTGAACGACCTGCTCATCTTGCTCTGTTTGTTGCTGCTCTTGTTCATTCTTTTCTTTTTCTTGGCCTTCGCCTTTTTCACCTTCCTCTTTGCCTTGAATGGTTTTGCTTTGCTCTGTTTTACCATCAGAACCGTAAACTTTTGCATCGTCTACGTTAGAAGAGCGGCCTTTTTCAGAATCGGAAAGGTTGCGGTTTTCAGTAAATGAGGGATTAGTTGGTGCAGGTTTTGGGATCGCTTCACGCAGCTGATTATCGCGTACAACCGTTTCGGTGTACACGTTGGCAGTGTTTAAATTCATCGCCGGTGGTGGCGTTACTATGTTCATTACACTTTAATATCAATCAACGTACCTAGCACTTCATCTGCAGTGCGAATAGTTTGCACATTGGCTTTCGCGTTAAACTCTTCAACTTTTAAGGCTACCACTGATTCGGTCAAGCTTGGGGTTTCGCTCACTGGAGCCGTCACAGCTTCACCGGCACTGGCACCCTGCAACTGCCGCCCAGATGCACGTTCAGAATCACTTTGTTGATCGATGGCAGCGCGGTTAATATCAGCACTTGCTTGGGCAATCCCCTGAGCAGCGCGGTTATAACCGTCAATTCCATTATTTAACACATCACCTATTGGCATATTCGCACCTAGATAAACCTTTTCTTACTGACTAATTATTGCGCAAAATATCAACAAAGAAAAGTAAAAGCGGCAATTTTTTGCCGCTTTATTATTCTAAATTTCTAAATAATTGATTTAAGGAGTGATAAAAAAGCTTCTTTATGAGAGATAAAAGGCGCATGAGAGGCCTTTGCAAGCGTATGAGCCTTAAAATTTGGATTGAGTACCTGCATTTTTTCTACAGCCGTTTGTGGAACAAGAGAATCTAAACGGCCGAATATGCCTATTGTGGGGAGTTGCAGCCGTGAAAATTCATCACGTAAGTCCTGCGATTTCAATATCTCCAGTCCACCAGCTAGTGCTTTCGCCTCCGCTTCCGGCAGTGTGCCTAGTAGCGCTTTGAGTTGTTTGATGTCTTCTCTGGCATATTCACTGCCCATCGCTTGAATAGCTAAAAATCTTTCTATCGTCTTTGCGCTATTGGTTTGCAGTTGAGTCTCAAAGTTGTTTAGCACCTTAGGGGCTATTCCGGGCCAATCAGCTTGCTCACAAAAAAATGGCGTTGAAGCGACCAAAATAACCTTGCTAACTTTGTCTGGAAAATGAGCAGCTAAATACAATGCAAATAAGCCCCCCAAAGACCAGCCTATCAATACGCTTTGTGGCATCAGCTGCTCAGCAATAAGTAAAGCGTTACGCTCAAGAGAATAATCGCCCTCCGCGCTTGGTGTACCACCAAACCCAGGAAGATTGACCGCTTTAATTGGTGTTGTAGGTGCTAAAGCTTCCTCGCATAACTGCCACACCGCTTTGTTCATCCCCCAACCATGGAGCAGCACAACTTCATTTTGCATTTATCTGTTCTCTATACCAAACTTGACGCCATGATAGCTAACCCGGGATGGAAAGCAATGATCCAACTTAATCGGTTATTACCTAAAAAGTGGTGTCAGCCTTGTGTATGCTGTGAACAAAGCACAACAGAAACCTTGCTTTGTTCATACTGCTTACAAGCCTGTTTAGACTTTATGGATAAAGAGATAAATTTACTTAATTACCCCAATATCCAACGCATGGTTAGCCTTGAAGACTGCGATGGGTTAACCGTGGCGAGTTGGTACCGTACGCCTATAAACACATGGTTGCAAGGAGTAAAGTTTAACCATAGCAAAGCGTATCAATGTGCCTTGAACCTGCTGGCTCAAACACTATGGCAGCGCTTCAGTGAAGAGGATGCTTTCCCCGTAGACCTTGTTTGTTGTATGCCACTACACCGAAGACGGTTAATCCGACGAGGTTACAATCAAGTTGAGCAAATTTGGCAAGGGCTACCACTCAGCCAGACAATACTCAAAAGAGCAAAACACACCAAGCCACAATCGGAGCTGACCAAAGCTAAACGAAAACGTAACTTAAACAATGCCTTTGTGCTCAACCAATCTGTTGAAGGAAAAAATATAGTATTACTTGAGGATGTGATCACAACGGGTGCGACCATGAATGCAGCGGCAAAAGTGTGTAAACAAAATGGGGCAAAAATGGTGTGGGCGATGGCTATCAGCCTCACACCATTCGACGCTTAAAAGCGTATTATTTGATTGATATAGCTAGAACAGATATCAATCAACTTGCTAAATGTTCTGGACCTTATCTTATGCCGTGTGCAAAGAACAACGCGTTATTTAGCAGTCGGCTAGAACCGAACCAAAAGCCACGAAATACAGGATTGTCAGTCATTCCTACAGCCACCCCACGTCCAGACGTTGACGCTATCAAGACAGAGGAACCTGCGATCTGTTCAACGTTAATATTATCAGCATACCCTGCCAATAAAGGCTTTTTAGTATACGTCAACGACTCGATAAATGGCTTATTATTACGATGCATCACCCAAGTGCTATTTTTAAAGACAGGTAATTCCCGGTTCTCAAAGCCAAAAGACAAAGGATGGCTTAAATCCAAACGCGCATCAAAAATCGCGCCGGCAATCCGCTGTTTTGCCGAAAGGCTATCTTGATCTGCAAAGGTGAGATTTTTGCTGTCAAACTGGGCTCGCATTTCTTTGCTTGAAACCATTTCAGCGTCTAGTAGCTGCTGTTCGATTAGCCACTGCGCACCACGCTTTTGCCCCCAAATCACACCGCCTTTAGCGACCCAGCTCAAGAGCTTAGCTTTGCTCTTGTCACTTAAATCTCCATATTTACCATCAGCCAATAAAATGTGGGTGTAGCGCGTAAGATCGAGTTTCTCGATATGCTGCTTTTCCACAATTGAAGGAGCAAGTTTTAAATGTCTATCCAAATGATACCAAAGCTCACCCGCTTCATATTGACTTACACCTGCACCACCTATGATGAGGACTTCTGGCTTTTGCAGCTGCAGCATTTGTCTTGACCCAAAATCGACGCCACTTTGGGTCATGCCTGTAGTCACACTATATACTGGAAGTGAAAGCTCTCTGGCGATTGTTTCAAGCTGAGTAAACCAGTCCGCTTGCTGTTGAATACCACTTGCTATCACCAATGTACCAGCCTGAAAGTCATGAGAGCCTGAGGTGGTTGATGCTGAAAATGGTGACATTGCAGCTGCCACTTTCACTCCAGCCTGTAAGAGGCGATTTGCTAATTGTGGCGCCAGGTAATGATGCCATTCTATGGTGTAGGCATAACTTCCTGCAACGGGAGCCAATATATTTGATTCAGTGCTCGATTCACCTTGAAGCTTTAAACCCCAGCCACTTTTTACTGCGGCAAAATCTAAATCATAAGCGTACGGCATCGTCCAACCTGAAACATCGTAGAACGTGTTGTCCTTAAAATGCGTCTGTGTGCTAAATAGTGCTTTTATCAAGCGATATTGCGGCTGGGCTAGTGGAATGTATAAATCCCCTTGCTGATATTCGGTGTTATCAACTTCTTTGGCTTTTGAGAGGTATTTCACCTCTATCTGATGCTGTTTCAATAAATCCACAAACGCTTGAAAACTGTAGTTATCTTTGCCGCGAGCAACAACGTAACCGTTGATTTCATCTTTACTCGCAAGCTCGTTCGCTTGTTGATAAAACTGCTGCTGATAGTCAAGTAAAGCGCGTCTATGTGTCGTGCTGGCTTGAAATGTCGAGAGACTCGTCGTAACCTGATTTTTAATCGTTTCAGGAAAGCTCAACACGCCATACTGAGTTTCTTGTGCATGCCCTCGACTACTTGCTTGTTCAAACAAAATGCCAACCGCACCATTTACGTCGGGGTACGTAGAACCTTTGCCATAATAAAAGTCATCAAAGCTCTCTTGAGTAAAATATAACTCCCCTTGCGCATCAAGGGCTTTGGCATGAAACTTACCAATCTCGTTGGTTAGCGCTACGTTTTGTAATGGGGTAATTGGGTGAGTCCTTGATGGGATCCCTGGTTGGAAAAAATACGTACTATTTGGTCCCATTTCATGAAAATCGGTCAGTACGTTAGGTTTCCAACGATGGAACGCTTTGATCCGTGCTTTTGATTCAGGATGCTGTAGTAGTAACCAATCACGATTGAGGTCAAACCAATAATGGTTAGTGCGACTAGAAGGCCAAGACTCATTATGCTCACGATGTGCAGGATCGGTTGATAGCGACATGCTCTTATTGGCGTTTGCCCATGTAGCAAAACGTGATAAGCCATCAGGGTTCAAAGCTGGATCTAACAATATCACCGCATTATCAAGGAGCTGCGTAACTGACTCGCCCTGCGCCGCAGCTAAATAATATGCCATGAGTACCGCGGCATTGCTGCCTGAAGACTCATTACCGTGCACGCTATAGCCCATCCACATCACAACAGGCTGGTCTGAACGGTTTTGGCTACTGCTCAATGAAGCAATATGATCTTGCTGAATACGTGCCAAGTTTTGTTGGTTTTGTGGCGAGCTCGCTTTTAGGAGTAACAAAGGACGTCGCTCATGGCTAAACCCGATTGTTTCGACACTCAACCTTGGGCTTTCACTTGCAAGGGTATGTAGATAATTAACGATTTGATCGTGGCGCAAATGCCACGGCCCAACTTCATATCCAAATGCTTGTTTTGGCGTAGTTATTGTAGGATCAAATTTTACTTCATCGCCAAAATAATAGGCAATGGGCTTGGCCTGCAAGCTAAAGCTCAACAGCACGATAATACAGCTTATTAACCGCATGATAATGTCCTTTAATTCCGATTACTTTTCAAGCTAACAAGCGCACCGTCGATTGCCAAATTTTTACGCCGAACACTAGCGACAACACGACGAGGAGAGTATGATACGTATTAACCGAGTAATTTAGTCAAGTATAGAGCGAATTATGATCCATATTTCAGATTCTGCCCAAAGCCATTTCGCGAAACTATTAGCCGATCAGGCTGAAGGCACTAATATTAGAGTTTTCGTGGTTAATCCAGGCACCTCTCAAGCTGAGTGTGGCGTGTCATATTGCCCAGCAGATGCCGTTGAACAAAGCGATATCCGCTTACCGTTTAATGGTTTTGAAGCCATCGTTGATGAAGAAAGCGCACCATTTTTAGAAGAAGCCGATATCGACTTCGTTACCGATAAAATGGGGAGTCAGTTGACGCTTAAGGCACCAAATGCCAAAGCTAAACGATTACGTGATGATGCGAGCCTTGCTGAGCGCGTAGAGCACATGCTTGTGACAGAAGTAAATCCACAACTGGCCAATCACGGTGGTCAAGTTAGCCTAGTAGAAATTACCGCAGATGGTATTGCTGTACTTCAATTCGGCGGTGGTTGTAACGGCTGCTCAATGATTGATGTCACATTAAAAGAAGGCATCGAAAAAGAGATGATCGCTAAGTTTGAAGAAATCAACGGCGTACGTGACATCACGGAGCACGCTCGCGGCGAACACTCTTACTATTAATGAGCAAAACCCTCATTTATCGCTTAGGGTCTCACCCTAAGCGAAGCCTCAAATTTTTCCTTTTTGGCCTTGTTATTGTGTTACTCGCTGGTGCTTTTATCGCGCTGGGTTATTATCAAGATCATCGCTTTCAAATCGCAGGTTTAGTGCTTTTAGTTCCTGGTTTGTGCTGTGCCTTTTACGGTTATATTGGTATTTTTGCTAATCGCTTTTCTCAAGTTATCGAAGCTAGAGAAAAACGCCGCCAAACTCTAAAAGATAACGACCCATTTGCTTAACATAGCCCCATTATTCGAGTAAAGCAGCCTGTCGAGTGAGCTGATGATATTTATATGCCAAGGTCAATCCACGCAACCCCATAAAACAACTCATTGCAAGCCAGAGTGCATGGTTACCGAGTGGCAAAGCAATCAAAAACGGCAAGAAGAAACCGAATACCGCAGAAACTAACATGCTGTTTCGCATTTCTTTAGCACGAGTAAGCCCAACAAAGATGCCGTCAAACAAAAAGCAACTCATGGCAATCAAAGGTAATAGCACCAACCAAGGTAAGTAAGTACCTGCCAATGTTATCACTTCGGCGATATTGGTTAATAAGCTAACGATCCAGCCACCAGCTAGATAAAAAATAGCGCTGTATAAAAGCGCAAATGCGGCCCCCCAAAACAGGCTTACTTTTACCCATAATTGCAATTGCCCCAACGAGCCTTGTCCTTTTGCTCTGCCGACCTTTGCCTCGGCAGCATAAGCGATACCGTCCATCGCAAAGCTAACTAACATCAAAAAATTCAGTAAGACAGCATTGGCCGCTAGCGTGATCTCACCAAGTCTTGCGCCATAGAAAGTCATAAAACTAAAGCAGAGTTGTAAGATCAAGGAACGAATAAAAATATCACGATTCAAGGTGAGTAAACTGAGCCACTGCGCGCGCTTTGGTGGAGTGAATTTCAACGAAATACCGTAGCGCTTTGCGACCAATGCGCTCAAAAACAAAGATAAGCCTAATGCCGAATAGTCTGCAATCAGTGAAGCCCAAGCTGCGCCTGCTACTCCCCACTCAAATCCGACAACAAATAAAATATCCAAAGCTATATTCACTATGTTCGTGAACAACACTAGATAGAATGGCCCTCGCCCGTAATGCATTCCAAGCATAAAGCCCAGCAACACAAGATTTAACATTGCTGCAGGCGCGCTAAATACACGGATTTGAAAATATAATTTTGCTTGCTCAAATACTTCACTAGAAGCATTTGAAAGTTGAGCAATAACTTGGACCAGCAGAGGAGATAATAGAATCAAACTCACGGCAAAGAGCAGCGCAATGAGCATGCTGGTAAATAGTGAACGTGCTAGCTTGTCATGGTCTTGCTGGCCGCTTGATTGAGCGATCACTCCTGTAGTACTCATTCGCAGAAAACTTGCAAGCCAAAATAGTACCGAGATAGCGCTAGAGCCTAGCGCTATCCCAGCCAAAAAATGCGCATCCCCCATATGACCAATGACTGCTGTATCGACTAATCCTAACAGTGGCACCGTAATATTTGATAGTATCATCGGACCTGCAAGTAGTAAGAGGCTCAGATGTTGCGCTTTATGGCATTTAAGAAATTGATACAACATATTATTTTTGGTTTGGCCCTATTCTCAGCAAATAGTTGGGGTGCGGTTATCTTACAGTATCATCACGTGAGTGAGAAACTCCCAGCGGTCACCAGCGTGAGTGAAGAAACCTTTAAATCTCATCTTAACCACATTAAAGAACATGGTTTTTCGGTGATACCTTTACCACAATTGTTAGATAGCCTAAAGTCGGGTAAGTCTCTACCAGAAAAGACGTTAGCTATCACCTTTGATGATGGCTATGAAAATAATATCACTGCGGCGGCCCCGATCCTGGAATCTTTTGGCTTTCCCTATACTATTTTCGTCAACCCTCAACTTATTGACGAAAAGAAAAGCTATGTCATGACGTGGGATGAACTGAGGTCATTAGCAAAACGCGGGGCTATTATCGCAAATCATAGTGCTAAGCACGATTACCTCCACCTCAAACTAAAAAATGAAACAGCGGCGCAGTGGCGTGCACGTGTTGAGCACGATATCACATGGTCACAACAGCGTATTAAAGAAGAAATTGGCCACGATTACCCCTACCTCGCATACCCTTACGGTGAGTTTAACCATGAATTGCAAAAGCTAGTAGCAGAGCTTGGACTTATTGGTATTGGCCAACACTCTGGTGCGGTTGGTGTTTCTTCAGATTTTACACGTATCGCTCGCTTTCCCGCATCAGGAAACTACAGCAACTTAGAAACATTAAAAACTAAGCTCGAGACCAAAGCGTTCTCTCTACAAAAATTAGATTACCTTGATAGCGTTACGAACAATAAAACCCCAGCAATCACGTTGCATTTTAACAATAAGGATTTTCATCAGAGTCAATTTGCATGCTACGTTTCAGGTGTTGGACAAGCTGAGCTGACGTGGCTATCAGAAACCAGCGTACGTATCCAAACCCCGAAAGCACTATCCATGGGACGGTCTCGATATAACTGTACGGCACCTTCAATCAAAGACACAGGACGATATTATTGGTTTTCACAACCTTGGGTTATTGAAAAATGACAGCTTTGGGTAGGAGTAAATTAGCTCTTACCCCTACTTTTTAACCGCGCTCAGCATGGTTTCAGTCACTTTACTCAAAGGTACTAGGCTTTGCACTGCGCCAAGCTCGTACGCCGCTCTAGGCATTCCCCATACCACACAGCTAAGTTCATCTTGTGCAAATGTATTGGCACCAGCGGTTTTCAAAGCTAGCATTGCTTTTGCTCCATCACTACCCATTCCCGTAAGCATAGCAGCACAAACATGCTTCCCCATTGGCACTAGGGAGTTAAATAACACCTCAACTGAGGGTTTATGACGATTAACAGGCTCAGTATCATCTAATCGGCAAACATATCCGGTTGCAGTGTGTGCCACCTTAAGATGTTTGTCTCCCGGTGCTATGAAAACATGACCAGGTAATAAAACATCACCATCTTCCGCTTCTTTGACTGATACCGCACAGGTGCGATCCATTCTTTGCGCGAATGAGGTACTGAAAACTGGTGGGATATGTTGGGTGATAACAACAGGAGGGGCGTGTGTTGGTAATCGCATAAGCACCTCTCTGATAGCTTCAGTTCCTCCAGTTGAGGCGCCTATGGCTAAAATAGTATTACGAGAAAATGTATAATTACGGCCAATTTCTAATTCGCTTTCCTGTTTTGGTGCTTTAAAAGCCCTCACTCTTGCACCGGCCGCTACTCTAATTTTCTTAACCAGCAAATCGGAATAAGACATTAAGGTATCAGCAACATTGCTGGTGGGCTTAGAAATAAAATCAACGGCACCTAATTCTAGTGCTTCTATCGTGGCGGGTGAGCCCTCTTGGGTCAACGTAGAGATCATCACAACAGGCATAGGCCTTAAGCGCATTAAATTTTTAAGAAAATTAATGCCATTCATTTTTGGCATTTCTATATCCAAAGTTAATACGTCAGGCGAAGTAGACTTAATGAGCTCTCTAGCTTCATAAGGGTCTTCCGCGGTGCCAACGACTTTAATACCATCCGCCTGACCTAAAATTTCTTTTAACAACCCACGAATTAACGGCGAGTCGTCAACAATCAGAACTTTGATCATATTTCACACCTAAAATAGCTCAATATCCGTTTTATTGTCTTGAGCCTCAATGTCATGTAAGTAACGCACTTCACGTTGTTCAATTGTGTTATTGTGCATGGTTCGTAACTTTTTCACTTGCGCTTTGCCACTTTGAGGATGAAAGATAACTTTTCTTGGCCAGGGGCCGCCTACATCCTGTGAAATCAAATTTAAACTTTCCTCTTCCACATAGGCTTGAGCAAACCTGATATTACCTTCTCCGATATCAGTCATAGCGCTAATAATTTTTCCGCCGCCAAAAAGTTTAATTTTTAAATTGCTTCTAGACGCCCCATTTTTGAGTACTTCATTTATCAGATACTCCATCGCCCAGTTACCGTAACGGCAATTTAGGTCATCCGCATGCACTTCTCTTAGTGCCTTTGCTCCGGGTAACATAAAGTGATTCATACCACCTATCCCCAATTTCTCATCATATACGCAAGCGGCAATGCAGGAACCTAGTACAGTCGAAATCAGTTCATCCTGCTTAGATACATAAAACTCCCCCGGAAGTACTTTTGCAACGACTTTGGCACGCCCTGAATCCCAAAAGCGTTTTACATGCTCGAAGCCTCTGAGAACGGGTCTAAACTCTCTCATTCAACTGGCCTTTTTGATAAATGGTTTTACCTAAATTTTTAAATTCTAGGTGCTCTTTTCCCATCGTTTCGGAGTGCCCTATAAGTAAGTAACCATTGGGAACTAACATGTCATGATATTGCTCAAACAATTTATCTTTTGTTTCTTTATCAAAATAAATCAAAACATTACGACAGAAAATAACATCAAAGGGCCCTTTCATTGGCCATGGTTCTAGAAGATTAAGTCGTTTAAAATGGATGAAGGATTGCAATTTAGGCTTCACTTTATACATTGCTCCATCAGCACTTCTAAGAAACCATTTTTTGAGCTTATCTTCGTCTAAACCCGTGACGTTATTTGCCGTATATTCTCCAAGACTCGCTTTGCCCAAGACATTGGAATCTAAATCTGTTGCCAGTACTTTGACATCCCAACCATTAGGAAAAGCATTCGCAATGGTCATCGCAATACTATAGGGTTCTTCACCTGTGGAGCACCCGGCAGACCAGATCCGGACTCTTCTGTCGTGTTTGTGTCTGGCAATAATTTCGGGAACTATTTTCTTTGTTAGAAATTCGAAGTGATGATTTTCCCGAAAAAATGAGGTTAAATTGGTCGTAATTGCATTGATAAAATGACTAAATTCAACATCTTGATTTTCTTCCAAAAACGACAAGTACGCCTCAAATGATTTTAGCCCATTGGCTCTTATGCGCCTTGCCAACCTTGAGTAAACCATTTCCCTTTTATGCGGCCCGAGTACTATGCCGCATGTGTCATAGACTCGAGCCGAAATTTCGGAAAAATCCTTATCGGTCAACAGAAACTCTCGCATCGTCGTATTCCTTCAGCCAACCCCCACTACGGAATTGATCTATTGCCTAACCCTAAAACTCTTCCCACTCTTCCGAGTCATCTGCAAACTGATTACTTTTCGTGTTTTGCTGAGGGGGCTTATTAGAGTTCATTGTCCGTTTTGGTAATTGCTTTTCTGGCGCTTTATAGTTCTTCGGTGACTCAGACATTTCTAAGCTACGGTGTGAAGATTCATCAAGAGTGAAGAAGTTTAATAATCTTCTCATATCATTTGCTTGCTCAGCCATCGACTCCCCTGCGGCTGACGCTTCTTCAACTAAGGCAGCATTTTGCTGCGTCATTTCATCCATTTGTGACACTGCTTTATTAACCTGCTCAATACCTGAACTCTGCTCAATCGACGCTTCAGCAATGTCAGAAATCATGTTTGTCACCCGCTTAACAGACTCAACTATTTCTTTTAGCGTTTCACCAGATTCATTAACCAGTAACGTACCATCTTCAACCTTACTTACACTGTCTCTGATCAGATCTTTAATCTCTTTCGCCGCTGCTGCAGAACGCTGAGCTAGATTACGGACCTCACCCGCGACCACTGCAAAGCCTCTACCTTGTTCTCCGGCTCTGGCAGCTTCAACGGCTGCGTTTAATGCCAATAGGTTTGTCTGGAAAGCGATTTCATCAATAACGCCTATAATGTCGGCAATTTTCTTACTTGAATCATTAATTTCAGACATGCTTTCAACTGCGCGTGTGACTACTTCACCGCCTTTGGTCGCCTTATCACAAGTCTCTTCGGCCAACTCATTAGCTACTTTCGCGTTATCTGCATTTTGTC
This sequence comes from Pseudoalteromonas sp. DY56-GL79, assembly GCF_041414765.1. Classification (NCBI taxonomy): domain Bacteria; kingdom Pseudomonadati; phylum Pseudomonadota; class Gammaproteobacteria; order Alteromonadales; family Pseudoalteromonadaceae; genus Pseudoalteromonas; species Pseudoalteromonas sp. DY56-GL79. The sequence goes on along the minus strand of NZ_JANHZS010000037.1, from coordinate 15,032 downwards.
TAACTGTGCTCGTCATTTCTTCCATGCTAGAAGCTGTTTCTTCTAGTGAGGAGGCTTGCTCTTCAGTTCGCTGACTCAAATCAGCGTTACCCTGGGAAATTTCATCAGCACCACTGGCAACTAAATTTGCAGAAGTACGGATCCGACCTAACACCTCAGTTAACTTCTCAGCTGTAGTATTTGCGTCTTTTTTCAGCTTTTCATAAGCCCCACGATAATCGCCTTCAATACGTCTGGTTAAATTACCAGTTGCTAAGGCGTCTAACATGTCCCCCATATCTGTAACTGTTTCATCAACTGTAGACACTAAACTATTTAACCCTTTGGTTAGTCGTAAGTAGAAGCCATCTTTCCCATCTTCTGATAAACGAACACTAAGATTACCGGCATTAGCCGACTGAACTAGGCCATTCACCTCTTTCTCAATCGTGACTTCTTTGGTTCTATCTTCCCATTCGACAACGGTGCCTACGCGTTCGTTATTACCATCAAATATCGGATTAGCGACTAGGCCAAAGGTTCTTCCGCCGACAACGATTTCCGTTTTATACTCGGTTTCAAGTCGAGAGAGCATACTGCGTTGGTGACTTGGATTACGGTGGAATACATCAATATTCGCTCCCATAAGGTGGTTACTATCAAAATTAGGCAGGTCACGCCTTAAATCGCTTTCAGCATTTCTCATCATATCTTTCACTGCACGATTCAAGTAAACGATCTCAAACTGCTCATTTGCTATCATCGTATTCGTTGAAACGTTGTCTAATGCTCTTCGGACGCGCAAGTTTTCAGCTGCGGCAGTTTTTTCTTCCTCTTCACGAACTAAACGCTCTGTTTTGTCGTCCCACTCAACGACGGTACCAATCCGCTTTTTCTCTTCATCAAACACCGGGGTCGCAATTAAGCCAAAGGTAAAGCCAGCAACTTTGATATCTGTGCTGTATACATCGCTCAGCTTCTCAAGGAGGTTTCTTTGATGGCTGGGGTTTGCATGAAATACATCAATACATTGCCCTACAAGTGTATCCACATCAAAGTTCGGTAATGATTTTCTAAGCTGCGTTTGATTGTCTCTGAGCATTCGCACAACCGAATCATTAACATAAATAATATTCAACCCTTCGTCCGCTAGCATTACGTTTGCCTGACAAACGTCCAGCGCGCTCGATATACGAGCATTGTGGCTCGCCAAATCCGCCTGCTTTTTCTCTAACGCTAATTCTCTTGTAAGGTCTTTCCACTCAACTAAAGTCGCGATCCTTTGTCCTTCATCATCGAAAACAGGCGTGGCAATAAGATCAAAGGTCAAACCTGCCACTTTGATTTGTGTGACATATGGACGGGTCAAATTAGCTAGTATGCCTCTCTGATGGCTCGGGTTTTTATGGAACGTATCAATGTTGGCACCAATCAAGCTATCAACATTAAAACCAGGTAACTCTTGCTGTAACTTAGCCTGATTTTTACGCAGCATACTGGTTACGGAGTCGTTCAAATACACAATGTTGAGAGAGGCATCTGCAAGCATAACATTGGCCTGACAGACCTTTAAAGCTAGCAACAAACTATGGCTATGGTCTTGACTATCTACCGCGTCACCACTTAATAAATTAGCAACTGCTTTGTATAAAGATGATTGACGTGACGCATTACTTGCATTGAGCAAGCTAGCATCTTTGCTCTCGATCGCGGGAACAATTTCCTCAACATCTTGCAACTTAGAAAGCAGAATGTTTGCGCTTTGCTTAAGTAGTAAAATTGCCAGCACCACACTGACAGCTGCTATAACCATCGCCACATAGGCTTGTGTAGACATATTAATATTCAACATTTGAACACTAATTGCCAAGCCCACAAATATTATGGCACCCGCAATCAGAACTCTATTGTTGAGTTGACTTGCTAATGCTTGATCGCTCATGTTATCCCCCGACAACCAATTGCTCATTCTGCTTTACTTCAAGATCTAATATCTTTTTCAAATTTAAAAGTACGACCATTTTTTCACCAACATTTACAAGTCCTTGTACAAATTGACTATTTTCCGAGTCTTGAAAATCTGGAACATCCTTCGCTGTTTCTTCGTTGATGCTGTATACGTCAGACACCGCATCAACAACTAATCCCATAATTTTTGTTGCCTCTTTTATTACAACGGAGACAACGATAACCACGGTTAGCGCTCCATATTCGATTTGTGGTAAGCCGAATCGAACCCTTAAATCTATGATTGGCACTATCGTGCCACGTAAATTAATCGCACCGTTTACATACATAGGAGCATTTGGAATTGCAGTGACTTCTTCCCACCCTCTTATTTCCTGTACGGCCAGAATATCCATGCCATACTCTTCGCCCGCCATCATAAAGGTGAGAAATTGTGTATCGTCATCTCTGTCTGCAAGCATGACTTGTTCATTAATCGAGGCTTTTTCAGTGATCATGACACCACCTCATCTAACTCTTGTTCTACTAATAACTCTTGAGTTCCTGGACGCTTTAAGCCACTCAGTTTGATAAGACCACTAATATCGACAATTAAAGAGACTCTGCCATCACCTAAAATTGTCGCCCCTGAGATCCCATTTACTTTCTGATAATTCGCTTCGAGACTTTTAATAACGACCTGTTGTTGCGCTAGTAAATCATCCACCAACAATCCCACTTTGTGATTATCACTCTCTACAACTACTAACAGTGTTTTATCCAACTCTTCTATTGCACCACCATGGTTAAATAGTTGATATAGCCTTAGTATTGGTATGTATTCATCTCGTAACCGAAGCACCTCTAAGCCATTACCTACTTTACTCACTTTTTTAATATCTATTTGTAAAGACTCAACAATAGAAATAAGTGGAATGATGTAGGTATGCTTTGCAACTTTAACCAGTTGACCATCAAGAATGGCCAGCGTTAATGGCAACCTGATTGTAAACGTTGAGCCAACCCCCTTTGCAGAAGTCACTTCAACGCTGCCGTTTAATGCTTGAATATTTCGTCGAACAACATCCATACCCACGCCGCGACCAGAGATATCACTCACTTCATCGGCTGTTGAAAACCCTGGCCTAAAAATAAGTTCATTAACCTCTTCAATAGTCAGCTCATCAGTTGCTTGAATTAGGCCATTGGCAATTGCTTTACTTTTTATTTTTTCGGTATTCAAACCTCTGCCATCATCCATGATTTCAATCACAATATTTCCACCTTGGTGGAAAGCATTCAGTGTCACCGTACCTACGGGATCTTTTCCGGCTTTTATTCTGTCTTCCGGTGTTTCTAAGCCGTGATCCAAAGAGTTTCTTACTAAATGAACCATAGGATCGGAAATTTTTTCCATCACGGTTTTATCTAATTCTGTTTGCTCTCCTAGCAGTTTTAGCTCAACCTGTTTATTCAACTTCTGTGACGTATCTCTTACTAAACGGGGAAATCGGCTGAAGACAAAACTAATAGGTAACATCCTGATACGCATTACATTTTCTTGTAAATCGCGCGTGTTATGGGCTAATTGAGCGAGGCCTTCTTGCATCGCAGCAAGCGTATTTTCAGTCGGTTCTTGCTCGCCTAATTGAGTCAACATAGCTTGGGTAATAACCAACTCCCCTACCATATTGATAAGCGAATCAACTTTATCAATCCCAACACGGATCGAAGTCGATTCTGCTGATTTCTTGCTAGCCTCAGGCTTAGCTTTTGTCGCTGAGGGTGTTTTTGGTACATCAATATTTTGAGTGTCGTTGCTCGACGCTTCTTTCTTCTCACTCTCTGGTTCTGGCGTTGTGGAGACACTCACATCATCTTCAAATAAACCACCACATAAGGTAATAGAAATTTCAGCATCATCTTCAACCCACTCAAATACTTCTTTAATCGCCGATTCTGGATGACTGGTTGTTAAGTATAACCTCCAACTGAGGTAGCAATCCTCTGGATTGAAGTCATCAATCTCAGGTATAGCATCACAAAACGCATGAGTTTCTAAATCCCCCAATTCTGACAGCTCACTTAACATATAAAGCGGCTCGTTACCGGTTTTAAACAAATGAGGGAGCGGTTTAAAGTCTATTTGATAGGTTTGAGATTCTTGCCCTTGAGGTGTGCTATCGGCAGTATCTGAGCTAGCACTCTCTTTACCACCTAAAATCTCTTCAAATTTAACTTTCAACTCATTCGCATTGGAAAGATCTGGCTCTTCTTCGGCTTGTAATGCGGTTAATAAGGCCCTTAAACAATCAACGGATTGGAGCAGCAAATTGACATGTTCAGCGGTCAACTGTCGACGCCCATCCCTGATCTGATCGAGTAAGGTTTCCAAAACATGCGTGAAGTTAGCGACAGAAGTAAAACCAAATGTTCCACTGCCACCTTTAATGCTGTGTGCTGCGCGAAATATAGTATTGATCGTTTCTGAGTCTTCATGGCCTGGCTGTAAATTCAGCAGCTCAGCTTCCATTATGTCTAGACCTTCAAAGCTCTCTTCAAAAAAGACATCAAAAAATTGGCTTAAATCAATACTCATATCGACGCCTCTCTGTATCTATCTTATGACTTTTTTCAATACCGCTAGTAGTTGTTCAGGGTTGAATGGCTTCACTATCCAACCTGTTGCTCCCGCCGCTTTACCTTCTGTTTTTTTATCTAACCCCGACTCAGTTGTCAGCATCAGTAAAGGGGTGAACTTATAGTTGGGTAAGCTGCGCAGCTCTTTAATAAGAGTGATCCCATCCATTACAGGCATGTTTACATCAGAGATCACGGCATCGAACCCTTGTTGCTTGGCAATAGATAGCGCTTCACTGCCATCTTTGGCTTCCGTGACATCAAAACCTGCTTTTTTCAAAGTAAAGCCAACCATTTGGCGCATTGACGCCGAATCATCCACAGCTAAAATCTTTTTCATATTCACCTCTTAATTTTCAATACTATGGAATAAATAATGGGTTAATCCCAACTCATCTACCGCCTGCGCTAAAGCGTCACTTTCACCATGCCATACAATTTTATGTTCTAAAGAGAGCAAGTGTTTCTGTGCGGCACAGAGCAGTTGTATAGACGCTGTGTCGGCTCTTTGCACTTCACTAATATCAATCGTGATGTCTGATGTTTCCATAGAGTCTTGGAAAATCTGATGGTACAGGCTTTCCACATGGTTAATCGCCATTTCAGGTGGAAGTTTCAACATGAGCTGAAGACTATCCTTGTAAAAATGAGTAATAAAATTAGCTTAGACCGTGATGGTAAAAATGCCACAAAGATTGATTAAAAATCCGCAAATAATTAAAGCGTTAGAGGTAAGATAGTACAGCGACACTGGGGTCGACCAGTGCCGATATAAGACTAATTGATGATCTTCTCAAGGTCAGCGAGAAGTAGTTTGTCATCGATTGTAGGGACAGCTCCAGCTGTATGTGTAGGTTTGAAAATAGCCTCAAGCTGGCCTTTAGGGTTAATTAATGCTACAGACGCACTATGATCAACATAATACTCTTCTGTCTGTTCCTGATTTATTGCGTAGATTAAACCGAGATCTCTCACAAAAGGAAATAAAGCCGAATGATCGGCAGATACCGCTTTAAAATTAGGATCAAAGTGCTTGATGTAGGCTAAACGCCTCTCTTCAGTATCTCGGTTAGGATCGACCGATACAAACCATACTTGTAAGTCACTTTTGTTTTTTACGGATTGATATACGTGAGTTAGCTTCAACAGCGTCATAGGACACACGTCGGGACAGCTAGTGTAACCCAAAAACAGCAAGTTCCATTTATCGGTAAAGTCTTGATTTGAGACTACCTCACCGTATTGATCCCTTAATTCAAACGCTTTCACGTCCTTAGGCTTAGGGTACCAAACCACTTTTTCCGACACATCTGGCGCAGGCCCACAACCAAACAGAATTAACATAGAGATAATTAAGAAAAATTTTTTCATATAAATGCTTTATCCACAAAGAGTGCAATGAACACTATCAAAAGATGCCAGATCGAGAAATAGAATACCCTCATAGCATACTCTAAACTATTTGTTCTCATAAGCTTTGTGGCTTTGTAAATAAAAGCGACATTTGCTATGCCGGAGACCAGCAAGTAGATCCAACCAGACATTCCCACTAGGTAAGGTAGCAAACAGACTAAAGTCAAAATGATGGTATAAAATAGCACACAGAGTTTTGTAAATTCGTTTCCATGCGTTACTGGTAACATGGGGACTTCGGCTTTTTCGTAATCTCGTTTACGAGCAATAGCTAATGCCCAAAAGTGGGGAGGTGTCCAAGCAAAAATGATCATTACTAACAACCAAGGCTCTGCACCAAGCTGACCAGTCTCACTGACCCAACCTAACAGAGGTGGCATCGCTCCTGCTAACCCCCCTATTACTATGTTTTGAGGTGTTGCGCGCTTTAACAATAACGTATAAACCACGGCATAACCGAATAGCGCGGCTAAGGTAAGTAGCGCACATAACTGATTGGCGAAAATAGTTAATAGAGCATATCCTGAAATTGCGAGGCCCGTCGCGAAGATTAAAGCTGATGATACAGAAACGGAGTCTGTCGCTAACGGTCGGTTTCGTGTTCGCGCCATCTTTTTATCTATTTCTCTATCCACGATATGATTTACAGCTGCTGCACTACTTGAAAGTAAACCAATGCCAAACAAACTCATTAACTGTGCCAATAATGTTTTATCACTTTGCGGTGCTAACATCATCCCGACCCAAGCAGTAATAACTAACATACATACTACTTTGAACTTACACATGCCAAAGTAGGCTTGTAATAGCGTAGTTGCTTTTTGAAGCTCTGAAAAATTAGTTAATTGAAGCATATTTCACCCCTACTTTTTGCGCCAAGCTGATAAAAAAGCACAATCTCACCATTGCTAATAACACCATAGCTGCCATGAAGTTATGGAATAGTGTCAACAATAGAGGAAACTGAAAATGTACTATTGCAGCCCCAACCAAAACTTGTATAGAAATTAAAGCTAAAACGACAAGCGCTGAGTGTCGGAGTACTCGGTTTTGACTTGCTTTAAGCAGTGGCCAGCATGCAGCAAGTAACATTAAAACGGTAATAACTGCCCATATCCGATGGATAAAGTGAATAGATACTCTAGATTCGAATGGCAAAACACCAAACTCATAAGTCGCTGAAGCTTCAGGAAGCGTAAATAAACTCTGCCAAGAGAAAAGTTGCAGATTGTCACATAGCGGCAACCCTGTACAATGTGGAGCAGCATAATTGGCTGCAAGCCACCCACCAAGCGCAATTTGTATAATCAACACACCAAGAGCCACATAACATAAACGACAGGTAAGGCTAGTTACACTAGCAGTAATAGTGGTGTATTTCAGCCTTAAAACCAATAACACCAGCAATGCAAGAATACTAAACCCACCTAGTAAATGACCCATCACAATAACTGGCTGTAAATTCATCGTCACGGTCCACATCCCAAGAGCCCCTTGAAATAACACAAGCAATAGCAGTAAGTAGTAGTGACGATTAGGGTTTTTTGTTTTTTGCTTCTTGAATAGCCTTATGCATGCAAGTGCCAAAATAAGTAACCCGAGGAAGCTGGCAAAATAGCGATGGATCATTTCAATCCAAGCTTTTTCTGCTTCCACTTCTAAATGTGGAAAATTGTCTTTCGCCGCAGATAGTTCATGAGTCTCATTTGGTACTGTTAAAAAGCCATAACACCCAGGCCAATCTGGACACCCAAGTCCCGCATCACTTAAACGTGTGAAGGCGCCAAGTGTCACTACCGTTATTGCGACGAAACAGGCAAATATTGCGATTTTTATTCTTACCTTGGACATATTTACCTCCTAACTTGAACGAGAGTAGTTCAATAATTTCTTCAGATCACTCAGTAGCCCTTTTTGTACACTTCGCATTTCTTCTAAGCTTGCTACTGGTGCATATTTAAGTACAAATAACCCTGTTTTATCAACCAAATAGAGATAGTTGTCGTCTAACTGCTTGAGGTATATCGGCAAAGAAGTAGCGTACTCAATACCTTTTTCATTTCGCTCTTGTAATACCACAAGCGATACTTTCTGCTGGTTTTTCCCCAGCGCTAAATACAAATTAGGTAAGCTATCTAGTAGTAAAGAACATTGCTTATTACACTGCTTTGGTCGCTGATAAACGATACTCCACTCAGTATCTAAAACCAGCTCTGATTGGCGAACCTCCTGACTTAAAAATTCACCGTGATTAGTCGTACTATGTGGTATCCAGCCGACCTTCAAGGCAACAAATGCCAATAGTAAGGGGAATACGAACAGCCCTATAAACCATGCCGCGCTTTTAGACATCTTTATTCTCCTTTTTTGAAAGTTTCCAGCCAATTACTACCGCGGCCAAGGCAATAAGCAACCACTGTAATGCATAAGCTTCATGTTTTTGCGGTGACATTACGACCGGTTGATAATGGGGCTCAGTCCCAGCAAGTCTATTTTTAGTCATGTAGGCAATTAGAGGTAAAAGAGGTTTACCTGACTCCGCAGACAAGTAATCAACATCAATATACTGAATCACAGATTGTTTTGTTGTCTCCTCAGCCGCAGACTTAGCTAAGGTGAACCGCTTACTAGCACTAGATTTGATATAGACAGGTAGAGAAACGGTGCCACTTGGAAGAGAGTAAACGGTAGGCACGCGACTAACCTGCTGAGGCACAAAACCTAAATTAACAGCTAGATACTCATCAGTTTCGGAAATTTTTATAATGCCAATTACATCAAAACCGACTCGGCCTTTCACGACTTGATTATCTAAATACCAAACCGCATCGCCTACAAAATTCCCTGTAATCGACACTTCAGCATTAACATATTGCGTGAGCGGCTGGGATGTTACTTGCTGCTCATTAGCTACGCCTAGCGATTTTTCAATCTCAACTTTATGCTGCAACACATGTTTTTGCTGCGCTCTTTGCCACTGCCAATAAGAGAGCGAGCCACATAAAAGAACAACGATTAATGCTGCCAATATGGGGGGTTTTGATCTACCTTTAAAAAGTGCACCTAAATCCACCGGACACCCCTTATGATTAAAATTATTATTGTTGTATTGCTACTACTCGTTTTTCTAAATCTATTTAGAGCTATGCTAGTCATGCTCAAGTCAGAGCAACAAGAGTCGATGGCGAGGCTATTGCAACAAAGAGTTTATGCATCAATAGCTGTCGTACTTCTAATCTGTCTTGCCGCTCAATTTGGCTTTATAAAGCTACACTCTTCACCCGTTGTTACAACACATAAACAAATACAAACAGGCACAACCAAACAACATCAACAAAATGCCAATACCAAGCCCCAGCTTGAAAAGCAAAGTGATTCTTAGCGGTAAAGTGACCCTTTAATACCCTTATCCATATAACGAAAAGAATGATCGCGCCAAGTGTGACGTGAAAACCATGAAATCCTGTCAGCAAAAAGAACGTATTACCGTAAACTCCCGACTGGAGAGTTAACCCCAGATCTTGGTAAGCGTGAATATACTCTTCCACTTGCAAGGTTAAGAATGCGACGCCAAGTAGTACTGTTAATCCTAAGAACGCCTTCACTTTCGCCCTTTGCTCTTTTTCTAAAGCTACGTGAGCAAAGCTAAGGGTTACTGATGATGCTAATAGAATAATCGTATTGATCAGCGGAAGTCCCTGCCAACCCATAGCTTGAGTTACAGTTCCATCTGGAGTTGTGAGCAATGGCCATACAGCTTCAAATTGAGGCCACAAAACCTTATTGGTACTGGCGTTATTACTTGCACCGCCTAACCACGGCACAGCTATCATTCGAGCATAAAAAAGTGCGCCAAAAAAAGCAGCAAAAAACATAACTTCGGAAAAGATAAACCATCCCATTCCTTGCTTGAACGAACGATCCATTTGGGCAGAATATAATCCAGTTTGAGATTCTTGGATCACATTCCTGAACCAACCAAAAATCATATAGATCAGCACAGCAATACCCACGAGCAGTAGCATTACTCCACTATTACTGGCTGATTTAAGTTGAATAATAGTTAAGCCAGCGCCAACCGCGATAAAGAAAAGCGCAAAAGCCCCTACGATTGGCCATGGACTTTGCTCAGGCACGTAATATTTTTCTTGTTCATGGTTCATATTTGAACTCCTCTCGAGCGGCCAGCATATTCAGTCCATCACTGTCTTGTTTGCTAACTCGCTCTGTAATATCAAACAACGTATATGAAAGCGTGAGTTCCTCAACATCACTTGGGAGCTCCGTATCTACATAGAACCTCAAGACAAACTCAACTTCTTCTTTGCCTTTCATTGGTTGCTGATCAAAACAAAAGCAGGCCATTTTGTGTAAATACTTTGCCGCTTTCCCTGGAGACACTGAAGGGATCGCTTGCAACACACGCTCACTATCACTCAAGTTTTTTGCAATGAATTTGACATCGGTTAGCTTACCGGGTTGAACTCTAACCGAGTGCTCGACTGCATCGACCTTAAATGGCGCCTGGCTTTGACTATGCGTTGTGAAGCTCACATCTACTTGTCGACTTTGCGCAATTGACTCGCTCTGCTTGGCGATTTCCATGGATGGCTTACCATTTAGGCCTGTGACATCACAAAAAACGTCGTATAGAGGAACCAGTGCAAAGGCAAAAGCAAACATACCTAGCGTCAACAAAATAAGCTTCTTAAGCAGGCGTCCATGTTGCATTACTTAATCTCCGGTGGCGTTGAAAAGGTATGATAAGGAGCCGGAGATGGTACTTGCCACTCTAATCCCTCAGCCCCATCCCACACTTTCCCTGGGGCCTGCTCTCCACCTTTTATACATTTATAAACCACTGCAACAAACAACAGTTGAGAAAGACCGAAAGCAAACCCTCCGATACTAATGATCGCATTGAAATCAGCGAACTGTAGAGCATAATCAGGGATCCGCCTTGGCATGCCAGCAAGACCAACAAAGTGCATTGGGAAGAACAATACGTTCACACTAACCAAAGAGAGCCAAAAGTGAAATTTAGCCAATTTGATATCAAACATGTGACCTGTCCACTTTGGTAACCAATAATATGCGGCGGCCATTATTGAGAATACTGCACCCGTAACCAACACGTAATGGAAATGCGCGACAACGAAGTAGGTATCGTGATATTGGAAATCTGCGGGCGTAATTGCTAACATCAAACCGGAAAATCCACCAATTGTGAAAAGTACGATAAACGCAATGGCAAAAAGCATCGGCACCTCAAAACTAATAGCACCTCGCCACATTGTAGCTACCCAATTAAAAACCTTAACGCCAGTAGGCACAGATATGAGCATAGTTGCATACATAAAAAACAACTCACCAGCTAAAGGCATGCCCGTAGTAAACATATGATGAGCCCAAACGACGAACGACAACAGAGCAATCGACGCGGTTGCATAAACCATTGATGCATAGCCAAACAGTTTCTTTCTTGAAAATGTCGGTACTATCGTAGAGATTATGCCGAAGGCAGGTAATATCATGATGTACACTTCAGGATGACCAAAGAACCAGAATATATGCTGGAACATAACAGGATCACCACCACCTGCTGCATCAAAAAAGCTCGTTCCAAAGAACTTATCAGTCAATACCATAGTCACAGCGCCAGCGAGTACGGGCATAACTGCAATCAGAAGAAATGCAGTGATCAGCCAAGTCCAGACAAATAAAGGCAACTTCATCCATGTCATACCTGGAGCTCTAAGATTGACAATGGTCACGATAACGTTGATAGCACCCATAATAGAGCTAATGCCCATTATATGGATCGCAAAAACAAAAAATGCTGTATTGTCATTGCTATACGTTGTAGATAGTGGCGCATAAAAAGTCCAACCGAAAGCAGGCCCGCCGCCTTCCAAAAATAACGACATCAGTAAAATTGCAAATGCAAAGGGTAGTATCCAAAAGCTCCAGTTATTCATTCTAGGTAGCGCCATATCAGGAGCACCAATCATCATTGGGATCATCCAGTTGGCAAGGCCTGTAAATGCGGGCATGACTGCGCCAAATACCATTATTAGTCCATGTACTGTCGTCATTTGATTAAAAAAATGCGGATCTACAAGCTGCAACCCTGGTTGGAATAACTCGGCTCGGATCACCATCGCCATAGCACCACCGATTAAAAACATGCTTAGTGAGAACAATAAATACAGTGTTCCAATGTCTTTATGATTGGTGGTAAACAGCCAGCGCTTTAAGCCTTTGGGAGCTGTATGGTGTGAATGTTCTTCTACGATGGCACTCATTACTTACCCTCCTCTAATGCATCTATCTCACGCTGTATTTGACTTGGCTGAATAACATCGCCGGTGTCATTACCCCAGCTATTTCTTTTATAGGTGATAACCCCCGCGATCTGCTTGATTGTTAATTGCTTTGCGAAAGATTGCATCGCAGTTCCTGGGCGGCCTAAAAGGAGAATATCTATATGAGCTTTAATATCTCCAGTGACGACTTTACTCCCTTTCATTGCAGGGAAGACACCTGGTAGCCCAAGCCCCGTTGGTTGATGGCAAGCTGCGCAATAAGCCATGTAAGTTTGTTCACCAACCTCCATTAACTCCTCTTTCGAAAGAGTTTGTTGGGCAACTGCTTGTGACTCAGCTTCTGCTTTTGCTTTTTCAGCTTTAGCATCGTTAAGCCAACTATCAAATTTATCAGGACTTACAGCCTCGACGACGACTGGCATAAAGCCATGATCTTTGCCACATAATTCAGCACATTGGCCTCTGTAAATTCCTTCATCGTTTACCTTTGTCCATGCCTCATTTATAAAGCCTGGATTGGCATCCTTCTTCACCGCAAAATCAGGCACCCACCAAGAATGGATGACATCATCTGAGGTCATCAAAAAGCGAACTTTCCTATCGGTGGGAATAACTAAATGCTTATCAACTTCAAGCAGGTAATTTTCATTTTTTTCTTTAAGATCACTAATTTCATCTTTCGAAGTAGAGAGTAAGGAATAGAACTCAACATCGTGCCCCATATACTCATAGTGCCATTTCCACTGAGAACCTGTGACTTTAATGGTCAGATCAGCTTTACTCGTGTCTTCCATAGCAATAAGCGTTTTTGTGGCTGGTATTGCCATACCAATGAGTATCAGGAAGGGAATTGCAGTCCAAAGTATTTCCACTTTGGTGCTTTCATGAAATTGCGCTGCAACAACGCCTTTTGACTTTCTGTGTTTTATAAGCGCCCAAAACATAATCCCAAACACAATCACACCTATGACACAACATATTAGAAATATGGTCATGTGAAGCTCATACACTTGATGACTAATGTCTGTAACACCTTGCCTCATATTATAAGCGCTGTTAGCAAGTGAGGGCATGGCGATTAGCACTGCGATGAATGCTACAACTAATCGACAAATTTTCATTTGACGTCTCCTTCAAGACAACTCGTGGTTGTCTTTTGTTATTATTGGATGACTGTCATATTGTCTATTTGTACATAGACTTACTGCACGACTATTAACCAATTAGTCAAAAAACAAACAAATTGCAAGATTTTTGAGAAGACCGACTTTAGAATCAAAACTGGGGACTATAGGGATTAAAACGAAGAATGATGAAAAATAGTGTATAAAGATCAGAAAACTAAAAATATTACTAAATGATTAAAGTCACTTTAATCATCCTACTTTCACATAGTTAGAAAAGTTAATTATCACTTTTTAAACAAAATATAGTTAAAGCAAGCGCAACTTTATCTTTAACGCTACGCTCGCTCTCAAAAACTACATCCAGTCAGCACTTCGGATAACGCCGACGGCTAACCCTTCAATGGAGAAATTTTGATGCTCAAGATCCACTTCAATCGCATTAAACTCTTCATTCTCAGCATGCAATAAGACTTTCTTTCCTTTCTTTTCAAAACGTTTAACTGTCACGTCCTCTTCTACACGAGCCACTATCACTTGGCCATTTTCAGCCACTTGAGTACTGTGAACAGCTAGTAGATCACCATCCATAATGCCAATATCCTTCATGCTCATACCATTAACTCTCAAAAGATAATCAGCATTAGGTTTAAAAAAACTCGCATCTACATTACAGTGACTTTCTACATGTTGCTCTGCCAGAATAGGCTCACCAGCAGCAACACGACCGATAATAGGTAAACCAAGTTGTTCGGATTCATCCTCTACAAGTCGAATCCCTCGGCTTGCACCAGGGACCATTTCGATAACTCCCTTTTTCGCAAGCGCCTTAAGATGTTCTTCCGCTGCATTTGCACTCTTAAAACCCAAAGCATCAGCTATTTCTGCACGAGTTGGAGGCATGCCAGTATCTTTTATGAATACTTTTATTAATTCAAAGATTTGTTCTTGTCGTTTTGTTAGAGGACGCATTAACTGGTGTTCCATACAGTGGTTTATTTACTGTAAGTATATACAGCTCAAAAAAAATCGCAAATGTTTCTTTATTCGACATATTTTAAGTGTACTTGCTGATAGCATTATTAGAGCAGCATTTAACAAGAAGCGAAGTCTGTGCCTCAAAGCATAACCTACGACCCTAAGCAATAAGAAATAGATTATTAAGATTTTGGGCTGATAAACTACCTCCTACCATGTTGCATTGTGCTAATACTGTGCTGGGAGTGCATTCACTTAGGTATAGAAAAACCTCTATACCCCAAACAACAAAAAAACCGCCGCATTACTGCAACGGGTTTTGAAGTACATGGATGTTCGAATGTCAATGAAGTTCATGGATGAACGCTTTCATCAACCTCTTATTTAGCCCTGATTTGCTACGAAGTAGGATGTTCTCATTTTTTAAATAAAGAGTCACATGGCTGCTCCACACTATCATCGGCTGGAAACTTTCATTGCAACCTATCGGTGGGTGAACCACCCCCTACCATATTGCGCTGCGCTGATACTGTGGTGGGAGCGAGTTCACCTCGCGAGGTTTTAATTGCTTGCGAGGTTTTCTATTTCTCAAATCTCTATACCCCAAACAGCAAAAAACCCGTCG